>JAWOHT010000269.1:0-44487 GCA_046485045.1 Bacteroidales bacterium
TGTCTCACCGAAAAACACCTTGACATTCCTATTGAATACGAAACCCTTATCGCCGCAGGTTCAATGATGGGTTCGGGTGGTATGATTGTTATGGACGAGGACGACTGTATGGTGGACTTTGCCAAATTCTTCCTCGAATTTACGGTAGAAGAGTCATGTGGTAAATGTACCCCCTGTCGTATAGGTAACAAAAGGTTACACGAACTGCTCGAAAGGATATGCAAAGGAAACGGTGCCACTGAAGATATTGACAGGTTAATCAACCTGAGCATTGTTATCAAAGACACATCTTTATGCGGTCTCGGCCAATCATCGCCAAATCCTGTACTGGCCACCCTGGAACACTTCAGGCATGAATATGATGCCCATATAATTGATAAAAAATGTCCTGCCGGGGTATGTAAAGCATTAATGAGCTACGAAATTGTTCCCGACAACTGTGTAGGCTGCACTGCATGTGCCAGGGCATGCCCTGTGGGCGCTATTTCAGGTGAACGCAAACAGATACATAAAATAGACCCGAAACTATGTATCAAATGTGGTGCATGTCTCGAGAGGTGTAAATTTAATGCAGTAATCGTCAATTAATTGTGAAAAAATGGAAATGATAAAACTTACAATAGACAACAAAATAGTTGAAGTAGAAAAAGGAACGACTATATACAAAGCTGCCAAAAAAATCGGTATTGATATACCCGTGCTTTGTTACATGGACCTATCAGACCTTGGCATTGAACACAAACCCGGAGGTTGCCGTATTTGCGTGGTCGAAGTGGCGGGCAGGAGAAACCTCGCCCCCTCATGCTCTACAGAAGCAACCGACGGAATGGTTGTAAACACACATTCTATCAGGGTATTAAATGCCCGCAGAATTGTAATGGAGCTGATCCTGTCAGATCACCCGAAAGAGTGCCTTGTTTGCACAAAATCGGGCAACTGTGACCTTCAGAATATTGCTATAAAACTTGGCATCAGGAGCATTCCATACCAGGAAATATCAGAAATGTCAACCTACCGCGTGGATTTTTCACCTTCTATTATCCGCAACATGGACAAATGCATCATGTGCCGCAGGTGTGAAACCATGTGTAACGAATTTCAGACTGTAGGTGCTCTTTCTGCTGTAAACAGGGGATTTATGTCGGTAGTCTCACCGGCTTTCGAGATGGACCTCGAAGATTCGGTATGTACCTATTGCGGGCAGTGTGTGGCTGTGTGTCCTACGGCAGCGCTCACCGAAGTTGACCATACAAACAGGCTGATACGCGACCTGGCCAACCCTAAAAAAACTGTGATCGTGCAAACAGCTCCTGCTGTAAGGGCAGCGCTTGGAGAAGAGTTCGGGCTTGAACCGGGCACCCTTGTCACCGGAAAAATGGTTTCGGCCTTGCGCCAGCTTGGTTTCAAATATGTTTTTGATACCGATTTTGCCGCCGACCTTACCATAATGGAAGAAGGCACCGAAATGCTCAACAGGATTTCAAAGCATCTGAAGGGCGATAAAAATGTAAAACTGCCGATTCTTACATCCTGCTGCCCGGGTTGGGTCAACTTTTTTGAATCACAGTTTACCGACATGCTAGATATCCCTTCTACAGCAAGGTCTCCCCAGCAGATGTTCGGAGCCATCGCCAAGACCTATTTTGCACAAAAAATAAATGTAAAAAGAGAAGACCTGATAGTAGTTTCAATTATGCCATGCCTGGCCAAGAAATACGAGTGCCAGCGTGATGAGTATAAGGTAAACGGCAATCCGGATGTGGACTATTCTATCTCAACACGCGAACTTGCATCGCTTATAAAAAGGGCCAATATCACATTCACATCGCTTCAGGATGACGAGTTCGATGCCCCTCTTGGTGAATCTTCTGGTGCAGCTGTGATTTTCGGGGCTACAGGCGGTGTAATCGAAGCGGCAGTTCGCACTGCCTATGAACTTTTCACCGGTAAAAGCCTTGATAAAGTTGATTTTAAAGAACTACGCGGAATGGAAGGCATAAGACAGGCTACCATAGATTTTAACGGCACACCCATCAATATCGGCATAGCACACGGACTTGGCAAAGCCAGACAGCTTCTGGAAAGTATCAGAAAAGGAGAGAGCCATTTTCATGCAATAGAGATAATGGCCTGCCCGGGAGGCTGCATTGGCGGTGGCGGACAACCGTTACATCATGGCAAAACCGAAATTCTTAAAAAACGTATGGAGGCCATTTATCGTGAAGATACAGGTAAAACAATAAGAAAATCGCACGAAAACCCATACATCATCAAACTATATGAAGAATTCCTCGGAAAGCCCATGAGCGATAAAGCACATAAATTGCTGCATACCCATTATGTAGATAAGAAAAAAAGAATCATTTATATTTAAACTGAATAACGGAAAAATCTGAGATATGTCAAATATTAAAGTAGAACTTCAGAAAAGTCAGGTTGACAAGATCAAAGAGATATGCAAATCTTTTGACAACAACCCCGGTGAGTTAATCAATGCGTTGCACAAAGTGCAGTCAACATTCGGATACCTTCCTGCCGAAGTACAGGAGGTAGTAGCACACGAAATGGATGTTCCTTTGGCCAAGGTATATGGAGTGGTGACCTTTTACAGCTTCTTCTCGATGATACCAAAAGGCAAATATCCTATATCAATATGCACTGGTACTGCCTGTTATGTGAGGGGTGCCGAAACTGTTCTCCAGGAATTTAAAAAAGAACTCGGCATAGAGGTTGGGGAAAGCACTTCAGATGGAAGGTTCTCTATCGGATGCCTGAGATGTGTAGGTGCATGCGGCCTGGCACCAGTTGTTATGGTTGGTGAAAAAACTTACGGACGCGTGTCTGCCGAAATGGTGAAAGACATCATTAAGGAATACAACGAATAGGTTGGTTTAATTAGTTAGGGCAAAGGGGCTTTCATTTTTGGAAGTCCCTTTTTTTTTAACTATTTTGCAGGCTTAATTTTCAGGTACGCAATAAATATTATGGCTGGCAATAAAATAAGCAGAAGAGATGTTATTAAAGGACTGGCAACAGTACCAGTAATTGGCTGTTTTAGTTTTTCTTTTTTCAGAAAACACCAAACTGAAAGCAAGGTTGCCGAAGAGAAAAAAAAATTATTACATGAACTTGGGTTTGATATATTGCCCGAAAAAAAGTTTAGAAATTTTACCATTCCGAAAGGAAGAGGCGATCTAATACGTATAGGTATTATTGGTGCAGGAAACCGCGGAAAATCCATACTCAGGTCACTTGGTTATGCAGACCGCAACTGGATACGCCAACATACTGGTGACTCTGGAGAACCCGATAAAACATTACTGCAATTCATGAACATTGAAGGTTTAAATATTTCTTTAACAGCAGTATGTGATATTTTCGACCTGCACCTGCAACAGGGCTTAGAGATGTCAACCTACAATAGAAGCGAAAATAATTTCTCGGCCCCTCCGGCAAAAGGCTATAAAGACTATAGAAAAATGCTCGAAGACAATAATATTGATGCTGTAATTATTGCCACTCCCGATTTTTGGCACGCAGACATGGCAGTTGATGCCATAAAAGCCGGAAAACATGTATATTGTGAAAAATGTATGACCAACAGCGAAGAAGATGCTGTAAAACTTTATGACACTGTAAAAAACAGCAACATGGTGCTGCAGGTCGGGCACCAGTATGCGCAGAACGATTGCTTCCTAAGGGCGCAGCATTTGCTTATGAACGGTAAAATCGGGAAGGTCACACTTATTGAAGCCACGTCAAACCGCAATTCCGAAGACAGCGCCTGGGTAAGGCACCTCGACAATAAGGGCAACCTGAAACCGGGAACTCCTGATACACTTGACTGGAATATGTTTATTGGCAATGCCCCCAAAGTGCCGTTCGACCTGAAACGCTATTATAACTGGTCTTTATATTGGGATTACTCGACCGGTATCTCCGGCCAGCTAATGTCGCACGAATTTGATGTGGCCAACCAGCTTATGGGGTTGGGCATTCCCGAATCGGTTGTTGCAGAAGGCGGAGTCTTTTTTCACAAAGAAAACCGTGAAACTCCCGATATATTCAATGTTGTTTGCAATTACCCTGATAAAGAAATAACCTTTCTTTACAGCGCTTCACTCGCTTCTAACAGAGACAGGGGAAGGATTTTCATGGGGCATGACGGATCGCTTGAAGTTGACAATAACATTCGTATGATTGTAGACCGGGAATCAACTCAATATGCCGCATATATAAAAAATAAACAGATTGAACCCGGCAGAATATTTTATGAATACAGTCAGGGTAAAGTTGAGATTGATGCATATACATCGCCTACAGAACAGTATTATGCCAGCAAAGGGCTTACTTATACCATGCGCGACGGGAAAAAAGCCGACTCATCTTTCCTTCACCTTAAAAACTGGCTCGACTGTATTCGGTTTGGGGGAACCCCTGCCTGCGGTATTGATCAGGGGTTTGAGGCTACAATAGCCTGTATGATGGCAACCAGGGCATATAGGGAAAAGAGAAGGGTAAAATGGGACGTAGAAAAAAGACGAATAATATAATAATGACAAGACCCGCTGTAAATATCATCTTTTTACTGCTGACTGCGCAATGTATTTACGCCCAGCCCAAACTAAAATTTGAGAAACACGAACACGATTTTGGAAGAGTGGCCAACCTTGATTACCCTCCTGCTGTTTTTGAATTTAGTAATTCAGGAAACGAACCGCTCGCTATTCTAATGGTTAGAAAAAGTACCGATGTTAAAGTAAACTATGAGAGCAAATTAATTCATCCCGGTGAACAGGGAAAGATTTTTGTCCTTCCCGACCTGAACAGGATAGGCCCTTTTGAAGAAAAAATTATCGTGGTTTCAAATACCTCCGAAGAAATGGCGGAGATTATCATTAAAGGTACAGTAACCACTGTGCAGGAGTGCTTTCCAAACCAAACCAACATGGAAATAAGGGAGGTGAATGTTCATAACAAAATCACCAAAGAACCTGTGGCTAATGCCCATGTTGAGTTTATTTTGAATATACAGCAGATCATTGGTAAAACCGACTACAACGGAAAAATGACCAAAAAGTTAAAAACAGGACAATATCATACCAAGATAGAAGCCGACGACTACCATACCCTGGAGGAGGATTTTTACCTGCGAAAGTCTGTCCCTGTGCTCTTTTTTGAACTTGATCCCTTGACCGAACCATATCCGGCTACTGCGATCACCCTGAATATTGAATTCCCCCAAAGCGAGCCTGAGATACCCGATAATCAAGTAAATGAGCCTTTTGCACTTCCTGTTGACCAATATGCAGCCAACAATCTGGTACTGCTTGTTGATGTATCGTTATCTATGAAAGCCGAAAACAAACTCGAACTCATGAAGGCAGCAGTCAATAATCTGGTTACTGTACTAAGAAGAATTGATAACGTATCAGTGATATCCTATGCCGAAGAACCAGTCATATTGCTCCGGTCGGTTGATGGCAGCGAAAAAGATAAGATCATAGACGTGATCAACAATCTTGCACCTGCCGGAATTACCAATGGGGTAAAGGGCCTGAACAGTGCCTATAATCTGGCCCAAAAGAAATACATTCAAAACGCGAACAACCAGATTATACTTGCCACCGACGGTAAATTTACCGGGGGCAACATACCTGCAGATGAATTCAGTCAAATGATTTCGGGATATGCCGACCAGGGCATTACCATTTCAATTATCGGTTTCGGGCTTGATGAAAAGGCAATCACCTTCATGAAAGAGATCGCCACTTATGGCAGAGGTAAATACATACATGTAAAGGGACAGGAAGATATTTCCAATCTACTGATAGATGAAATTAAGGCCAATTCGTTTATCGGGAATCGTTAATTGTTGGGGCATAATAATATTCACAAATGAAATAGTCTTTTTTTGCGCCTTGCAAGCGGCACAATCGAACCGTCAATCATTTTGTGCTTAAAAGTCTATGGCATATTGATTGTAAGCGTTTAAAAAACAACCTTACTGAAGGCTTCTACACCAGATAGTTTTTCATTTTGGCCATGAGCTCTTCCATCTTGAATGGCTTTATAATTATATCTGTACAACCCGCATTTTTTGCCAGTTCAGCATTGTTAATATTTCTGGCGGCTGTTTGTGCTATTACAGGAATATTAGTGTTAATCTCTCTGATTTTCCGTGTGGTTTCATACCCATCAATATCAGGTAGTTGAATGTCCATCAGAATTAGCGATATGTCTTTGAAATGCTTTACAATTTCCAAGGCTTCATAACCTGTTTTTGCACGCATTATCTCAATTCTGGCAATTTTAAAGATCTGGCTCAGGTAGATAAAATTCATTTCATCATCCTCCACAACCAGTATTTTTTTGAATTGGAGGTTCTTTTGCATCAGCTATTAATAACTAATTCGTACTTTTATCGTAAATAAATTAACTAAATTATTTTTGAATTTCAAAATTTGGTAATTAACAATTGTTTATTTACTATCCAAATCCAGATAAACCATGCTTCAGAAAATCAAAAATTTCTTTGAAAAAGATGTCTGGCATCTCTCGTTAAAAGGAAAACACGGCGGATTCAGATGGCTTATAAAACAAATCAGGATACTGGTCCTTGCCTCTCGCGGATTTGCCAAAGATAATGTTCAATTAAGGGCATCGGCGCTAACTTTTTACAGTCTGCTTTCGATCGTTCCTGTTTTCGCGATGATTTTCGGTATTGCAAAAGGTTTTGGTTTTCAGGAGTATTTGGAAACAACCCTCAAAGAAAATTTGTCGAGTCAGCAGGCTGTGCTTAAAGAGGTGATGGACTTTGCAAACAATATGCTGGCCAATGTGAAAGGAGGGTTTATCGCCGGTGCCGGTCTTATTGTACTTATATGGTCGGTTATGAATGTGCTGGGGAATATTGAGAGTTCTTTCAACAATATCTGGCAGATTAAGAAATCAAGGGCACTGTCAAGAAAACTTAGCGATTATATTTCACTCATAGTCATTGCCCCGATACTTATTTTTGTTTCGAGCGGGTTTACCGTATCGCAGATCAACAACTATTTTAACGATACCTTTATTGTTGCCTATATCGGGCCGGTGATAAAGGTTTTGGTATGGTTCCTCTCTTTCTCCATAATCTGGTTTGTTTTTACATTGCTCTATATTATCATGCCCAATACCAAGGTTAAGTTCGGCGCGGCATTCGTTGGCGGGGTAATTGCCGGCACACTTTTTCACATATTACAGTGGGGATATGTAAAATTGCAGGTTTATCTCTCGGGTTACGATGCAATCTATGGCGGCTTTGCCGCGTTGCCGCTCTTTCTTATGTGGCTGCAGTACAGCTGGCTCATCGTACTCTTAGGGGCCGAAATTGCTTTTGCATCCCAAAATGTTGAAAACTACGAGTATGAAACCGACAGCCTGTTCATAAGTAATTACAACAGAAAACTACTCTCGCTGCTGGTGGCCCATCATGTCATTAAAAACTTCGTTGAGGCCAGACCTGCACAAACCTCAAGTGAAATTTCAGAGATGCTTGATATACCAGTGAGACTGGTTCGCGAAATAATTTACGACTTGCTCGACACCAATATCATTTCAGAAACTACTACGATGAATGTAAAAGAGTTAGCTTACCAGCCTGCTATCGACCCGGGAAATATATCCGTAAGCTACATTATTAACAAACTCGACAAAAGGGGACAGAATAGGGTTCATGCAGGCGAAACAAGAGAACTAAAAGCGCTGGAAGAAATAATGAATTCATATTACGAAGATTTGAAAAAATCGCCTAAAAATAAACTAATAAAGGAGCTTTAATCCTTTTTTGGTATTCAAACCTTTTTATCTCATTGTTCCGGGTATTTCAGGATGGGTTATATTTTATTTCCACCTCAGGTTATTTATATTTTCCATCTCTATACAGATGTATTTCTCCTTAAATAAAGTAATTCTTTCTTTTCAGATTTTAATATTAAATTTGCAGTGACAAATAGCTTAATTAATCTTCAATATATTGAATATTAAATTATTATACTAGTTATAACATTTATCAGTGAGTACAGCAAATTTATTATGGTGTTTTAACTTATGCAAAAAACTACAATCAATAATAAAATAGAAATAACCCAGGGTGACGACCAGATATACAAGTATGTTGCTATTAACAACTGTACCCTTGATATGGACACACTGGAAAAGATGACCAAAGTCGGCGATACCTGGAATGGTGAAAGGTTATGCGGCAATCTTATTGACGTAAGGAACATGTTGTTTATTGATTCGAAAACCAGATCGTATGCTGCAGCCCAATACAGGCCGCATGTAGCTGGAACCGCCATTATCGTAGATTCGAAAATATCAAGTTATTTTGCTAACTTGTACCTTAAATTCAGTCAGCCCAAAAGCCCTACCAGGCTGTTTACCAAAGAAGAAGACGCAATTAACTGGCTGATTGGGCAAATGGAAAAACATCAGAAGTAAAAATTAAGCCAACTGTTGATATTATTACAAATAATTCTTATTTTTGCACTTATAAAACCGGTATATGATTACTATAATTGCACATGTTCATCATCATCACGCAGCGTTGCTGTAGCAGATGCGGTATGTGCAGGATTACGATATTAAAACTCGAAGGTTTGCAACTACTGCAAACCTTTTTTTTTGAATAAAAAACTAAATAATGGAAAACAAAAACTTAAAAATAGCGGTGCAGAAGTCGGGCAGGTTAAGCGAAAAATCGCTTGAACTGATTGGAGAAAGCGGTATAAAACTAACCCAGGAAGGCAAGCTCAAACTTGTGTCTGTTGGCCAGAATTTCCCGGTAGAACTGCTTTTCCTGAGAGACGACGACATTCCGCAATATGTAGCCGATAATGTTGCAGATATCGGTATTGTTGGTGAAAACGAGGTAATGGAACAAAACAAACCGGTGGATATTGTTGACAGACTGGGATTTGCAAAGTGCCGTCTGTCGCTCGCCATTCCCCAGGACATTCATTACGATGACCTGACTTTTTTTAACGGTAAAAAGATTGCTACCTCCTATCCTGTAATACTGCATCAATTTCTTACAGAAAAGAAAATTGATGCCGAAATACATGAAATCAGCGGATCGGTTGAAATCGCTCCAGGTATCGGACTTGCAGATGCCATCTTTGATATAGTTAGTTCGGGCAGTACCCTCATCAGCAACCGTCTGAAAGAGGTGGAAATAGTCACCCGGTCTGAAGCAGTGATTATTGGCAACCGGAAAATGAATACAGAAAAAAAACAGATACTTGAAAATTTACTTTTCAGGGTGCATTCAGTCCTAAATGCCAAAAACAATAAATACATCCTTCTGAACGCCCCAAACGTGAACCTGGATAAAATAATCCAATTGCTGCCGGGGATGAAAAGCCCTACCATTATGCCACTGGCTGAAAAAGGGTGGAGTTCTCTGCATTCGGTTGTTAACGAAAACGATTTCTGGCAGATTATAGAAAAACTTAAGGAATACAGGGCACAGGGCATACTGGTAATTCCAATCGAGAAAATGATTGTATAAAAACTAAATTCACACAACAATGCAGGTATATAAAAACCCGTCGCGAAAAGAATGGCAAGAGATTATCCAAAGGCCACAGCAAGACATAAAGATACTCTTCCCGAAAGTGATGGAAATTCTCAATGATATTCGTATGTGCGGTGACAAGGCCCTTATTGATTATACCCGCAGGTTCGACGGGGTGTCGCTTTCAAAATTTGAGGCTGGCAAAGAAGAAATTGAATCAGCAGCCGAAAAGATAAACCCTGAGTTAAAAAAAGCCATTCACCTTGCAGCAGAAAACATCGAAAAATTTCACAGTGCCCAGCAGGTAGAAATAAAAAAGATTGAAACACAACCGGGAGTATTGTGCTGGCAAAAAAGCGTGGCTATTGAAAAAGTCGGGGTGTATATTCCCGGCGGCACCGCTCCGCTCTTTTCTACCGTACTTATGCTCGCCATACCGGCCCGTATAGCCGGTTGCCGTGAGATCGTCCTATGCACGCCCCCTGATAAATCAGGAGGCATACACCCTGCCATACTCTATTCAGCAAAAATCACCGGGGTAACACGTGTTTTTAAGCTGGGTGGTGTTCAGGCCATTGGTGCTATGGCTTTTGGTACAGAAACAGTACCCAAAGTTTATAAAATTTTCGGGCCCGGCAATCAGTATGTAACAGCAGCCAAACAGATTGTCTCACAGGGAGACGTAGCCATTGATATGCCTGCCGGCCCATCAGAAGCAGCTGTAATGGCAGACGACACGGCCAACCCTGTTTTCGTTACTTCCGACCTCCTTTCTCAGGCCGAACATGGCAACGACAGCCAGGTTATCCTAGTTACCGATTCAGAAAAAATCATACAGAAAGTGCTTCATGAAATTGAAATCCAGTTAAGTTCACTTCCCCGAAAAGATTTTGCCGCGAAATCGCTCAAAAACAGCCGCATCATCCTGCTGAAAAATATTTCAGAAATGATTGGGTTGATCAATGAATACGCCCCCGAACACCTTATCATTTCGACCAAAGATGCCGATGTTGTAGCCGAAGCAATCATCAATGCCGGCAGTGTATTTATTGGTGATTACACCCCCGAAAGCGCCGGCGACTATGTTTCGGGTACTAACCATACACTTCCGACATACGGACATGCAAAAGCATACAACGGGGTAAACCTTGACGATTATGTGAAAAAAATCACCTTTCAGAAAATAAGCAAAGAGGGACTGAAACGCATCGGACCAGCAATAGAAATAATGGCAGAATCAGAAAACCTTATAGCGCATAAAAATGCCGTGGAGTTAAGATTAAAAGAAATTGATAAATTATGAAAACTTTAGATATAGACAAACTGATAAGGCCTAACATTGGCAGGCTGAAACCATATTCCTCCGCCCGTAGCGAATTTACAGGCGATGGCGCCACATTTCTTGATGCCAACGAGAACCCTGTCAACACGCTTTATAACCGTTATCCCGACCCGTTGCAGTGGAACCTGAAACAAAAAATTACCGCAATAAAAGGGGTTGAACCTGAAATGACCTTCCTGGGTAACGGCAGCGATGAAGCAATAGACCTGTTAATAAGGGCTTTCTGTCAGCCCGGCACCGACAATATCCTTTCGGTTGAACCAACTTACGGCATGTACAGGGTTTGCGCCGATATTAGCGAGGTTGAATATAACGAAGTATTGCTTACAGACGATTTTCAGCCCGATGTTGAAAAACTTTTGCAAATGGCAAACAGCCATACCAAACTGCTTTTTCTTTGCTCGCCAAATAATCCTACAGCCAATAGTTTCAGTGGGGAAGCAATCAAGAATATCCTTAATAGTTTTAGCAATCTGGTGGTACTTGATGAGGCTTACATTGATTTTTCAACACAGCAAAGTCTGCTAAGCAAACTAGCAGAATACCAGAACCTGATAATTCTTCAGACATTCAGCAAAGCATGGGGACTGGCAGGCATCAGGCTGGGTATGTGCTTTGCAGACAGGCGGGTTATCTCGGTAATGAACAAAATTAAATTCCCCTATAACGTAAACAGCACTACATTAAAAATCGCCGGTGAAGCGCTTGACAAAAAAGACTCTAATAACGGAGGGGTAGAAATGATCTTAAAAGAGAGGGACAGACTTGCGGCAGAGCTGCCAAAATATTCTCAAATTATCAGTGTTTTTCCTTCCGATGCCAACTTTTTGCTTGTGAAGGTCAGCAAACCCGAATCGCTTTATAAATATCTTGTAAACGAAGGAATTATTGTAAGAGACAGGTCTAAAGTACGCCTTTGCGAAGGCTGCCTGAGGATAACCGTTGGCCTGCCTCAGGAGAATGACCTGTTGCTAAAAGTGCTTGGAAAATTCAAATGAACAGACAAAAACAGTATAAGAACACACAAATTGAATTTAAACTGAATAATTTAAGTGATAAGACGAATTTTTAAGTATTTTATTTTTAAATAGTTAAATAATATAAACGGATGAAAAAAGCCATATTTCTCGACAGGGACGGAACACTAATCATTGAGCCACCGGTAAGTTTTCAGGTTGACTCGCTGGAGAAACTTGAATTTACACCAGGCGTTTTCCGTAACCTTTATTACATGCGTAAAAACCTCAACTACGAACTGGTTATCGTTAGTAACCAGGATGGGCTTGGAACCAGCTCGTATTCCGAGGAAAGTTTCAGAAAAGTACAGGAAAAAATGTTAAAGGCATTTGAAAATGAAGGAGTTATTTTTGACGACATATTGATAGACAAGAGCATTCCTGAAGACAATTCACCAAACAGGAAACCGAAAACCGGTTTGCTTAAAAAATACCTTACTGGCGATTACAACCTTCAGCATTCATTTGTAATCGGCGACAGGCTTACCGATGTTGAACTTGCTAAAAATATTGGTGCAAAAGCGGTTTTTTTCTGCGATGAAACAGCTAAGGACAAAGTGTCCCAGTACAATTTCGAAACTACGTGTGCGCTTTTGAGCAACAATTGGGATGACATTTACAGGTTTATTGCCGGATATGAAAACAGCGCCACAGTGCACCGTAAAACCGGTGAGACAGATATTCTTGCAAGCGTAACCCTCAATGCTGCCGGAAAATCTGATATATCAACCGGAATGGGATTTTTCGACCATATGCTCGACCAGGTGGCAAGACACTCGGGCAGCGATATCAGCATTAAAGTAAATGGCGACCTGCATGTAGATGAGCATCACACCATCGAAGATACCGCCCTGGCTTTGGGTGAAGCGTTTTTAAAAGCCCTCGGCAACAAAGCCGGAATTGAAAGATACGGTTTTGTTTTACCAATGGACGACTGCCTGGCGCAGGTTGCCATAGATTTTTCTGGCAGAAGCTGGCTGGTGTGGGAGTCAGATTTCAAAAGAGAAAAAATTGGCGAAATGCCCACAGAAATGTTTATGCATTTCTTTAAATCGTTTGCCGATGCAGCAAAGTGTAACCTGAATATTAAAGCCGAAGGACAAAACGAACACCACAAGATTGAAGCCATTTTTAAAGCGTTTGGAAGAGCTATTAAAATGGCTGTAAAAAAAGATATTTATAACTTTAACCTCCCTTCTACCAAGGGGGTAATATAATTAAACCATATGCCGGACAAACTTACCAATACTGCAATTATTCTAATGCATTGCCCTGACAAACAAGGCATTGTTGCAAAGATAACCGAGTTTCTCGACAACAATAACGGGAACATCATCTACCTGGAACAGCATGTTGACCACCAGAAAAAAATCTTTTTTATGCGTGTGCAATGGGAACTTGACAAATTTTTGATACCTCGTGAAAAAATTGCCGATTTCTTTGGCACACAGATAGCTGCAAAATATAACATGAGCTGGCGGCTTTACTTTCCCGATGAACCCCCGCGGATGGCAATCTTTGTTTCGAAATTTTCGCATTGCCTTTACGATTTGCTTGCCAGGGTGCATTCGGGCGAATGGAATGTAGAGGTACCACTAATCATCAGCAACCATAACGACCTGAAAAACATTGCCGATAAATTTTCAATCCCTTTCCATTATTTCCCCATAAACAGTGCTAATAAGGAAGAAATGGAAAAACAGGAGCTGGAATTGTTGAAAAAGAACAATATAAACTTTATTGTGCTGGCAAGATATATGCAAATTGTTTCAGATACCCTTATCAGGAATTATCCTAACCGGATTATCAACATCCACCACTCATTTTTACCGGCCTTTCCGGGGGCAAAACCCTATCACTCGGCTTATGAAAGAGGTGTGAAAATTATCGGGGCCACCAGCCACTATGTTACAGCAGAACTTGACGCAGGGCCAATTATCGAACAGGATGTAGCACGTATCAGCCATACAGACAATATTGAAAAAATTATAAGAAAAGGAAAAGACCTTGAAAAAATTGTCTTGTCAAGGGCTGTTTTACTGCACTTGCAGCGAAGAACACTGGTTTATAACAACAGAACAATTGTGTTTGGATGAGTATGAATAGCGGAAAAAAAGTACCAATACAATAGGTTTATTATTTAAATAAACATTTTTTACACAAATGAAAGTAGCGATCATTAAATATAACGCAGGCAACATCATGTCGGTAGACTATGCTTTACAGCGGCTTGGTATTCAGCCATTGGTGACCAATGTACCCGAAGAAATAACAAGTGCAGACAGGGTTATATTTCCGGGTGTTGGTGAGGCAAGCACCACCATGGGTTATCTAAAAAAAGAAAAACTTGATTTGCTTATCAGGGGACTAAAGCAGCCGGTACTCGGAATCTGTCTTGGCATGCAGTTAATGTGCCTGCATTCTGAAGAAAACAACACCCCCTGTATCGGCATCTTCAAAGAAAAAGTCATTAAGTTTTTGCCAAAACCAGGCAACGAAAACGTGCATAAAGTGCCCCAGATGGGATGGAACAGCCTGTATAACCTGAAAGGTGAACTTTTTAAAAACATTCCCGGGGATAGTTTTGTTTATTTTGTACACAGCTACTATGCCTCCACAGGAAATGATACTGCCGCTTTCTGCGATTATATTGTGCCCTTCAGCGCTGCATTGCAGAAAGAAAATTTTTATGCCACACAATTTCATCCTGAAAAAAGTGGAAAAACAGGAGCTGTAATTCTTGAAAACTTTTTAAAAATAAAGAAATGATAGAAATTATTCCCGCCATTGACATTATTGATGGAAAATGCGTAAGGCTTGAACAGGGCAACTACGAAGCAAAAAAAATCTATAGTGAAAAACCTGTTGATGTAGCGAAACAATTTGAGGATGCCGGTCTGAAAAGACTGCACCTTGTAGATCTTGACGGTGCCAAGGCAAAACATGTGGTGAATCTGAAGACCCTCTCTGAAATAGCTGCGGCAACGAATCTTGTAATTGACTTCGGAGGTGGTATTAAATCGGACGAAGACATACAAAAAATCTTTGACCACGGTGCAAAAATGGCCACTATCGGAAGCGTTGCCATCACCAATCCGTGTAACCTCGACACATGGGTAGATAAATACGGGAAAGACAAAATAATACTTGGTGCAGATGTACGCGATTACAAAATCGCTATTTCAGGATGGACAACCACAACAGATATAGACCTTTTTGATTTTCTTATTGAAAAAATGCAGACCGGGATACGAAAGGTTTTATGTACCGACATTTCGCGCGACGGTATGTTAAACGGCCCTGCCACATCGCTCTACAAAAGCATCATGCAATTATTGTCTCACTTGCATATCATTGCCAGTGGAGGCATTTCTTCGATAGAAGACATTGATGAACTTGAAAAAATTGGCGTGCCATCGGTTGTAATCGGCAAAGCCATTTATGAAAACCGGATTACCCTCGACCAGCTTCAAAAATACCTTTAATACTAAAAAAAATGCTTGCTAAAAGAATCATTCCCTGCCTGGATGTAAGAAATGGTGTGACTGTAAAAGGAATTAATTTTGTTAATATACGCGAAGTCGGCGACCCGGTTGAACTGGGGGCAATGTATGCCGAACAGGGCGCCGATGAGCTGGTTTTTCTCGATATTACCGCATCGCACGAAGGCCGTAAAACATTTGTGGAATTGGTAAAAAGAATTGCAAAAAATGTAAACATACCCTTTACGGTTGGCGGGGGCATTTCCGAACTCAAAGACATTGAGGCACTTCTTGCCGCGGGGGCAGATAAGGTGTCCATTAATTCGGCTGCGATTAAGAATCCGGACCTAATAAACGCCATGGCACTGCATTTTGGCAGCCAGTTTGTAGTGGTTGCAATTGATGCATTAGAAAAAGAAGGGCAATGGACTGCCTATATCAATGGTGGGAGAATACCGACAGAAAAAGAGCTTTTCTCCTGGGCCAGGGAAGCACAAAACCGCGGGGCCGGGGAAATATTGTTTACCTCTATGAACCACGATGGCACCAAAAACGGATTTGCCTGCAAAGCCACAGCAACATTATCGGAGAGTCTTTCAATTCCAGTAATTGCTTCTGGTGGTGCAGGTAATATGGAGCATTATGCCGAGGTGTTTACAACCGGAAAAGCCGATGCAGGACTGGCCGCCAGCATTTTCCACTTCAGGGAGATCACCGTGCCCGGGTTGAAAGCCTTCCTCAAAGAACGGAATATTACCGTGAGAATAGATATCATCTGAAAACAAAAAAAATATTGCATCATGAACCAAAGTAACACTGAATTTTTAAAACACCTGCAGGACATTATTGACAGTCGAAAAGCAGAAATGCCCGATAACTCTTACACTTCAAAACTATTCTCTAAAGGGATCAACAAAATTGCACAAAAAGTTGGTGAAGAAGCTGTGGAATTAATAATAGAATCCAAAGATCAAAATGATGACCTCTTCCTTAACGAAGCCGCCGACCTTGTTTATCACCTGTTGGTTTTACTTTCGGCAAAATCTTACCGTATAGAAGATGTTGTAAAAGTGCTGGAAGAAAGGCACATATAGGTTACAACCGGTTTACCATGTTAACAAACTGCTCATTGGGGACTAAACCGTCTGCATCTATCGAAAAATCGGGTTTCAACCGGTTAACAAAATACATATCTATTTTACCGATATTTTTGGCCTCTATTTTCCCCCTGTAGTCGCAAAAGAAAAATTCTTTGATATACTCATATGTATCACCCGAAACATTCACCATACCGACATGGCCGGATTGTTCCATTCGGCTTGCAATATTAACCGTTTCACCCCATATGTCGTATGCAAATTTTCTTCGCCCCACGACCCCCGCCACAAGTGGCCCGGTGTGTATGCCAATCCTCAACTCCCATACAGAAAGGTTATTAACCACTTTACTGTCGTTCAGGCGGTTCATATAATACTGAATCTCCAATCCGGCAAGAACTGCATCAAAGGGATTACTTTTGTTCCGCAGTGGCAGACCTCCGGCACACATGTAGGCATCTCCTATTGTCTTAATCTTTTCGAGGTAATGTTTACCGATAACCTCATCAAACTTGGCAAAATAGGTATCAAGAATATTTACAAGGTCATTCGGTTCGAGCTCCATAGAGAATTTTGAGAAACCTTTGAAATCGGCAAAAAGTACAGTAACTGTTTTGTACTGGCGGCTTGTGGCTTTTCCTTTGCTTTTTAGCTGCTTGGCGATCTCAAATGGCAGAATATTCAAAAGCAGTTTTTCTGATTTGTTCTGCTCTTCCTGTATCAACTGTTTCTGATGGTTAATTTCATCGCGTTGTACGGCAAGTTGCTGGTTGGCCTTTTCAAGGTTTTGCATGATTGCCTGCATGCGCTGGTTTTGCTTGTTCAGTTCTTCTTCTTTCCTCTTTAAGGTAGATATATCTATTTCGGTAGCGATAAGCCTTTCAACCTGCTGTTCTTCATTCAGTTTTGGAGAAATAAAAGTCTGTATCCATTTTTCTTCACCTCCTTTTTTAACGATTTTCGAAGTAAATTCAATAGGAATTTTTTTTGCCACGCACTTATTAAACTGTGCAATTATCTCCGGATCCTGGCAAAGGCTGAAAATCGTGCTCCCCATTTTCACCCTGAACTCTTCAAGCGTCATGCCATGCAGCCCTTCAAACCCTTCACTGGCCCATTCAAGCTCACCATCTGTTTTTATCAGTATAAAAGAGTTTTGTCTGTTGCCCGAAATAATTGCCAGGTTTTCAAACTCGCTCTTTTTATCTTCAAACTCAGCAATTCTGTTTTGTATTGTTTTTATTTGCTGGTTTACACCCAGCGCTTTCTTCATTCTTGAAACAAGTTCTTCTGAATTAATCGGCTTGGTGATGTAATCAAATGCCCCGGCTTCAAAACATTCTTTAAGGTTTTCGGGAGAACTGTAGGCAGTTACGACTAGTACCGGAATTTCTTTGGTTACATCGTTCGATTTAAGCAAATTAATTGCCCTGATTCCGTCAACTTCAGTCATCCTGTAATCCATAAGGATAATATCCGGCAGATGGCCCAATGCAGCATGATAGCCTTCAAGCCCGTTGACAGCCTCAAGTACCTCGTATTCACCATCGGTGTTTTTAAGGATATTCAGGATCAATTCCCTGTTAACAGTTGTATCGTCTACTACTAAAACCTTATGGCCCATGCTTTGTTTTGAATCTGATATTTCAGGTTGTTTCTAAACTTTAAAATAAATGTTATACGACAGTATGGCTGAATAGTTGTGATATTGTTATATTCATAATCTTGCTATAAGAATACTGGTCAGTTCATCTTTATCAAGTACCACAGGGTTATTTTTCTGTCCGGTCTGTCCGGCGATCTTTTCAATCTTACTTTTTGCAAGACCATACCTGCCAAGACGAGGCAGACCCAGATCATCCACAAGCTTTTCGAGCCTTGTTACAAAAGATCTTGCTGCAGAAATATGGTCAGCATTTTGGCCAGGCATGATGTTCTGCTCAAGCAGTGCATATTTATGTATGTATCTGCTGTGACTGTCCTGAGCCAGCATTTTATTCAATATAAACCTGTTGGATACACCCATCAGGGTACCGCATAATACACCGTGAGGTATATCAATCAATCCTCCTATCGATGATGCAAAGCCATGCACCAGGCCGAGCCCGGCGTTGGCAAGTAATATGCCTGATATCATCGCACCATATGCCAGGGCAGTTCGGGCATTCAGGTCATCAGGCTTTTTAACTGCCGAGGGCAGGTTTGAGACAATAAGCCTGATAGCTTCAGGGGCGAGGGAATCGGTAAAAGTATTTGCTTTAACCGACAGAAAAGCTTCGAGTGACTGGGTAAGGGCATCCATACCGCTAGCCGCGGTAATGTCGGGCGGACAGCCAAGCGCAAGCCCCGGGTCAACAAGGGCTATATCGGGCATAAACGCCTTATGGCGCAACGACCTCTTAAAGCCATTCTCCCCAACCTCACTTATCACTGCATTTTCGGTGGTTTCGCTGCCTGTGCCGGCTGTTGTAGGCACAGCAATAAAAGGCAGTTTTATACCAGGGTGTTTTTTGTTCCCTACCCCTTCAATGTAATCCTTTACCGGCGATTTAAGTTTCAGCATGGCTGATACAGCCTTGGCAGCGTCAATCACGCTTCCGCCTCCTATACCTGCTACGGCATCTATCTTTTTGTCAGCATATAAGGTTACAATCTCATCAATATCAGATGGTGAAGGTTCCCTGCTGATTCTGACCCTGAAAACAGTATAACACTTTGAATCTAAAGTTTCGAAAAACTTCATGCCATCAGGTCCTGCCTGAAAAGATTCGCTTCCGGTAACTACAAGAAAAGTATTACCATATTCCGAAAGCATTTCAGGCAATCGGGAGATGCTTCCCGCTCCAAATACAATTGCCGGTAAATGCGATATGGCAAATGGCCCTACCATGGCAATTCATTTTCGGGATAGAGTATATTGTATTTGACCCCCTCGCGCGGCTTTGCCATCCAGTCTGCCACTGTATCCCTCCATTTCAGGTAATGCGGTGTTTCTTTATGCGCTGCCGCGTATTCTTCAGAGGTATATGCTTCATAAAAAATGAATTTGACCGGATCGTTGAGATCGCGAAGAATATCGAACCTGAGGTTGCCAAACTCTTTTACACTTTCCAGATGGTTTTCGTACGATGCTTTGATAAAAGCATCGATAAATTCTTCTTTCACCCAAATATGAACAAATGTAACTGTCATGTTTTTTTGATTAATTTACAAAGAATAATATTAATAAAATTGTTCTGATTGAAAAAATAAAAATACAAACATCATCAATCCCCATAAAATATTATGTACTTAAAAACAGTCATTGGGCTTTTCAATCGTTTATTGTAAGTTTGCCTTGCTTAACAGCATCCTGAATTTAACCCTGCATATAGCCAGGGCAGGTTAAAACTATATAAAAATGTATTATCTTTTAATTATACACAAATGAGAGTATTCCAAGTCGTTATTATTATTGCCGGTTTGTTATCAATTCATCCTGTATCGTTGCAGGCGCAAAAAAAACAGAAAGCCCCTGCTGTGCTTACAGATGAAAAAGTCTACCGCTCTTTGAACGAAGCCCTTATAAACAAGAAAAAGGTTTATATCCTGAACCTTGACGGCAATAAACTCACGACAATTCCTGATGAAATATTCAAATTAAAAAACCTTCAGGAACTATACCTGCGCAACAACAGTATACAGGTATTGCCCGATGCCCTGTGGACGCTTTCAAACCTGCAAAAACTAATGCTTGGTGAAAATAAACTCGACAGCATTCCGAAAAAAATTGGAAGCCTTCAGTACCTTGAAGAGTTTGATCTATTTTCAAACCGGATTAAATATTTACCTGCTGAAATCGGCAACCTTAAAAATCTTAAAAAAATTGACCTGAACTGGAACCAGCTCGATTCACTGCCCCATACTTTCGGAAACCTTACCAGGCTAACAGCACTTCACCTTGAACGCAACAATCTCAGAAGCCTTCCGGCCGGTATCGGGAACCTGGCAAACCTGAGGGAAATAAATCTTTATAACAACCAGCTTGATACATTGCCCGCCACTTTCGGCAAACTTAACCTGATAACCGAACTCAACCTAAGCAAAAACAACCTGAAAGGACTGCCTGAATCTGTGAACAGCATGACCAATCTTATGATTCTGAACCTTTCAGAAAACAAAATCACAAAACTACCCGACCTCACCGGAATGAAAAGCCTGCAAAAACTTGATGTATCAAACAATAAACTCAAATCATTCGGTGAAAATAACCTCATCCTTGAAAATTTAACCGATCTCAACCTTAGCATCAATGAGATAAGCAACCTGAATGTAAAAAGCAGTTCGCTACCACGGTTGCTGAGGCTCGACCTTGAATTAAACAGGATAAAGTCTGTGCCTTCGGGTATTTTTTCACTTATAACACTCGAATACCTTAACCTGTCGAGAAATAATATTGAAAGGATAGAAAACGAAATCAGCCAGCTTGTAAACCTGAAACATATCTATTTGAACAACAACCGTATATACTCTGTATCAAAATTCATCGGCAACCTTGAAAACTTGGAATATCTTGATATGAGCGATAATAAAATAAGGTTGCTGCAAAGGGAGATAGACGGCATGAAAAACCTGAAAGAGCTACATCTTGAAAACAATGATTTTTCTGAATTTCAGCGCAAACTGGTAAAAAAATATCTTGTCGGGCCAAAGATTTATTTTTAAAATGCGGCATAAATGCAACCATTATGGACAATCAATCAATAAAAATTGGATGGATCGGTACAGGTGTCATGGGAACTCCCATGCTGGGGCATATTTTATCGGCCGGATATACATGTTATGTCTATAACAGAACCAGATCAAAGGCAGAACCGTTAATAAAACTGGGTGCTGAATGGAGAGATACACCCCGCCAGGTAGCAGAAAATGCTGAAGTAGTGTTTACCATGGTTGGTTTTCCTGAAGATGTTAATGAGGTCTATTTCGGTGAACAGGGAATTTTGAAAGGATTGCAGAAAGGCAAAATTGCAGTTGATATGACCACTACCCGTCCGCAACTGGCAGTTGAAATATACAATGCGGCGATGCAAACCGGCGCTTTCGCAATTGATGCCCCCGTTTCGGGAGGCGATATTGGTGCCCATAACGCCACGCTGTCGGTAATGGCAGGCGGTGACAACGAAATATTTGTCAGAATAAGACCATTTTTCGAACTGTTGGGCAAAAAGATTATATACACCGGAAAAGCAGGTTCAGGGCAACATACCAAAATGACGAACCAGATAACCATTGCATCTACAATGGTAGGGGTATGCGAAAGCCTTCTATACGCTTATAAAGCAGGACTCAACCCTGAAAGCATGCTGGAAGCATTAAGCGGTGGAGCAGCCGCCTGCTGGACGCTCAACAATCTGGCACCTCGTATAGTAAACAATGACTATGAGCCGGGATTTTTTGTAAACCACTTTATCAAAGACATGGGCATTGCACTGGATGAAGCAAAAAGAATGGGTATTGTTCTCCCCGGACTTGCCTTGGCGCATCAGCTTTACATTTCGGTAAAAGCCAGGGGTTACGGAAAAAAAGGAACCCAAGCCCTGATGCTGGCATTAAAAGATATCTCGGGAATTGCAGAATAAAAAAAGGTTTATCATCGTTGCGATAAACCTTTCTTTTAAACCCTGAGCTGATTATTTAACCAGTTGTTTTGTATATGCAGGTTTTGCAGTATGCAAAGAATAAATCCTGATGAAAAAATTAATAATTTCTCGGACTGAATGATCTGCGGTCTGACCCGCTGTCGGCGCGCGGGTTGGCTTTTTTAACCACGATCTTGCTGCCTTCAAGTTCAAAATTATTTAATTCATCAATCGCCTTTCCGGCTTCCTGTTCGTTTGGCATTTCAACAAATCCAAATCCTTTTGAACGACCTGTGTCACGATCTAAAATTACTTTGGCTGAGGAAACTTCACCATACTCTTCAAATGTTTCTTTTAAAACATCGCTCGATGTTTTGTAATTCAGTTTAGCAATAAAAATGTTCATAATAAATAAAAAAAAATTAAAAGATTAAAAATAGGGAAAGTGAGAGATTGAGGTGCAGGACATTAAAGAAATAATCTGTCAATAATTTCGAGCCAGCTCAAATGCTCATATTCCTGCTACAAAACTACATTATTTTATTTAATAACGCAAAATATTAAAAATTTATCAGTTACGAAACAAGGTACAATGATATTGTAAGTGAACTTAATCATTGCTAAAAATCCAATTTATAAAAATGCCTCATCGGAATAAGTGCAAAAATCCAAGCGAGTTGCGAGACAATGAAAAATACGTTGATATCTCCGGGAAAAAACAACGCGGTGAGGGTAACCCCGAGCCCTATGTTATTTGCCCCTGAAGAAACCGAATAGGCTATTTTATCGGCTTTTTTTCTGCCCGGCAGCAGGTAGTAACCGATAAGATAGAAGAGTAGAAAAGCAATGATTGAGATAATCGTGTAAATCAGAATTTTTTCGGGGTTTTCAAAGATGATATCCCTGTTTCGTGAAGTGGCACTAATAAATATAACGATAAGCCCTACAGCTGTTATCAACGGGTTATTATCTGATATGACCATTTTTATTTTTTTGCTTTTTCTTACCGGAAGATGTGCAAGAAAAGGAATCACAATGGTATAAACCATGGTTAAAAACATCTGTTTACTATCTGTTTCAACGTCATGTGTAAGTAGTAACTGGCAGATAAAGGGGATGGAAAAAATGGAAAGAAAACTTGTAAACACCAGTATTTTTAATGCAAGGCTTACATTTCCGTTAAACATGGCTGAAAAAGAAGGAGATGAAACTGCTGCCGGCATTAAAAGCAATAACAGAAAGGCAATGGCATAGAACGATGAAAACAGGTGAAGCAGGTAAAATGCCGCAACCGGAATTACCAGGAATCTTAAGAAAAAGAATAACGATACCGGTTTAATATCTTTTGTAAACAACTCGCGGTTAAGTGCTATCCTGAAGAATGAAGAGAATATGATAACAGCGAGAGATATCATGATAATATTTACCGTATTGACATCGGGCAGGGGAATGAATAAACCTGAAATTGCCGAAACAAGTAAAATTATTCCGAAGTAGCGGTTTATAAAGCTGTTTACCTGTTTCATGAATTAGTAATTAAGGTGGCAAAGATAGTAGTTTTTAAAAAATACGGCTATAGGCACAGCCTAAGTCGAACGGGGAATGCAGTTTTACCCGGCTCAAAGCAGGCAACCCCAAAAGCAAAAAAATGGGGCACCCTGATTCACCAAGAGCACCCCATTTACAATAATATCATAAAAAAATACCTGATACTATAACAGCTATTTTACTATTAATTCGACCCTGTTGTAACTATTACCGTTGATTTTCAGCATATATAATCCATCTGCCAAGCCTGTCATGTCCAATTTATTGATTAAATCTTCTGTATTAATTGATATTACTGATTTTCCTGTAATATCGAATAAAGAAATATTTACTTTCCCGGTGTGATCTCCGTTGAATTCAACGTTTAAAAAGCTTGATACCGGATTTGGATATATTTTTACAGGTTCGGTAATCATTTCTTTAATTACGGTTATAACAGCATCTCTTACATAACATCCTTTTGCCAATCCTGAAACCGGATCTCCGAATACCTGTTTGTTACATGCTATGCTGTCGGTAATATTATATTTATATCTGAAATAACCATTGGCCCCATAGGCAACATCTGATGCGCTGCTAAATTTACAGGTATCGCCATCGGCACAACAAAATACATAACCTGCAGGCCCGCCGGTAACAGTAAAAGTTACTTCCTGCGAAAGAAAAGTATTCTCATCATTATCTTTTGCACTGGCATGAATGGTGTGTACCCCCGGCTGCACATTTTGCCATATATATGAGAAAAGCCCGGTAGTATCTTTGCCCAAAGAAGTCTGGCCCTGGAAAAACTCAACTTCTTTTATTGTCCCACCACCATCCCAGGCAAATGCGCTAAGGGTAACATTGCCCGGCACTGTTATTTTCTGGCCATTGGCCGGTGCTGTAATTTTTGCCCCGCCACCTACAAAAACGGTTATATTTTCTGAAAAACCCAGTATTCCGTTGCTGTCGAGTGCGATGGCATTAATTTTATAAATTCCGTCTTCAACATTTCCCCAGGCAATTGAATAAGGCGCTATGGTATCAACGGCAATCAAAGAATCGTTATAAACACTCACCTTTACAATTTCGCCTGCTGCAATGGTAGCATCCACATCAATTGTAACAGTTGAATCTGAGGGGTATTGTGCGCTATCTGCAGGTGAAGTAACAGATACCACGGGAAAATTCTCTTCGTAAAAACCAAATACATTCCCGGCGCCAGCTTTAACAATCGTTTTAACGTAGTCAACGGGTGTAAGTGAATATGAATAAGGCAGGCTGAATGCCGGATATTTATTGGGCATAAAAGTTGGTTGAGAGCATCCTTCAAAAATTAAATTGCTCCAGCCCATTATGCCATTACTAACTCCGCCATAATCAGCCCAGGGGCTTGAAACTCTATCGAAATGGGTGTTTTCCAACCTGATATGGCATTCGTAACCTATTCCGATAGCATAACCACTGCCTACACTATTATAGTAATTATTGTAGATGTGAACATACCCAAATCTTACCCTGGGTTGCCTGCCCCGAATACCATAGTCATACCAGTTATGGTGCATGGTAACATGCAATTTACCGCGATCTGTTATGCGATCGTCACTGTTACCAATCAAATGGCCAAAAGCATGGCTGTGTGTGTTATCAAAATAAAACTTACACCACGAAACTGTAACAAAATCAGATGCCCTTACAATGGAAAGCACTTCATCGCCAGCATCATGCATAGTACACTTCGTTATGTACACTTTTGTGGCCCCAGACAATTCCATTACGTCACCGCTTGCAGGTCCAAATGTAAGGTTCTGAAAAATGTAGTTGCTTCCATTAACTTTAATCGTGCCGCCATATAACCCTGAATTTGCATTAGCACCAATAATAGTTTTGTTGGAACCAATGGTTACATTACCGACATTAAGTCTGCCATTTACAATAATAACCGAAGCAGTACTGTTATTTACTGCTGTTAGAAAATCTGCAGCCGTAGAAACCGTAACAGGGGTTGCATTTCCTCCTCCTGTTGTCCCTGCATGACCTGCATATCCATCGGGTTTCGCGATGTAAGGCTGTCCAGATATTAAAGATGTACTACAAAACAATAAAATGCCAGAAAGTAAATAACCGGTAAATCCTGAAGTAATGGTTTTTCGTTTCATTTGTGAGAAATTAGTAATTTATGTTTATTAAAATATATTTATAACAATAATTACAGGTAATAAAACCCGGAGTTATCAATACCCGATATACGCAAAATTACATAAAAAGTTTTAGTATTTTATAATGATTATCCCTATTAACAAGGATTATGGCAATAATACAAACATAATACCTGAATAATTTTTGGGACATTCTATCAGAAGGTTAATTTAATTTGATAATGTGGCAATATTTAATAAATTTGCACCTCCAATACCGGTCCGTAGCTCAGCTGGTAGAGCACGTGACTCTTAATCATGGGGTCCGGGGTTCGATCCCCCGCGGACCGGCAAAAGAGGCTGTGTAAAAAGTGTCTTTGGCGTTATTAAAGAACTAAACACTTTTCACACAGCCTCTTATTTTAACCTCACTTATCCGCTTTTATTCAGCAGAATTACCAAGTAAAGACATGATAAGCTTCAGCGCGATGATCAAAAGGGTCAATCCGCCTGCGATGACAAGTACCGGCAACCAACCGTTCTTATTTATTATGGGTTCTTTTTTTTCGTCTTTTGCTTCCATAGTTAAAGTATTAATAGTGAAAATAATCTATTATGTTTGTAAGAAAGCAAAAGACTATAGCCGTAGATTTCTGTTTTTCAGAAACAGATTGTTTAAGTCTTCTCCACTAAAAGTGCAATACCTGTATATTTTATAGTAACCAGGGTTCGACAGCTCGCGCGAAGGTAAATAAGACATCAGCTTCAACCACCATGCAACCGGGAGCTTTCTCTTGTTTTCGGTCTGCAATACATTTGAACCTGCCGGCATACAGACTGAAAATTCAGTAAATGGATAAGGTTTTAAATCTCTTTGGTTTTGCAGTCCGTCATCAAAAGACAGGAAAACAAAATATTTCAAATAAAGAATAAGGAGAAAAGATGATATATAATTTGAAACTTCCATTAAAACAATTTTCCTGCTATTTAGACGGAAAAGATCAGAAAGGATACAAAAATAATTTCAATTTGCATTTTAATTACATAATTTAAAAACGATTATTTACATTTGATTTTTTAATCTGTAATCTAAAACCGTTTGAAAAATGAATATTGCTTATATTAAGACAACTGCAGCAATTTTTGCTTTTGTTTTTGGTGCATTGGTTGTAAATGCACAGACACCCGACATCAGGCAACTGCCGGTAGACAGTAAAGTTAAAATAGGCACACTTGACAATGGCATGAAGTACTACATCAGGAAAAATTCACGACCAGAAAACCGTCTGGAAATGAGGCTGGTAGTAAAAGCAGGGTCAATATTGGAAGATGAAGACCAGCGTGGCCTTGCCCATTTTATTGAGCACATGTGTTTCAACGGAACAAAGAATTTTGAAAAAAACAAACTGATTGAATATCTGCAATCGCTGGGTATTGAATTTGGGCCCGAAATAAACGCCTACACCAGTTTTGATGAGACTGTATACATGCTCACCCTTCCGGCCGATTCGGCGAAAATCATTGAGACAGGTTTCCAGGTGATGGAAGACTGGGCGCACCAGGTTACTTTTGATACTACAGAAATAAACAAAGAACGCGGGGTAATTATTGAAGAATGGAGGATCAACCGCGGGGCATTTCAGCGCATGATAGACAAGGTGCTGCCGGTGCTGCTCAAAGGTTCGAAATATTCTGAACGGCTGCCAATCGGCAAAAAAGAGATCATTGAAACAGCTGACAGGGAAACCATGAAGCGTTTCTACGATGACTGGTACCGGCCCGATCTCATGGCATTTATTATTGTTGGCGACCTCGACATAGACAAGACCGAAGCCAAGATAAAATCGCAATTCGGCAATCTTCAGCCACCCCAAAAACCGCGTATAAGAGAAGTATTCGAAATTCCCCCGCACAAAGAGCCTTATGCTGTTGTAGCAACCGATAAGGAGTCTCCCGTAACCGTGGCATCGGTTTATTATAAATCAAAATCGCCTGATTTTAAAACCTATGATGATTATCGAAAAACCTTAATGTTCAATCTTTTCACCGGCATGCTTAACCAGCGCCTTGCTGAACTAAAAGAGCAGCCAAACCCTCCCTATATCAATGCCGGTTCGGCTTTTGGCCAGTTTATAGGTGAGATGCACGCTTTCACTATTTCTGCACTTGTAAGCGACACAGGGGTTCAAAAAGGCCTACAGGCCTTAATTGCAGAAAATGAACGGATAAGACGCCACGGGTTTACCGAAAGCGAGTTTGAAAGGTCGAAAAAAATTATTCTCAACCAATATGAAAAATCATATAACGAAAGGGATAAATCGGAATCATCGGCCTATGCAAGCGAATATACCAGGAATTTTCTTAACGAAGAACCTGTTCCAGGAATTGAATTTGAATATGATTTTGTAAAAAATATCCTTCCCGGAATTACGCTTCCCGAAATAAATGCACTATCGAAACAATTCATTACACAAGAAAATAGTGTTGTGGTTGTTCAGGCGCCTGAAAAAGAAGGCGTTAAAATACCTGATGAAGAAGAACTGCTGGCAATTGCCCGAGAGGCCAAAAACCTGGCACTTGAACCTTACCAGGATAAGAAAACCGGCACCGAACTAATGGCAGAGAAGCCCGAAAGAGGACGTATACTTTTCACAAAAAAAAGCCCGGAAATTGGTGTTACAGAATATAAGTTATCGAACGGTGCCAAAGTGATACTGAAAAATACAGATTTTAAAAACGATGAAATATTGTTCACTGCCGAGAGCCCCGGCGGTCAGTCGCTTGTGCCTGACAGCTTTCACCATTCGGCGCTGCATGCTTCTTCAATCATGAATGAGAGCGGCCTGGCTGACTATTCAAAAACCGATCTTCAGAAGCTGCTGGCAGGTAAAACGGTTGCCCTCTCAAGCAATATCGGTATGTATTCCGAGAGTTTATCAGGACATTCATCTCCGAAAGAGCTGGAAACCCTGATGCAGCTTATCTATCTGAAATTTACATCACCGCGGAAAGACGAGAATGCTTATAGGTCTTATATTAGTAAAATAAAAGCATATTATAAAAATGTACTGTCAGACCCCTTTAAATATTTTTCAGATAGTTACCGGAGAATTAAAACCCAGGATCATCCGAGGGTAAGTCATATTCCATCTGACACAGATATAGATAAGATAAACCTTGACAAAGCGTATGATATTTATAAAGAGCGCTTTGCCGATGCCTCGGGTTTCAATTTCTACTTCGTTGGCGCGATTGACCCCGATTCGGTCAAGCCATTTATTGAGACTTATTTAGCCAGTCTGCCTTCGCTCAAACAGGCAGAAAGCTTTAAAGATCTGGGCATAAGGCAGCCCGATGGAAAAACCGACACTGCCATTTATAAAGGAGCAGATCCCAAAAGCTTGGTGGCTATATCATTTGACAATGAATTGACATGGAATGAAAAAGATGATTTTCTTTTCTCTGTTTTCGGGCAGATTCTTGACAGAAAATATATTGAAATACTACGCGAAGAGATGAGCGGGGTATATGGGGTAAGCGCATCTGCCGGTATGGAAAAAATACCCTATGAACATGCCAGCCTTGAGATTTATTTCCCCTGCTCACCCGACAATACCGACAGTCTTACCAATACCGCCCTTAAGCAAATTCAAAAAATACAGGCAGAAGGAGTCAGTGAAGAAGATATTGCCACGGCAAAAGAGATACAGCGCAGAAGCATTGAAGAAAGCCTTAAAACAAATGGTTACTGGCTTGGCAAACTTCAGCAGGTTTACAGGCATAAACTCACACCGCAGGTATTGGTTGACCATCAAAAGGTACTTGAGTTCATAACTACAGATGAAATTAAACGAATTGCGAATTTATTTGACACAAATACCTATTTAAGAGCTGTTCTGTACCCGGAAACGTTGCGATCAGAATAATTTTTGTTTAAATTTATATTCTTGCAATAATATTAAAAACCACCATAACCCAAAATTTGATATTATGAATGTAAAAGGCACAGCCCTGACCACAACCAGGGATTTTGTAAAGAAAAATTTTCCCGACAAATACAACGAATGGCTAAATTGCCTGCCCCCTAAATCAAAAGTGTTTTACTCTTCGTCAATTGATGCCACAAAATGGTACCCGCTAAAAGAAAGTTACCTGCAGGCCATTGAATGCGTAATAAACAAATTTTTCAACGGAGACACTGCGAAAGGAGCAGAAGCCATTGGCAGGTACAGCGCAGAAGTAGCGCTTACCGGATTTTACAAGGTTTTTCTGTTAATTGCTTCGCCCAGGTTTCTGATGCAGCGGGCATCGAAAATTTTTTCAACTTTTTACGACCCGAGTGAAATAGTAATTGTTGAAGAAGACTCCACTCATGCTACAATAAAGATTGTGAAATTTGATGAGATAGACCTGGCCCTGGAATACAGAATTGCAGGCTGGGTAAAAAAGGCGATCGAAATGGCAAACAGTAAAAACCCTGAATATAAATTCGGGAAAATGCTATCTAAGGGTGATGATTGCACCGAGATAAAATTTGGCTGGTCTTAAAAAAACCAGTCGTCTGCATTCAATCACTGATCGCCCATGCATGTACCCACTGCCCTGGCAGATTTGACCCATGGGTGGTCGTAGGGTACGACTTTTTTAACTCCTACAACTTTTTCCAGCGGAACGGGTTCGGTTGATTCGCCGCGTGAAGCAACCATTACCCCATAAATCCCCCTGTCAATATAATCGGCGCATGCTGTACCCAGCTTAGTAGCCAGTAGCCTGTCTGCTGCCGAGGGTATGCCTCCGCGCTGAAGGTGTCCTAAAATGGTCACCCGCGACTCTAAACCGGTCAGCTGCTCAAGCATATTTGCCAGTCGCAGGGTAGAGCCTTCTTTAAGTGCAACCAAGGCTTTATATTCGGCTTTCAGTTTCACCTTTTCGTTAGCGTCTGATGCTTTATCAATCTTATTTTCAGAAGTCTTCATCTCTTTGTTCTCATCTTTCGACAAAGCGCCTTCTGCGACTGCAACAATACTGAATGGCGACCCTAACTGGCTGCGCCTGAGGATTGAGTCAGCTACAATTTTAATATCAAAGGGTATTTCAGGTATTAGTATCACATCGGCGCCACCCGCTATGCCTGCACCCAATGCAAGCCAGCCCGACCTGTGCCCCATAATTTCAACAACAATAATCCTATGATGACTGTGGGCCGTACTGTGCAGCCTGTCTATGGCATCGGTGGCCACACCCAGCGCTGTATCAAAACCAAACGTGACATCGGTTTTGGCCACATCATTGTCTATCGTCTTAGGCAGCGTAATAATATTCAATCCTTTTTGTGCCAGCTTATAGGCGTTCTTTTGAGTTCCTCCCCCTCCAATACATACAAGGCAGTCGAGCTTATGTTTTTCGTAGTTTTCAATAATTGCATCTGTCATGTCCAGAATTTTGCCCCCTATCGGCATCTTATGGGGTTTATCCCTGCTTGTGCCTAAAATCGTGCCTCCTCTGGTAAGAATACCTGACAGTGATTGGCGGTCGAGCATCATGATCCTGTTTTCCATCAATCCCCTGAACCCGTCTTTAAAACCGATCATCTGTATTCCGTATATTCCACTTGCAGCCTTACCAATTCCGCGTATGGCAGCATTAAGCCCCGGGCTGTCCCCACCTGCAGTTAACACTCCGACATATTTCGCCATTTTTTTAATCTGTTTACTGTTGCAAATAATGTTAGTTTTAATCCTTTTTGTGCTAATCCAATATATCAAATTTCCAATCTGAAAGATTAAATTCAGATTCTATTTTATCTTCTTCTTCATCGGGCAATGAAGAAAAAAAGTCAATACCGGTAATCTTTTCAACTTCGTCAATTGACATGGCCGTTGGCTTCAGTACGCCCGTACTGAGACTGCTCTTAATGACGAAACCAAAACCTTTGCCGGCTTTGAGGTCAAGCACTACCTTATAAAATCTTGAGGGTATGCTTACTTTGTTTTCTCCGAACGTAGGAAAAGGGGCATCGGCAAGCACCGGTCCGGCAACAATATATAAAGTGTCTGTTTCTTTCGCCCACTCCCTGATAAGTTTTTCTGTCTTTTTCCATGTATAATTATAAAATGCCTGTTTCATGGGAACCGTATTTGAATAATAAAAAGTTTCCATTACCGCCTCTTCAGAAAACATCATATCTTCTGCGGGAACCAGCTGCCCCGGCAAATAACTGGCATCTTTGTAATCTTTTTTCGTAGCTGAACCTGTTGATACTTTCGGGTCTTCAAGGAATTTCTTCTTAATTTCAACACTACTGGTCAATTGCACCGGAGTAAGCTGGTATGCAACCCATGAAGCAAGTTCATATCCCTCTACAAAAGCCAGGGTATAATGCTTATGCTTAACAAGTTCCTCTCTGGGTCTCAAAGCAGGTAATGCAAGGTTATTCTGGCAATATACACCGGCAAAAACCAGTAATGATATAACAAAAAGTAAAATTCTTTTCATCATTTAAAAATTTAATCAATTTTTTTATTCTAAAAGCCAATGTTTACAATATCTTCAGGTAAAACAGAATAAATCTGTAACGACTACACGTTTCAATAATTTCAAAAATAAGTTTAAATTTAATTAAAATATACCTGAATCTGACCCTATTTGATTGTATAAGGTAAAACATGTGCTTCAATAATTTGAAAATGATGTTAATATATTCTTAAAATTTTACATTCTTTTTTTTGAATAATTGTACTAATTTGTATTAATTCGTCTTCTACAACCATGAACCCTGATATGAAATACTGTAAAATGAACCTTCATCATTCAATAATTGTGCTGCTGTTTTTTACATTTCTGAATGCCACACCTCAGAAAATCAACCAGATAAAGTTCGAAAACATCTCTACCAGGCAGGGACTGTCGCAGAGCTCACCCAACTGTATCTTGCAAGACAGCAGGGGAATTCTATGGATTGGTACAGAAGACGGACTGAACAAATATGACGGATATAATTTTATTATACACAGGCCAGGGATAAATACACTTGGGGCCATCAGCAACAACAGGATAAAATGTATGGTTGAGGACAAAGAGGGCAACCTGTGGGTAGGCACAAACGGAGGTGGTCTTAATGTCTATGACAGAAAAATGGACTCCTTCAGTCAATTTAAAGGTTTTGATTCCTTAAGATTTGAAGCATCTTTTGTAAATTGCCTTTATTATGATGACGAGGGTACAATTTGGGCTGGCACAGTTAGCGGCTTATTTAAAATCAATGCTGAAAGAAAAACAGTGGTAAATTATGCTAATAACCCGTTTAGGGCAAATACCATCAGCAGCGATGTTATTAACGCTATTGTATCCGACAAACAGGGCTACATGCTGATAGGCACTGATTATGGGCTGAACAGGTTAAATATCAACAAAGAGCTCTTCTCCTGGTATTTTCACGACCCCTCAGATGAATACAGCATTTCAGACAACAGTATACATTCTTTCTTTAAAGATAAAGGCAATACAATCTGGATCGGGACTTCAAACGGCCTGAACCTGTTTAATGCCCAGAATGAGCAATTTGAAAGAATTGTTCTGCCTGCAGGCAGTGAACAAAACGGCTATAATATCCACTCAATTACCTCTATAGCAGAGGATGCTGATGGCAATTTATGGATTGGCACATCAGGCAATGGTTTGTACATCTATTACAAATCATTGGGTATGGCAGTAAATCTTGGATATAACCCGAATAATCCGTTTTCTTTAAGTAACAATGAGGTATTATCTATCTTCAAAGACAACTCCGGCATCATGTGGGTAGGTGCTAATGGTTTGGACAAATACAATCCGAAAAAAGAAAAATTCGCGCTGTACAATTACGACCCTTTTTCTTTAAAAGGAGAAGTTTACAGGCATATACATACAATTTACGAAGATGGTAACGGCATATTATGGATTGGTTCAAAAAGCGATGGTATTTATCTCCTCGACCGGCAGAAAAAACAATCCTCACGGATTACTGCAAGTGAAAATGGCTTGTCTGGCAACAAAATAAGGGTAATACGTGAATATCCCGAGGGCACGATATGGGTTGGTACCGACGATAACGGACTGAACAAAATCACCCTCAATAACAACCGTGAACCAAAGAACTATGAATGGTTCAGGCATAACCCCGCGGCATCAAATACCCTGTCAAGCAACACGGTTTACACCCTGCACTTCGAAGAAGATTATTTGTGGGTAGGAACCGATAACGGAATTTCAAAAATAGACCTTGCCACCGAAGAGGTTGTGAGTTATCATCCAAACCCCGACGATCCAAACAGCCTGAACAACAGCACAGCCTATTACATTTACGGCGACATGGGAGGAACTATCTGGGTAGCGACAGACCTGGGGCTGAATAAATATGTGCCGGAAACAGACGGTTTTATCCATTATGTCTCCGACCCGTCAAATCCGAAAACTTTGAGCAGTAACGAGCTTCTGACAATCTACGAAAACAAAAAAGGCATATTGTGGATTGGTACCTATTCACACGGGATAAACAGCTTTGACCGCGCCAAAGAAGAATTCAACCGCTATGAATCAATCTCTGAGCTTTCGGGCGATGTCGTTTACGGCATCCTCGAGGATGACGACAGCAACTTGTGGCTGAGCACTAACGATGGGATTATTCGGTTTAATCCCGGGGCAACCCCTCCGGTCACCCATTTCACCATCGAAGATGGGTTACAAAGCAACGAATACAATGGCGGAGCCTATTTCAAAAGTGCAACCGGTGAAATGTTTTTCGGGGGCCAATATGGTTTCAATTCCTTTTTTCCACATCAGGTTTCCACCGATACCATACCTCCCAAAATAATCTTAACCGGGCTAAAGATCAACAACCAGGTGATAGCCCCGGGTGAAGGTTCGCCCTTGTTAGTGCATATTGCCGAAACCGATAAAATTATACTTAAGTCTTCTCAAAACAACATTACAATTGATTTTGCGGCCCTGCATTACGGAAATCCCGAAGCGAACATGTATAAATATATGCTCAGGGGGTTTGACAAAGAATGGGTTGATGCCGGTACCACCCGGTCGGCATCATATACAAGCCTGCCATATAAAAGCTATTCTTTCATGGTTATAGCCTCTAACACAGATGGTAAATGGAACGACCAGGGGTTGACACTGGAAATTAAAATCCGTCCGCCCTTTTACAGGACAACCATTTTTCTTATTCTGCTTTCGATGCTCCTGATATTGGCTATTTACATCACAATTAAAAACCGGATAAACAGAGAAAACAGGCAAAAAGAAAAATTGCAGAAAGAAATAGAAAAGTTCACACTTGAACTCGAACAGGCAAAACAACATATGGAGACACAGCGTGAGGAAATTATTATTCAGAAGCAGGAAATTAAATTACGCGAAAAGGAACAACATGATATCAGTTGGTTTAACGAAGGGTTGAACAAATTCAGCGACCTGATGAGCAAAAACAAAAGCGATCTGGGCCTCCTCACAAAGAATATCATCAAAAGCCTTATTGAATATGTAGAAGCAGAACAGGGTGGAATATTTTTACTAAACGATGATAACCCGGACGATATTTACCTGGAACTGACAGGAAGTTATGCATACAACGAATCGAGGTTGCACAGCCGGTTTCTGCCTGGCGAAGGATATATAGGCACTTGTTTTAAAGAAAAAAATGTAATAGAACTCAATAGCCCGGGGAAAGAATACACATCTATAAAATCGGGACTTGGGGAAGACATTCCGAAATACATTGTCTTCGTGCCGATAAAAATGGATGAAGATATCGTTGGTGTCATTGAAATTTCTTCTTTTAAAAAGCTCAAAGGATACAAAGTAAGTTTTATGCAGAAAATGGCCGAAACGCTTCATTCAATTATTGACAGTGCAAAATCGGCACAGAAAATGTTGAAAATGGTCGAAGAGTTAAAACTGAAATCGGAAGAACTTACCGCACAGGAAGAAATTTTAAAGCAAAACCTTGAAGAAATGGCCGAAGCCCAGCAAGAGTCAATGCAGCGTGAAGATTTTCTTCTCACACAGGCAGAGGAATATGCATCTAAAGAGGTGATACTGCTGGAAGAAGTTGAAAAATTAACAGCAGAGAATGAAGCATTGAAAAAGACTTTGTAAGAATCTGTTAAGCATAAATATTGAAAGCTGCCAATATTATTATTTATTCTTCGAATTGGTAATAGCCTGCTCTGTATCTTCCATAAGGTCTGTGATATTTTCCAATCCTACAGATACCCTTACCATAGCATCTGTAATACCGGCATCTTTTCTTTCTTCTGCTGTAAGCTTCGAGTGGGTAGTGGTTGCCGGGTGAGTGATAATACTTCGCGAATCGCCAAGGTTAGAAGAAATCGAAAACAGGTGAAGCGAATTAATAAACCTCATTGCACGTTTCATCCCTCCTTTAAGTTCAAACGACACCAAGCCTCCCCCGAGTGTCATCTGCTTTTTTGCCAGCCGATATTGCGGGTGTGTTTTCAAAAACGGATACTTTACCCATAACACCTCTTTATGGTTATCAAGGTATTCGGCCAGTTTAAATGCGTTGCTGCAATGCCTTTCCATTCTTACGGCCAGGGTTTCAAGACTTTTGGATAAAAGCCATCCTGTCGAAGCCGGCATCGAAGGCCCGATTATCCTCGATAATGTAATGATTTCTTTCATCAGGGAGCTGCTTCCCAAAATGGCCCCTCCGATAGTCCTGCCCTGTCCGTCAATATATTTGGTGGTAGAATGAACAATAAAATCTACACCATACTTCACAGGCATTTGAAGATAGGGAGTGGCGAAACAGTTATCAACCACCAAATAGAGATCATTGGCATTGGTGAATTTTCCTAGTTTTTCAAGATCAAATATTTGCAAACCCGGATTTGAGGGTGTTTCAACATATAATAGCCTGGTGGTAGGCAGAAGGGCTTCTTTAACATGCTTCATATCGCTCATGTCGGCATATGTGTGCGAAATTCCCCATTTTGGCAGTACATGGTTAAGCAGCAAGTGCGTCGTTCCAAAAAGGCTTTTTGAGGCAATGATATGATCGCCTGCATTCAGAACTCCTGCAATACCAAGAAATATTGCCGCCATGCCCGATGAGGTTGCAATACCGGTTTCTGTTCCTTCAAGGGCACACAATTTTTGAATAAACTCATCGCAATTCGGATTATTGAACCGCGAATAGATATAACCCTCCTGCTCTTCGGCAAAAACAGCCCTGGCATCTTCTGCCGAGTTATATATAAAGCTCGATGTTTCAAACAGAGGCACACTGTGTTCTTTGTATGGTGATTTTTCCAGCTGAATCCGTATCGCTTTGGTCTCAAATTTCCTGTTGTCCATAGATGTATTGTTTATTCGATGCAGCCAAAGGTAGCATTTCCTGAAAATTTTTATACAACAATGTCTGCACCATTTTCATATCGGTATCAGCAGGTTTTTACCTGATACAGTTTCTTCCTTTCTATAATAAGGTCACGGCAGTAACCAATCAAATCATTGTGAAGGTTTTCCCAAGGCATGGGTTTACGTGCCTGCAAATCAGAATTTGCCTTGTTGATAAGTACCGGTTTTGCATGAGATAACCCTGTCTCGGTACCATAATAGATTATCTGTGGCTGAGGCTGCAATAGTTGTGTTCTTAGAGCAAGCTTAAGCTTTTCAATATCATTGCCACATTCGTACATAAACCTGCTCATATCGTGGTTATCAATAAATCCGGGTAAGAAATATCCGGCAGGGTACTTTTTATAGTGATCTTTTATGCCGCCATTCAGCCTGTCAAGGTATAACCCCGGTTTGTCTTTCCATGCAATGTATTCAACCAGTCTGTCTCTCATGTTGAAATCAAGCACACCATCCAATACACCGGTAAACTCATTTTGAACATCTTCCTGATTGTACCCTGTGGCCCATTTTAGGTATTTGTGCTTCAAACCAAGTGTTTTAATATCCCTGAAACGTATACCGCTCAGCCATGCTTCGCCAATAAGCACGGTGTCCTTTGACACAGTTTTTGCCTCTTTTTTAAATTTTTTCCAAAAACTGTAATGTGGCCCAACCACATGGTCTATCCTGAAACCATCAATGCCCGTTTCAAGCCAGTGTTTCGCTGCCCCGATAATATGGTTTGCAGTATCGGGATTTCTTAAATTTAACTTCGGCAACTCCTTATAGTGAAGGAAACTCAGGTAGTGATCCGGCCATTTTTTAAAAACAAACCACTCGTAATATTTACTTTTGCGGTTAACAGACACATCCTTAAAAAAAGGATGATTGACCGAACAATGGTTTGGTATAAAATCGGCTATTACCCTGATTTGGTTCTTATGCGCAGTTGAAACCAGTAATTTCAGATCGCTTATTGTCCCAAATCGGGGGTCAACTTCATAAAAATCAGTAACATGATAACCATGATACCTGTCTGTTACATAAAAGGGCGAAAGCCAGACAGCATCAATACCGAGTGTTTTCAGGTAATCTATTTTCTTAATTACGCCTTTCAGGTTGCCCCCGATAAATACCGGTTTCTCCCAATTAGCGGGGAAACGATAACCCGCGAAACGGTCTATAAGAACCTGGTAAATAACTGCATGTTTAAACCAACCTGCCATTCTGCAAAGCATTGATGAAAAGTAAAAATAGTGAAATGAAATAACAAAAAACCGGAAAAGGAAGGCTTAAAATAAAGAAAGTCTGCATATAAAAGCAGACTTTCTGGGTATTATGAGTTCAAATGTTAGGGTTAAAAACGATGTAAATATACAAAATACATTTAATAAAACAAGAACCGTTGAAAAAATAACAGGCAATATTTAAATAGATGAATAGCTGATCAATACTGAGAATAATTAAGCGTTGATTCCGCATCAGGTAATTAAAAAATGAACCTTCTGAATAATTTAGGTCAAGATATTTATAATATTATATAGGTTTTATTATCTTTAAACTTATTGAAAATTAAGATTAATAGCCGTATTTATTAATAGCACATTCAATGTCGTTTAGTTAAGTAAGTTTTATTTTCCTCTCCCTGCACCCTCTCCAGATGAGAGGAACATAATTTGGTCTTAACTAAACGACATTGATAGCACATTATAAAAAAAGCTGATTTTCGAAGAATCATAAACAAAACATCAATTAAAGATAAATAGATGAAAACAAAAGAGATACCCCTCCCATTAAGAAAAATGATGCTTACCGGGGTTTTAGTATGTTTTTTCCAATGGATGCATGCATCTGTTTTCATAAATGAAAGTGGACTTCCAAAATACGCGTTGCTTTTACTTCAGGAAGATGATGAATTTAACGAAGCAGCAATTCTGGTTGAAGATACAAATACTATCCCTGTACCTGTTGAGGATGAAGAAAACCAGCCGGAAGAAACCATCTTAACAACAGAAGATCAGTTCTTTGCCGAAAGTAAAACCGACAGTATATCGCAGCATGCATTAACATCCGGGAATAGTGCAGGGCAGAAAGCGATTCCTTTTTATAAAATGTGGTGGTTTTCGTTATTAGTTTTGTTGGTTTTGTCTTTTCCTATACTCAGAAGGTATCATCTTAAGAACAACCAGCTTCTAAACCTGTCGGTTGACGACTGCAAACAAAAAATAACCGGTCTTGAGGGGCAACTTGAAGAAAAAGAAGCATATTACCGAAAACTGCAGGAAGAGCAATCTGAGCATTCAGAAGCTGAGAAGGAGCTTAGGTTTCAGTCCGACGGAATTGCCAAATTCAGTGATTTAATTGCCCAAAACAAAAGCAATACCGCATTATTTGGACAAAAAATTATTTCTGAACTTGTGGAGTATACAGGTGCAAACTCGGGTGCTATATATCTTATTAAAGAAGAACAAGGCGAAGAACCACGCCTTGAGTATTTTGGAGGCTTTGCCCATGATATTAACCAGATAAAAACCTCATTTAAAATCGGAGAAGGCTATATCGGCACCTGTTACAAAGAAAACGCCACAATAGAGCTTAATGAAACAAGCCAGACATTTTTAAAAGTTTATTCAGGGTTAGGACAAACAAACCCGCCATGTCTTGTATTTGTGCCCCTTAAACAAGACGATAATAACATGGGAGTGATTGAGATTGCCTCCTTCAAAAAGATTGACAGTTATAAAATAAAGTTTCTTGAAAAACTTTCTGAGAATATAGCATCCTCTTTGGCAATAAGCCAGGCAAACGAGAAAATGCAAATACTTTTGGATCAATCGAAGGTACAGGCACGCGAGCTTCAAACCCGCGAAGAAGAGTTAAGACAGAACCTTGAGGAAATGCATGCCACGCAAGAAGACCTAAACAGGCAGATGGAAACAAATAAAATAATGCAGCAGAGCCTCCTAAAGGAAAAAGCGCTTCTTGATTCATTAATGAACAGCCTGCCCGATTATATATATTTTAAAGACCTTGACAGCAAATTCATACGGATCAGCAAATCAATGCTGCCGATTTTTCCGGTTAAAAACATTGATGAAATGGTGGGGAAATCTGATTTTGATTTTATTAACAAAGAAACTGCACAGGTTTACTACAACGAAGAACAGGAAATCATTAAATCAGGCAAAGGATTTGTTGACAAATTAATACATGAAGTCTTCGAAAACGGCCACGAACAGTGGTCTTCGATTACCAAAATGCCCCTGATTGACGAATCGGGCAGGTGTATCGGAACTTATGGTATTACTAAGGATATCAATGATATTAAGAAACTTGAGCTTGATGCAAGAGAAAAGGCTGAAATGTTGCTTGCACATGAAGAAGAATTAAGGCAAAACCTCGAGGAAATGCACACAACCCAGGAAGATTTGGAGCGACAAATAGCAGAAAATGAAAAAATTCAGAATGAACTTAAACAAAATTACGAAGAACTGGATATGCTAAAAAGGAAGGAAGATGAACGAGCAAAACATATTATTAAGGAAACTGAAGACAACCGTACATTGTTAATTAATATCCTGGATCAGATACCAGGAAAAATATTTGTTAAAGACCATGAGCATAAATTGGTTTTACTTAATTCTGAAGTAGCAAAAGTTTATAATACAACAGTAGAAAAATTAATAGGCACTTCCGATTTTGACAATCATCCCCACGAATTAGCTTCGGAATACTATAAAAAGGAAGAGGAAATTATGAAGAAAGGCGCCGAAGTATATGTCCAAAAAGAAGAATTGACAGGAGAATTGCGTTATCTTAAAACTACCAAAATGCCATTTCGAATTCCACATACTAATAAGATTGGATTATTAGGAATCCAAAATGATATAACTGAATCCATAAAAATGGAACAAGAAATTCAAAAACTTCAACAGGATTTAAAGAAGCTGAAAAAATAGTTTGGTTTTGCATGTCTGCCATCTAACCAATTGCAATTTTTTATTTTAACCATTTAATGGAGATAATAACAATCATCGGTTACAGGTGATAAATCTCATCACGTTGTAATACGCTGAATTTCTTTTAATTATACTGATATTTCTTATAATATCCCAAAATCAGAATCTCGTACAGATTTTATAGGCCTATTTATTAAATTACAATCACTAACTTTTAATATAATTTATTTAACTTAAAATATAATGATATGAGAAAGATTCTTCTAAGTTTAATGTTAACCGGAGCTCTGGTGTTTCAACTATCCGGCCAGGCTCCCAGGTTATGGCTAAGTGAAGACGAATTTAACAAAGGGCTATCGGCAGGTGGCTCGGATTCTCAGATGGTAGTAATTAAAAACACGGGGAACAGAGACCTTATCTGGAGTTTAAAAGATGTTAAAGGCCCGGAAATATCCTTTTCAAAAGCAGACTATGCAGACTGGTCAATTCCCGAAAACCAGGACAGGATTAAACCTGCTATCTGGATATCCAGGGCAGATGAACAGGGCATCTTCAACATAGCAGTTGAGGAACAATACTTTGGCAACTCGCCTGAAAATACCCTGTGGGCGTTCAATCGTACAATGGATGCCGAACCCATGGATTATACCGACTGGAGAAGTGCAGTTAACAGCAATCCTCCATCCATGGTCGATCAAACTATTTCGATGTTTCTACCCGATTACATGGAATTTTTTGATGTTGTTTTTCATAGCTGGACCGAAGGTGGAAATGGCGGAGGTTTCTCTTACACCCGTTTTGAAGTTCCAGTATGGCTCGAAGGCAGCAAAAGCAGCGGTACGATCATTCCCGGCGCTGCAGATACTTTGTGGGTATTCTATAACGGTGAACATCTTTATCAGAAAGAATATATTGCTTATGTGACAATTCAGACAAACGATCCGGTCACCCCTCTGGTAAACCTCACATTTAACCTGAATGTTACTTCAGGAAATTCAGATATTGAATTGGATGAAAGTTCTGTTGATTATGGTAATGCTTTTGTAAGTTATGCAAAGCCTTATTCATTAAAAATATACAATAATGGAACTGGAACATTGGTAATCAATAATATTACAACCGGATTTCCTGAATTTTCATCGCAGGTAACAAACCTCGAAGTTCCGGCCAAAGACAACAGGACAATTGAAATAAACTTTACACCTGTATTGAAGAAATCATACATGGACACCTTATATATATCTTCAAACGATACCGCAGATCCGATTGTGAAAATACCATTAACCGGAACCGGAATAGCTCCGGTGGATATTAGCATAAACCCTCTGTCTTTTAATGAGAGCGCTGTGTTTGGTACACCATTGGTAAAAAAACTGGCTATTTCCAATACCGATTCTTCAAATCTTGAATGGGAAATAAAAGTTAACACCAGCCTAAGTAAATTTGGACCTTCAGTGAATTTTACAAAAGCAGATGGTGCTGACTGGACTCAGGCTTCAAACCAGGATATGTGGACACCAAATGTAATTATTACCCGCGCTAATAGCCAGGGAATTTTTAATATAGCCAATGAAAGCAGTTATCAAGGGGATTCTCCAACCGGTACCCTTTGGTCATTTGGCAAGACAGGAGAAGTAGCCCGTGAAGATTACGAAATATGGAGAGATGCAGTAAACGGTAATCCGCCTTCAATGATAGGAAATCCCGTGTCTGTTTACCTTCCAGATGATGATATCTATGCTGATATAGTTTTCGACAGTTGGACAGCAGGCGGAGGAGGTGGCGGATTCTCCTATACCAGGCAACTGCTTGCCAAATGGATACATCCGGAGACTTTTTCAGGCACAACAACAGCCGTATCAACCGATACTGTATTAATTGATTTTAATACTTTTGGCCTTTCAAATGGCACTTACAACGGTTCGATTGTAATTATAAGCAACGATCCTGATGAAGACTCCATTGTTATTCCTGTCCAGTTGACCATTACAGGCGGTGTTCAGAATATCAATGTAAACACCATACCAATAGATTTTGGTGACGTATTTACCGGTGACACCAAAACACTTACCCTGGACATTGAAAATGACGGCAAAGATGATTTGACGGTAAGCGGCATAATTACCAACAACAACGAATTTAAGATCACTCCTGTTTCATTCGCTTTAAAAGGCGATTCGGTTAAAACTATCAGCATTGAGTTGTCTCCGATTTCGGTAAAAAGCTTTATTGATACCTTGTACATCAGCAGCAACGACCCGGAAACACCGATTGTGAAAATTCCTGTTACGGCCAATGCGATTGCTGCCCCTGATATTGAATTACCGACTGAAATCGTCTCTGTTAATATAATGAGTGGTGATACGGTTGTTTATAAACTGTCTATAAAAAATACCGGTGGAAATGACCTTGAGTACGATATTCCGGGAGTAGATATTACTGATTTCACAAAAGCAAATTATGCAGACTGGAAATTAGCTGATAACCAGGACAGGATCACGGATAATGTTTGGATAACAAGGGCAAATTCACAGGGAATTTTTAATATCTTTTCGGAGTCGAATTACAACAATTCATCTCCCGAAGGCACCGAATGGGCTTATGGTAACTCAACCGGACTCGAACCGGAAAATTACGAAGTATGGCGCGATGCAGTAATGGGCTATCCCCCGGGAATGGTCGGTAACACGATTTCTCTTCATCTCATCGAAAAAGATATTTATTATGATGTTGAGTTCAAGAGCTGGACTGAATCAGCCGATGGCGGAGGGTTCTCATATACCAGGTACAAAGCCCTGCCCAAATGGCTTGAATTACAGAACACAAGCGGTTTAATCGTACCGGGACAGACAGACACAATTGAATTATGGTTTATTGCCACGGGTTTGAATGAGATGACTTACAATACAGATATTCTTATAAGAACCAATAGCCCTGGCAAAGAAACTGTAATACTGACAGCTGATATGGTTGTAACCGGTAAACCCGATATCTCTATAGCATCAACAGATACGAATTTTGGTTCTGTATACATAGGATATCCTGATACGTTGCAATTAATGGTAAGGAATACCGGCACTGATTCATTGATCATTGAAAACACCTCTACCCTTACCAGTTATTTTGGTACGGTAGAAGATCAGCTGCTAATTATGCCGGGTGAGCAAAAACCATTGCACATATTCTTCAGTCCTGAGGCATTGACAGATTATGAGGACACATTGAAATTCACCACCAATGTAGCAGGTAAACCGGCAATTTCGGTAGCGCTGAAAGGAAAAGGGGCAAATCCTCCCAACCTGATGGTACAACCTGAAATGCTGAGTTATTATAC
>JAWOHT010000057.1:0-24517 GCA_046485045.1 Bacteroidales bacterium
TATTCCCTAAATATGAAGATATGTTAATATAAAAATTTAGTGCATTGCTCAAAAAAAGGAAACCAAATTAAAGAAATTACGATATAATAAGCCAAAGAGAAGTAAGTAGTAAGTAATAAGTGATTAGTGATTAGTGATTAGTGAATAGTGAATAGTAAAAAATGAATAGTAAAAAATTAAATATTAATCCAAAAACCATGTACTATCATACTGTGGACCACCAAACCGTGGACTATAAAACCGTGTACCACCAAACCGTGGTCCACCAAACCGTGGACTATAAAACTTTTAATAAAAATAAGAATTGCTATTGTTTAATTTTAAATTTAATGATTATGAAAAAAGGTAATTTACTTAAATTGTTTACAGGCATTGCGATGACATTGTTTGTAGCGAATGGTCTTTTTGCTCAGGTTGAGGTAGCTGATTACGCAGCCATTTCCGGCGCTGCTACCGAAATTGACTCTGTTACGGTTGGTTCTACCACCCGGTTGTATGTGAAACCCGATGCTTATTTTCATCCGGGTTATGTTGCTCCGGGTTGGTCATTAACACCCGGCTTTAGCTGGACATGGACTATTCCGGGCGCAGCAGGTACTGCCGATGCAGGTGAAGCAACTGCAACTGCTGATGTATGGGTACAGGTTGATTGGTCAGTTACTGCAGGCGGTCCTTATGAGATTACAGTAACAGAAACTGCCTCTGCTGCTTTTGGAGGCTGCACAGGCGATACAAATGTATGGGTAAGCGTTATTGATAGTGCAACTGTTGCTTTTACTTCAGGTGCTGGTTATATTGATAATGATACTCTGTCTGTTTGTGAGGGTGATGGAAGTCTTTCCAATATTGTACAGGCCACATTCACGGGTATCCGTACCTTCCAGCTTGACTGGAGTCTTGAAATTGCAACACTTGCTTCCGATAAGAGCAAAGAATTATACTGGTCACTTGCAAAAGTATCTTTAGGCGGTACACAGGCTTATGCAGTTGAAAAGGATGGTGCCGGTGGTAATCAGGAGGTTAATATTAATGCAACAACGTTTAACCTGAGCAGGCCAACAGATAATACTTATACTGCCATTAATGATGGTACAAGAAAAAAGATTACATTATATTCTTATGCTATTAATGGTGTAAACGACAGAATCTCTCGTAAGTCGGATTACTTAAATAACCCGACTCCAAATACAAACGGTTGGACATGGTATGATACAACTCCTAAAACTGTTGTAATCAAGGTTAACCCTGCACCTGTTACCGGTCCTATTTATCATATACCTAACAACTGGCAGCCATAATTTTCTGATTTATATTTAAGTTATTTTATTGTATAAACAGATTACAAATTTCCATTGGCTACAAAATTTAACATAATTACCCTTATTCTCATGGCATTTATCCCTGTTGCCCTGCATGGTCAGACTTTACCGTATGCCTGTGCAGGCGGCAGGGAAGCCTATGGGGTTAAAGGTTATGAAAACTCCACCTTTATTTGGACAATAGAAGGTGGTGTTATTGTTGAAGATTATAGCGATACCGTTGTGGTTGAATGGAACTGGAATTTGGGTACACATCGTCTTGAGGTGGTTGAGGTAACTGATGTTAATTGTATCGGTAATCCTGTAGAAGCATTCCTGAGCGTTAATGCCCCTGATGTTGATATAGGTAACAGAATCGAAATTTGTGAAGATGGTTCTATTACAATTCGTCCTGTAACAGACTATATCAATCCGCTCACTTTTGAATGGAATGATGGCAGCACCGGCAATAACCTTACTGCCAATACTGAAGGTATTGTATGGGTACGGGCTACCGGAACAGACGGTTGCTATAATTACGATTCGGCCACAATTGTTGTTAACCCTCTGCCAATTGTAGATATTGGAAAAGACACCTCCCTTTGCGGGACTTCGACCTTAGACATTGATGCAGGTTTCTTTGCCATGTACAACTGGTCAACCGGTGAGATAACCAATCCTATAAATGTTGGGCCGTCGGCTACACTGGCCGATACCATTTCGGTGGTTGTAACCGACTTTAAAGGGTGCCGGTCATCTGATACCCTGGTAATCTACCAGTGCAATGTGGATAAGTTCTTTGCAAACATGCCCAATACGATCATAGTGGGTCATGGAGGCCCGAATGAAAAGTGGATTCTTGAGTACATAGACCTTTTTCCGGGGGCAGTGGTAGAAATATTTGACAGGTGGGGCAGGCTGATTTATCATGTTACAAATCCCGATCCGTTTAACGTATGGGATGGCAGGTCGCTGGCTGGTAAAGAGATGCCTATGGATTCGTATTATTACGTGATAGACCTCAAATACAGGAATGCAAAACCTTTGGTGGGTACTATTAATTTAATTAAGTAACTTGCGCAAAATTTTAACTTTTAGTTCAGTCTTCTCTGTGAAGTATATAAACACAGGAGAGTTTCAAAAACTTATAACGGAGCAATAATTTGACAAAACGAAAAATACATAACATTAAGCTAAATCTATTGGCTGCCTTTTCGCTCTGTCTGGCATTGTTAGCACCCGGTGTTAAATCGCAGCAGTTGCCTATTTACAGCCAGTATATGCTTAACGGTTTTTTGATTAATCCGGCAATAGCGGGCCATGAAGGGTATACCGGCATTAATATTACCGGCAGGGAGCAGTGGCTCGGCCTGAAGGATGCCCCTTCAACATATGCGCTTAGCGCACAGACCAGGTTGCTGAAGAACAGTTTTATTTCCCGCAGCGCATCCATAAAAAAAAGAAGAAGGATTATGTCGCGCAGCGGAAGGGTTGGTATGGGAGTATATATTTTTAGCGACTGGAATGGGGCATTTAACCGTACAGGAGCGCAATATACTTACAGTTATCACCTTACATTCAGAAAATCACAGCTCTCTTTTGGGGCCTCTTTAACCGGGTACCAGTTTAGGATTGATGATAAAAAAATAAGGCTGTACACCGATGATGCCTTTTATTATTCAATGGATAAGTCGGCCATGATCCCGGATGCTAATTTTGGCGTCTATTATTCAGACAGGAACCTGTATGCAGGTTTTTCTGCCCTTCAGCTTTTTGAAAACACCCTGAAGCTTACCAATAGCGCCGGGGCAGATTTTAAAATGGTGAGGCATTACTTTGCAATGGCGGGTTATCGTTTTATGGTTAGCGATAATGTATATATAGAGCCCTCGTTTCTTCTTAAAACAACTGAGAATTTCATATCCCAGCTTGATGTCAACGGGAAAGTGTATGTACAGGAAGATTATTGGGCCGGATTATCATACCGTACGGGCGGAAGTTACAGTTTAAGCGAAGAATCTATCGGGGGGAGCGGCTCATCTGTTATTTTTATGGGCGGTGCCAGGTTCGATAAGTTTTATTTCGGGTATGCATTCGATTATAACCTTAGTGCAGTATCGAAATACAGCATCGGTTCGCACGAAATTATGCTTGGTATGAAATTCGGCGACAATGCCCGAAGATACCGCTGGCTGAACAGGTATTAAAACCGTAAATGTCTGAAAGCATCACTTGCAGGAAAATTCAAACAAGACTAAGACTCCCCTGAAGGCAATTGACCTGATCTTTACTATTTGAGATAACTTTTATTTGAACCCAGGTTTATAAAGTGAATGTTATAATCCAATGTTTTATATGACAATACAATACCATTGTCAACTGTTTCTTCAATAACATGTAACTTATTGTTTGCAAAATACTTATAATTAGTAGCAGATACCATGATATTACCGTTATAGGCTTTTTGTACTACCAATTGGTTTTTATCATTATATTCAAATATCTTTTTTTCGGTAACAGTATTTTTATCTGCATAACGTGTTATTCTAAGTATTTCAGTTACTTTTCCATTATCCATTTTTTGAGTTTCAGTAACTTTTGATATACCATTCTCCGGTACTTTAAAAGCTGAAATTCTCTGAACAGTGTTGTTCCCTGTGTCATACCTGTATGTGGTTACATAAAGCTTTTTCTTTTGGGGAGCATAGGCAGTCACAGACTTTTTTAGGGTATCCTTCAGATAAGCAATCACTTCTCTCTTTTCCAATACAGGTACAGTGGCTGCCGAAGACCCGAAGTACTTTATTTCATTCACCCGGCCCTGAAGGTCATAACTGTATTTTTCGCCGCTGATAATTGAGTCTTTTATACTGAATTCCTCTGCAGATATTAATTTGTCGTTTGTATTGTAAAAATAGACCACATACGAACTGATATTACCGGTTTTTGCATCAAGTTTTAATTCTCTTAGAAGCTTCCAGTCAAGGGTATATGATTTTTGGCTGATCACAGTTTTTTCGCTTGTTCTTTGTCCGTTTTCAAGTCGGTAATTATAGGTAAGCTTAACCCAGATACTGTCTTTCTGTGAAAAACTTTTCACAGAAATCAGCATAAATAATGTAAATAATAGCACATAGTGGCTTATACAATGTTTCATGGCGTTTTCTTTAATTATTTTGGCAAAACTGTGCAGCAAGCTCAACAGAAGGCTTATTACCCAGACTTATAGCTGTTTTAATATCGACACAGGCATCTTCGTACCTGTAAAGGTTGATTTTTGAAAGACCGCGGCTGTAATAAGCGTCTGCGTATTTATTATTCAGTTCAATGGCTTTATCATAATCGGCTATGGCCTGTTCATGCAGCTTAAGGTTACCCTTCGATACCCCCCGGTTGAAATAAGCATCGGCAAAATCGGGTTTCAATTTTATAGCGCTGGTGTAATAATCAACAGAACCCTTAAAATCTCCCTTCATAGATGAAGTAACACCCAGCAAAAAGAAAGACTGTGGGTCTGATGCATCATTCTCAACAGATTTTTTCAGGTCGGCAAAGGCCTTTTCAGGGTTACGGTTGTGCAGATATGAGAGAGCCCGGTTATAATAACTCTTGCCCATACGATGTTTCAGTTCAATGGCTTTGGTAAAGTCCTTAATTGAGTTTTCGAACTGCTTCTCATGTGCAAAACTAACCCCCCGGTGATAATAAGCCTCGCCAAACGCTGGTTTTATTGTTATGGCTTTACTCAGGTCATCAATGGCCGAACTGTAGTTTGAAAGGCTCATTTTAAAATAACCCCTGTTGTAGTATGCATCTGCATTCATACTGTCAACTGCAAGCAGCCTGTCGTAATCTTCGATGGCGCCCAAATAGTCCTCCATTGCAGACCTGGCTTCAATACTCATTAGGTATGCATCAACCATCTCTTTGTCAATTTCTATTGCCTTTTTATAATCTTCAATCGAATTTTTTAATTCTCCCATACCGGCTTTAACAAGTCCTCTCTGGTAATAAGCAAGTGCATAAAGCGAGTCAAGTGAGATTGCTGATGAGAACTCTTCGAGCGACCGGTTGGTATCTTTTTGCTTCACAAAAATCAATCCCCTGTAATAATAGGCTTCGGCGATGATGCTGTCCCTGTCAATAGACTGGTTAATACTTTCAAGGGCCGCAGGCAAATCATCTTTGTAATACAATGCCTTTCCTTTCCCGAGAAACGGGCTGGCCGAGCGTTTGTTCCATTTCGTGGCTTTGTGGTAATATTTAACCGCCTTATCAAAATCTTTTTGTTCAAGAAATTCTGAACCCCTGGCTAAATAATGCTCACTAATGCGGTTTCTCGATACATACAACGCTGTAAACAATCCAATGATTATTACAATAACAGCAATAACCAGACTATGATATTTTTTTCGGGCCATAATGTTTAAATTAATTTTATAATAATATTACAAAAAAAAAATGAATAGCCCGGTTTCCGCATCAAAAATTATTCAAAAGAATTGTATCGTTGTAATCTGATGCAGGCTGCGGGATTATGCTTATGGTTATTTCTTCTGAAGTATGCCAGCACCCGTTTTGATCTTTAACTTCAACCGAGAATTTTTGCTGAAAAGGTTCCGAAGTATATAAAATAGCCGAAATCTTTTGGGTAATTTCACCGTTACTCCATTTGTATTCCAAAAAACTATCACCACCATCAAGAATGAATTCCTCCCCGGAAAAAACTGTAAGGTTATTTCCGGGTATAACTGTGTATTTTTCAGGTTCTTCTATTTCTACTATTAATTCGGATTTACACCTGTAAAAATCTTTTACCCCAATGGTATAAATTCCCGCATCAAGGTTTATGAAAACACCCTCAGGATTTGTTAAGCTGTCCATCAATGTAAATATATAGGGCGATGTGCCTCCGAGGGCGTGTACATATACTTCGCCATCGTTACCACCCGGGCAGGCAACATTTTTGAAATTATCAGAAATCAATTGTAAGACAGGCGGTTCATTGACCACAAAAGACCTGGAAACATTACAATTACCAGCCTTAATTGTCACTGTATATTTTCCGGCACCAATATGATAAATGTCTTCATGGGTTGAACCGTTATTCCACAGAAAAGAACATGTTTCATTACCTGATACGTTGAGATCAATTGAACCATCCTGATGGCCATTGCATGAAACATTCTTTATCTCAGCATCTATACTTAAATTGCAACTGTCTGCACAATAAGTATTGCATACTGCCTTAAAGGTTGCGCTATTTGCAGATATTGCAAAAATCAAACCAATCAATATTCCAGAATTTAATCTCATATGACGCTTTTCTGCATTTAATCGTTGGGTATATGGTGTACAGGGCCAGGGGCAGGTTTGCGGAATGTGTGAATTAAGATAATATTTGAATACGTAGCAGGGCAACCTGTCCCATTGGTCCTTCTGATGAAGAGGGTTGGTGTGTATAAATTACCATGATCGTATGTAAGTAAGTTAGATCCTGCTATATCTGTCCAGTTTGCATCTCCGGGTACGGCAGTTAATTCTGTGGTGTATTGCCATGTATAGGTATAACTGCTTCCACCGGTGGGTAAGGCGACATTAATAAAGGGAACAACATCATCACCGGCACAAACAGAATCGCTATAACCGATTAAGCCTCCGGTACAACTTATAATACCAAAACAGAAATCGGTCGAAACTACAGAAATACCATTCAGCCCGGTTCTGTGGCATACACTGCCTGTTGCCGACAGATGTGAACCGTCTATGACCCAGTTGCCGCCGTTGTTCCGCTTCAGTATTCTTGTGGCAGTATCTATTGTATGGCTTATAAACCCGTTTCCATTAAGATGAATGTTGTAATCAGCAGACGACATACTGTTTTTTGATGAGAATCTCCAGAAACCATCTGTAAAGACTTCATCTACGGGCATTCCGTTATCTGTCACCGGCAGGCCTGTGGTGCCCGGATCGGAAGCCATAAATGATGCCAGAACAGAACCCGGACTCAGGTTTGTAATAAACCTCAGGTAGGCTGCATTGGTATTGCCTGAAACTCCAACCGGGAATAAATAATCTGTTTCCAGGGTATTCACCCATCTCTCAAAGTAGCCGATGATGCTTCCCGAAGTATAACTTAAACTCCCGGTATTCGAAACCCCTGTTCCAAGAACGATTGAGTTAGCCTGAGTTGTAACATTTCCCGAAGTAAGCGTAAAGAAGTTTGTAATATTGACACCTGTGTTTAAAAGCAGAGTGCTATTGTTAATGGAAATATTATAAAATGTCTCATCGAGTGTTTTATTAATGGTCTGGTTTGTACCGTCGAAAGTTACGGTACCTGCGCGCGGGACAAAAGTCGCACTATTTGTCCAGTTACCCGCTACATAGATGTTATAAGAGGGTGAGGTACCCACATCAAGTATGCCTGCAGAGATTGTCAAATCATGGTTTACATCGAGGTTGCCCGACAATCTGAATGTGGCATTTCCATCGAATGAGATATTATAAAAGGCATTATTCCTGGAAGCAATAGTGCGTATACCCGAATTTGAAAGCAGCGAAACTGTGCCGGTACCGCAATTAAATGTCCCCAGTCCTGAAATAATCAGGTTTTCACCTATTTGAACCAGGCCGTTTCTGCCGTATAAACTTCCTCCCGATATTGATAACCTGTTTCCAATATTCAGATTATGGCTGGTTACACCTCCGTCAGGTGACAGGTCAAGATTTCCGTTTTGAATGGTAAGGTTATTTTGAATTGAAAGATCATTGTTCAAAAGGTATGATGCAGCGCCAGTTGTATTAATCAATACGTTGTACAATGTGCTTGTGCCTGCATCAACAAGGTGATTTCCTGAGGAACCATTGAAAATAATACTTTGGCTGCCTGTTGTCAATGAACCTGAATTCATCAGCCCTCCGCCGATATATACCTGGTAACCATTCATATTCAGGTTGCCCGATGAAATGGTTAAATCATTTTGTACGATTAAATTTCGTATTAACCTGTGTATTACAGATAACCCATTAATCTCAAGATTATAGAATGAACCGGTAGTAACTTGCAAATCTCTGGTACCTGTATTTGATAAAAGAATAACCGATGAATTGCCCGGGTTGAATGCTCCATTTATATCTGTCCAGTTTTGCCCGACTTCAATAACAGGAGAACCTGAAGCTGTGATGACACCGCTGTTTACCATATCTTCTTCAATTTCTGTATCGCGGGCAACTGTAACAGATGCTCCTGGATATACAGTTAAAGATTTTGCCTGTGCAGTATTGGCAATTATTTCGGGGAAATTGGCAACTGATGATGGGATGACTGCATTTTTAGTGTTATCAGGAACTGCACCACCCGACCAGTTACCGGGCTTATGCCAGTCGGTATCAATAGCACCGGTCCATATGTATGTGTTCAATAAAGGCCAGTGAAGCAGCCCGCTGCCCGGATCGGGCGCATTAATATCATATTCGTACTCATATGTTCCGATTACGCCAAGTGCATCCTGAAAATAAAATACCGCCGTACCCGATGTTCTGCTAACATTATAAACCGGTCCGGTGTTAAAGGTAACATTTTTTACTGTGTCATCGCCCCATGCAGGTTCATGTTCAATTTTCAGGTAAACACCTCCTGAAGGATAACCGTTTTCAAAAACACCATCTGACAAGTTATAGACCTGGCTTGTAGCCGCCCCTGAATGGATATACAATCCATCAGCATCAGTATTGCCCACAGCGTAAAAACGTGCATTAATTACAGCACCTGAATTAACGTCAAATGAGTACCTGCTACTACCCTGTGCAGTTACAACCGCCCTGTCTGAAATACCCGAACCAACCATATCAAGGGTGCCTCCGCTGTTAACATTAAGCCTGGAGTTGTTTCCCATCGTAACTGTCCCGTTTGCTCCAACAATCAAAGCGCCCGTGATGGTAAGGTTATCGGTACCTGAACCGTCACCTGCAAAAAGGTTCTGTCCGTTAAGGTTCAAAGTTCCCGATATGATATTGAGATTCCTTAATACAGACATTGTTGTATCTAAAAGATAAGCTATGCCCGCTGCATTGATATCAAGATCGTTAAACGATGATTGGCCGCTGTAAACAACCGGTGCTCCTGTGGTGGCATTAAATGTAACTTTACCGAGGTTCGGCATGAAAGTACCATAACCAGACCAGTTACCTTTAACGGTTAGCGAGTAATTTGCAGGGGTTACATCAAGGGTTGATCCGGCCAGAACCGTGAGGTTTTTGTTAACTATTGTATTCCATCCGAGCAGGTACTGGCTTGTACCTCCAATTGTAAGATTTGTAAACGCTATGCCACGGTTATTGATAACCTTGGCCCCGCCTGAGCCGTCGAAGGTCACATTGCCGTTAAGAATCACTGTTCCTGCAGCCGCTTTGGTCCAACTCCCTTCTACATGAATATAATCGCCCGAAGACATAAGCCTCAGCGAACCATTTATCGTTATATCGCCGTTTACATCAAGGTCTGCGACACCGGCATCGTAAGGGGTATTAAGTGTAACAGAGGCTCCGCTGTTAATGGTAAGGTTCCCTGTTATAGCTCCGGGTACTGTTAATACCGGTTGATTGGTTGCTGCAGCAATAATTACATTTTCATTTCCGGCTGGAACAATAGGAGGGCCATAACTTGCAGTCCAGTTAAGGGAATCGTTCCAATCTGAACTGATTGAACCATTCCAGGTAAGTACCACAGGGCCTGTCCAGTTGATGAGGTTCAGGGGATCGTTGTCATAATTTTCACCGGCAAAAATACCTGTTGCATTATAGAATTCAAGCGTACCAGTTGAGCCGGTTATCTTTGAAACGTTAGATGCGCTGCCACCCGGATTAAGAGGGAATGAAACATTCACTATATAATCGGGGGCAACGAATGACTGTGTGTTTTCAATTCTTAACAATTGTCCGGTACCGGCACCCCTTGTAAATGTTCCGTTGCTGAAATTATTTACGGGATCAATGGCAGAGGTTTCGCTAAGATAAATACCCGAAGCAGACATATATTCAAACAGGTAATATTGCGCTGCAATGGTTCCGTTTACTAAAAAATTATATCTTCCACCCGAAGCATTATTTGTTATCCTTGCAATTTGAGATGCTGTACCCACCACTTCAATTCGTCCGGAAGCATCTACATTTAGTGTAGTACCATTGCCTAAGGCTATTGTACCGCCCGCCCCGGTAATGAATGTACCTGAAATGTTAACCGCATCTCCAATCCCGTTGCCACAGGTAAGGGTGTTACCGTTACCATTAAATATACCTGATATTATCCTCAGATCACCGGTTAATGTAATATTGCCCAGGGCAGTGAATGTTGCATTTCCGGAACTGTTGACATGTAGGCTGAAGAGTGAACTGTTATTGGTGTGGATTTGCGCCGTACCATTCGTTTTGTTTAAAATATAGGTGCCCGTATTGTTGTAAAAACCACCCGAACCGGAGGCAACCATATCCCCCCCTATATAAACTGACCTGTTATTGGCATGAAACCGCCCCGAAGTAACAATCAGGTTGCTTTCGATAATGAAATCATTGGAAGTATTGTTATTTGCATATGCATAACCGTCTGTTTTGGCAACCGTTACATTATAAAACCGGTTAATATTAGCCCCGCCGAACGTTATTGCCTGGTTTGAGCCTCCGGTAAACATTACTTCGCCATTGCGGCAGATGAAATTTCCAGTGGAATTGTTATTCCATGTACCAGCCAGTGCTATGGAAAAGCTGTTGGGTGAAACATCAAGCGTTGAAGAGTTGAACAGCAGGTTTCCGTTTATTGTAATATCACCCTTTAAAGTTTTAATGTTGCTGTTATTGAGGTAAAGGTAACCATAAGTTATTCCTTCAATCAATTGATCGCCTGAACCATAATAATAAACATAGCTTAAAGGGCTTAGACTGTATGTTGCAAATGATTTCGGAAAATTATCGTTGCCATATACATACAACCGGGTATTGTTCTGCATCGTAAAACTGCCCGATGCAGAAGTATTTGAAATTATATTCGATTGCAGGTTAACATAATTGATACCCGAACGTATTTCCATATTATTAAGGATGTTTACACTATCGGCAATTGTAAGTACCCTGCCGGTACAGTTGATGTATAGATTATGGAATAATGCTTTGTTGATTGTTTGATTTCCAATTGTTCTGTCGAAGGTAACCGATCCCGAACCGGCATAATTACCTGTCCCTGTCCATACAGCTCCTGAAAAATGATGATCTTCGCCTCCGTCGTTAAAAGTTCCTGTTGAAGTGATGCTGACATTGCCGTTGAAATCAACAATGCATCCTGCAGCGGCTGTCATGGTTGAATTTATGATCGTAGTCCCGTTAATAACGGTTGAATCTTCAAATGTTTTCTCTCCTGTTCCGGAGGCCTGCAGATGATGAAAAAATCCTTTTGTGATCTGCTGATTGTCACCATTTAAAACTATTGTCCCGGCAGCAACAGCTCCCTGAACAGGAACAAATGTTCCACCCGACAACGATACATCGCCGGCTACATTATAAACATAGTTATTGGTAACAGGTACAACTGTTCCATTAAGAATTTCAAACTTGCCCGCTATGTTAACAGGGTTACCGCTAATGTAAAAAGTAGTAATGGAATTATCGAATACAACATTGTAAAATGCTGAATTTCTTGGGACAATGGTAGCAGCGCCCGAAGCAGAATTAAAGATCACTGTACTGTTCCCATGCAAAAACAACCCGTTTGTTCCCCTTGTCCACAACCCGCCGGCATATATGCTGCTCAACGGGGTATTTACAGAGAAGATCGCCAGGTTTGTGCCGGTACCAATGGTAATATCTCCTGCAACCGTAATGTTGTTGTTATTGTCGAGTATTAATGTTCCGTTTGAAATCGTAAGGTTCTTACAGGTTGCATCAGAAACAGATATTATGGGGTCATTCGGTCTGTCGGGGATAATAGCGTCAATGAGTGCAGTCGGCACCCCGTTGTCCCAGTTGGCAGCCAGGTGCCAGTCGTTGTTCACAGCGCCTGTCCAATAGGTTTCTGTTACAGCAGGCCATCTCAGCAATCCTGAATTTGCAGACGGAACCGCCTCATCGTCTTTTTCGTATTTATAACTGCCAATGTTACCACCGCAACTGTCGAATACCACAGGGGTAGCAGCCAGCTCCCTTACAACATTGAAGTGTGTTCCCTGTATAGGTGTACCGGCAAAATTAAAAATAACATTTTTAATTGTATCTCCCGAATAGTCTGCTTCGAGATTGATATACCTTACATTTGAAACATTCCTGATATTCGACCAGGTACCGTTTGACAAATTGTATGTGGCGTCAAGCACCGAACCTGACTGCATATTCAAACCGGCATCCTGCAGATATTCAATTAAATAATTATTAGCGGCAAAAGTACCTGATGGTAAAATATTTATTTGGGTTTCGGAACCTGCAACACCTGCCACTTCTCTCGAAATAGTGGCAAGGTTTAATGATGAGCTGCCAACGACCTTAAGTACACCCGACACATTCATTACACTTTGAGAACCCTGGTTATTGAAAAGAAGATTTGAGTTTTCATTTATATCCAGAGAACCATCTACCGTAAACAATTTCCCGGCCCCAATATTACTTCCGAGGATCAGGGTATTTGAATAAAGGCTGAGTGAGGCATTGGCTCCAATATTCATGGTTCTTGAAATGCGGGTAGAGGGAGACTGCAAATAGTATTCTACTGCTGCAGACGGATTAAAAGCCACATATACAAAATTTGATCCTCCGCTTGTTATATTCACGGGTGATGTTGAGCCATTGAATGTCACGGTGGATGTATTGTTCACATAAGCGCCATGGTTTGTCCAGTTACCGCCAATCTGAATATTGTAATGGGTAGGTATGATGTTATCAGAAGTGTTCAGGGCAGTACCGGCATTTATTGTCAAATCGCCATTAATTGACCAGTCAGAGAACAATCTTTTGGTACCTGTGCCGCTTATTACCACGTTGTTAATGCTAAATGCCGGTGAATTAATGCCCTGGTTTCCCCCGTCGAAAGTAATATCTGCCAAATTGCTGATAAGTATACCGCCGGTATTATTTGTCACCTGACCGGCTATTCTGTGTGTAAGAGGGCCTAAATCTACCGTGCCTTCTTCAACGATAAAATTACCGTTAATATCTGCCCCGTTGGTAATAAAACTTTTTAAACTGTTATTTCTGAAAGTTATATTGTTAAAACGGTTTAAAGGATTTACCGCCCCGGGGTTTATTGTCTGATCTGCCACCCCATTAATTAATAGTGTATTTGCCGAATGTGTAAAAATTCCGTTGTTTGTCCACGATGTACCGCTGAAAGTAATATTGCGGTTAGAGGTAAGGGTTACAGAAGGACTAATGGTTAAATTACCGGCAATATTAATAACATCATTTCCATCGCCCAGCGTTTTAACTCCGGAACCGGCGCAGATAATTGATCCGAAATCAATTGTGTTTTCAAGGTCGCCCCTTAGGTACTGATTTCTGAAACCATCAAGAGAAAAGCTTATGGCCGTTGAAGAAGGCAAATAATTGTTGAGGTATATGTTTGCCCCGCCAACTTTAATATTTCTTCCGTTATCTATCAGGGTTGAGTATTGGGTATTCAGATCACCATTCACATCGAGGTCGGCTATACCATCAAGGGTTACTGTTTTCGTCCCGATAAATATCAGGTTTCCGTATTGGATTGATAAGCCTGTAAACAGAGTCTGGTCCACTCCGTTTGGGCTGTATAAATAGAAAGTACTGTTGTTGTGAAGATTATAGGCGCCAAAACCTGATGGAATAGCAGGCCCAGAAGCAGAGGGTGTAGCGCATAAAAGGCGCGCCCCGCTTTCAAGGGTAAAGGTATTCGATGCATTTCCGGTGATGCTGCGAAATAAAGCACGGTTACCATTCTGGTACATAAAAAGGTCAACATTGCTTTTTACAGTCAGGTCGCCCCCAATTTGCAGATCGCCCTGCGTGTATTTGTCACCGGTTCCTCCCAGGATAAGAATATTAAAGCTGTCCAGATCGGCATCAATATTCCAGTCACCTCCAACATGCTCAAGGGTTGAAGATCCTGTTCCCCAGATTATGTCGCACCCGGCATTGAATGCAATGCCACCTGTTAACTTAATGTATGCATTATTTGCCGCTACATCAAATACGGTGTTATTGTCATTGCTCATATAAAGATTTCCGGTAATGTCAAGGTCACCGCCTGCTGTTTTTAAAGCTGTCCCTGCACTTAACCTCCGCAGGGTAAGGTTACCATATATTGTGGGGTGAACTGTTTGATCAATATCTGCACGGTAGATTACGTTACTTGTATTCAACATCTGTATATCTTCAAAATTGCGGGGGAAGTTGTCAGCACCCCTTAACTCCAAAGTGCCGAAATTGTAAAATACATTGGCTGAGCCTGTACCGTCAATAACATATGTATCTAAGTTAACTGTCCCTGAACCGGTATTGATGGTGAATGTGCCATCAATTGTTGCATTGTTATAAAATGTTTTATTTCCGGCATTTAAAAACGAAAGGTTATTGAAAGAGGTGGCAGTTGTCCCCTGCCCTATGTCCTGATTGCCTGTGCCGTCAAAAATAACCGCTCCAAGTCCCGATTGTGTGAAAGCCCCATTATTAATCCAATCATCCTCAATATAGAGATTATTCTCAAGCGCATCGAGGGTTGTTCCTGAACTGATAGTGATATCTGCGTTTATGTCAATATTTGAATTCAGTGTTTTTATCCCGCTTCCGGCAGTTATGAAATTATAAAATGAACCATTGGTAATGCCCTGGTCACTTCCGTCGAATGTTACATCTGCCAGGGAAGCGTTAAAAATTCCACCATTAAGCGCATCAATCAGCCAATTGCCGCCCACTGTAATGTCGTTATTACCCGAGGCAAGGTTAAATGTGCCATTGGTAACGGTCAGATTATTGTCAATATCGGTAGCATTGCCAAGATTGTAGGTTGAACCCGGTGAATTTATAACAAGGTTGTAAAAACTTTTTCCGGCTGAAATTCCACCAGAGGAAATAATATAATTTCCAGGTGTTCCGTTAAAGGTTACGGTTGAATTTCCATGATTGAATGTTCCGAGGTTGGTCCAGTTTTTGCCAACATTTAATACAGTTGTGTTATCAGTAAGTGAATAGGTGCATGAAACGCCAATTTGCAGATGTTCGGACAAAGCAACATCGTAGCCGTTTTCCTGTATCAGGTTAATAGCATTTCCTCCCTGTGCATCCATAATAATGCGTTTTATATCAACATTTTGTGCCTGTACCCTGACGGTATAAATGCCCGGTACATAAGTATGGTCAAGGTAAACAATGTTTGTATCCGATGGCAGGGTGTTGCCCGACCAGTTGTCGGCATCGTGCCAGTTCTCGGTACCGGCTCCTCCGTCCCAGAAGAATCCCGAAGGGAATGTCCAATTCAAAAGTGTACCCGGGTCTGCATTGTCCTGATCGTAGTTTTCACCTGCCAGTGAGCCCGAAGCATCTTCGAATGTAACAGTACCGCTGCCGCTGGTTCTTGAAACATTGTAAACAGGCCCGCTGTTAAAAATAATATTTTCAATACCGAAATCAGCAAAATCCAAACCTGTTAATGTGAGGTATGCATTACCACCACCCCCGGCAAAGGTACCATCGCTAAAGTTATCGGTTGCATCAATGGTTCCGCCTGAAATTATAAAGTTACCTCCCCTTACGGAATAATATCGGGCATGAATAGTACCACCTGTCTGCGATATTGTAAAAGTACCAGTTGACCTGTTAAGACTTGAGGCCATTGATGGTGAACCGACAATCATTAACACCCCGTTTGAAAGGTTTATTGCCTGACCATTTGCAGTAAACTCGATAACCGAAGCAGAATCAACATTAAAGATACCATTATTGATTAGTATAGCCCGGTTATTACCGGCTATATTCATCTGGTTGCCATTAAGTCTGAATTCTCCATTGCTTAAAACAAAGTCAACATTGGTAACGGTAAAATCGTCGCCAACCTGAAAGACTGCCCCGGGGGCATCAACGATAATTCCCCTGAACGTACCTGAATTGGGGATAAACTGATAATTACCCCCTGGTGCATCAAGGGTAAGGATGCTTGCGTTGTTGTTCTGATTGTATGTTCCTCCGTTGTTGATAAAGTCGCCTGCCAGCCAGACTGAGTAGGCATTGGTTTGCAGATTACCTGTATTTATAACAAGACTATGATTTACATCAAGATCACCCCCTAATACTGCCGTACCGGCATTTTTGTTTATTTCAACCCTGTAAAAACTTTTACCCGGGGCAGGCCCTGATGTTGTTCCTGTATATATTGTTGCATTACCTCCGTTGAACACAACTGCACCTGTGCCCGGCATGAAAAATGCGCTTGCAGCATTATTGGTCCAGTTGCCATCAACAGTAATATTATTGTCATTGGTATTGAGTGTATCCGACGATATAGTGAGATTTGCATTAACCGTGATATTCCCAAGAAGGGTTTTCTGGTTTGTCCCCCCGAAATCTATGTTCCAGAATGGTGAAGAGCTTATGCTTTGGTTGCTACCGTCAAAATAAACGGTTCTGGCATTGTTGTGTGAAAAAGTACCCGTATTATTCCAGTCACCCCTGACATAAATGTCCATACCGCCATTGCCCCATCCGCCTGCAATAACTGTGGATCCTGCGATATTAAAAAATCCGTCAACAAGCATATTTCTTGAACCAGTACCAGCGATATCGAATGATTTGCTTCCTGCTGCCGTAAATGTTATATTATTAAATGTAAGCGGATTTGCGTTTGAGTTGCGGATCAACTGGGCATCTGTTCCATCAAAAAACACATTGCTTCCTGCGGCTGTAAAGGCAGCACCAGGTTCAACAGTATTTGCTTCCACATACAGTCTGCCCCCGAAATAAACATCCTGGTTTGAAATATCAAATACTCCGGCGTTTTGGGTTAATGTAAAATTGCCGGCAATATGTAATTCGCTCAGCACGCTCACTGTCTGATTTCCGGCGGCATTCGGTTTATTAATGACAACAACTCCCAGGTACGAACCAGCATTACTTGTGATTGTCTGATTAGATGACCCTGTAAAATAACTTGTACCTGTTGTCTGTGTATATAATCCGTTACCAATAAGCAAAAAATTCCGGTGAAGGGTCATGTTTCTGGTCGAGAAATCTATTGTACTCCCGGCATTTGCCGTCAGGTTTCCGTATATCGTAAGGTTGTTCGTAACTGTGGCAATACCTGTATTGGCGATGATAATATTATTGAAATTTGCGCCATAAATATTCTGGTCTGCACCATCAAAGACAATAGTCCCGGTTGCAGATGTCTGGGTGTAATAAGCGCCATTGTTCAACAACCAGTCTCCTGCAATGGCATGTGTGAACCCATTATCGTAAAATACCGGCGTACCTCCTGCCGGCAAAATATCTCCGTTTATATCAAGGGGCCCACGTGCGGTCTTATTTCCTCCATAAAAAGAGATACAACCGTATGAGAACCCGTCAGGTATTAATTGTGCACCATTGAGGCTGAAATATACCGTACTGTTTTCGTGGAGGCTTTTGGTACCGGTAAAATTGTCGGTAACACCTGCACCAAAATCCGCGAGATCGGTATTTATCTGACAATGCTCATTAAGGACAAGATTTGCCGGGGTACCGCCAATATTGTTATTGTTGAGGTCAAAAATCAGCTTTATGGCCTCTGAGCCTCCTATGTTTGAAAGAACCATATTCCCACCGCTGATAAGTATGGTGCTCCCGGCATCAAAAGTCTTTGTGCGGGTGGCTGTGGCGCCGCTAAGCGTTACATACAGGTTGCGGAAAGAATAATAACCTGTTCCGCTGGCTTGTATTGTCTGGTTGGCATCTGAAGCATCGAATGTTACAGTTGCATTCTGCCCGTCTATTGTACTGTTGGTCCCGTTTTCAATATTACCTGCGATGGTATGTGAATAGTTCAGCAAAAACAGTGTTATACCGTTGTTCAGGTCGAGTGTGCCATTTATATCCAGGTTTCCGTCAACAGTTTTGTTGGTGCCAGCCCCTCCCATTCTCAGGTTTCCATAAGATAACCCTCCTGTAATATTCTGGTCAGTAACACCATCATAAATAACCCATGAAGACGGGGAGATTGTATAAGTTCCAAATCCTGCCGGAAAGTTGTCAGCCCCCCTCACATACAAGAGGGTTGCTGCGCTCAGGGTAAATGTAGCCGCAGGCTGACCAGCCATCTCAGTGTTGTTGTTCAGCAATAAATAGCCACTTAAAATATTAACATTATTATTGATGAGCGCCTGCAAAGAAATTGCCGGTGCAGCATAGGTTAATTGAACATAGCCGTCAATATTCAAAACAGCAGTGCCAAGGCTTAAAGTATTTGAGGCATTGGCAGTGTATAGATATCCTCCACGCATCGTTACCGAACCAGACCAGTTACATATTCCATCTATTCTCAGACCGTTCGACAGAATGTGATTCCCGGTGCCATCAACTGTCGCACCATTGTATATTATCAGAAGGTTGGTTGTGTTTATATTTCCATTTACAGTCTTGGGATTGGCGCCACCGTTAGAGAAATAGAGATTATAAAAAGTACAGTTTCCGCTTAAAGCTATGGTTTGATTTCCGGTACCCGAAAAATTCATGGAATTTGCAGATTGACTGAAGGTAGCATTTAAGTCAACAGTAAAATCTCCATTACAGGTAACAGAATTGACCGGCACCGAAACGAAAGTATTGTTCGTAATTGTAAAACTTCCATTCACTATCAGGTTTTCTTGTATTGTACCGGCAGCTCCCCCGCTGAAAACCAAATTATTAAATGTTACCGAAGCAAAAGTCGGGTTGTCAATAATTGAATTGACCAACCCATCGAAAACAATGGTGCCAGAAGCATTATACAAGCCGTTTCCGGTGACCGACCAGTTGCCGGCAACTGTGTGTGACAATCCGTTATCATTGAAAACCGCTCCGTTCGCGATAAATATATTTCCATTGACATCAAGTTGCGTTATAGGTGTGGTATTTGAACCTGAAATAAATGTAACATCATTGAATACCGGGGACACTGTTCCCTGTATAACGGTGTTTCCAAAAATCTGTGTATTTACAACACTCGACGAGGGTTTAAGGTTGAAATTTCCATCATTATTGATATTCCCATAGATAAGCAGGTTGTGTGAAGGCGATCCCTGCGATCCGGCATTCAGGGTTGCATTCGGCCTTATTTCGAGCAACTCCCTTACAGAAACTGTTCTTTGAGCAGCATCTGCCCCGATTCGCAAAGTGCCGGAGGTTCCACCGCCAACATAGAGTTTTAATACATCAATATCTCCATTATTGTCAACAACCACCGTATGGCCATCTTGTACCATCAGGGTGGCCAAACCATCTGTAACACTCGAAGGGTTTGCCCCTGTACCATCGGGATTGCGTGTCCAACTTGTAACCGAACCTGCAGAGACATTCCCTGTTGAATAATACGTAGATGACGGATTATTCCAATTAATTAAACTCCCCGGGTTGCCATTGTCGTTATCGCTATTTTCACCTGCCAGTGTACCGGTAGCATCGGTAAAGTTGAGTGCGCCAATGCCAGATGTACGGCTAACATTATATGTTGGCCCTGTATTAAAAACTACATTTGAAATATCCGGAAATGCAGGCATTGAAATTCCGGTAAGGTTAAGATAATGGTTTCCGGTACCATTTTCAAATGTACCGTTGCTCATGTTGTAAAGCGAACTAACAGTGCCATTGGTTATATTTAGTCCGTTGTTCAGGTTGCTGAACAGGTAGTGTACAGCCTGCAAAACCGATGTCGGATCAGATTGTGTATAATAATAACTTCCTGTTCCGTTGATATTTACAGTGGCAATATTTCCCGGGGCACCGATAACACTAAAAGTGCCGTTGTTTATTATCGAACGGTTATTTGACACGCGCAAACCAGCATTGCTGTTTACCAGCAATTCGGCGCCATTGTTGATGGTGATATCCATGATTGTGGTCATCGTATACCCATTCAGACTAAGCGTACCGCCATTAACAGATGTTGCGCCTGCAACAGCTATGTCTCCCGCGAGTGATTTTGTTCCCGATCCGCTGACAGTAAGCACCCTGTATACATTCGAGGCAAATACTGTCTGGTCGCCATTCCGGGTGTAATGTATCTCGTTGGCACCTGCTCCGTTAATAAGAGTATTTATAGAATTTAATTCACCATTCAGGTTAAGCACATGAGGCAGGTTGCCCCCGCTGATGTTTATTGAGCCTGAACCTGAAAGGTTTCCTGTAATGCTTACATCTTTTGTTGTAGTAGTGTTAAAGAACAGAATACCATCAATAAGGGAGTTACCACCAATAACCAGCAATGAAGAAACAGTACCAATATTATAGGTAACCCCTGCTGCTATAGTTAAATCATTGAGTATATCGAGGTCATTCAGCTGGGTTTTGGTATTGCCGCCACTTAACTGCAGATTGTAATAGTCTGTGGCGAAAATATTTTGAGCACCGGCACCATTGTAATATACTGTATTTGCAGCCGCGGTGGCTGATAATGCGGCAATTGTCATGGCACCTGAAACAGAAAGCGTGGAGCCGGAAGCCTGGGTCCAAGCCCCTGTACCGCTAAGGTTGGTAGTAATTACAGAAAGGTTATTGGTAATATTTCCGGTAATTATTATTCCTGTAAAACTCAAATCGGTTATGGTTCCGTCAATGGTGTCTGCCACTCCGGAAAAAGTATAATTACTGGTGCCCGAAGTAAAAACTGCTGTATTGTTGACAATTAGTCCACCCCCAATGGTAATGGCTGAATTTCCCGAATTATTCCAGGAACCATCTATGGTTATTTTGCCGTTGAATGTTTTTGTCCCATTATTATTTGAAATAGTCAGGATGTTACCGGCAGGTATATCCAGGGTTCCGGTAACAGTAATCTGCACCCTGCCAATGGTTGCATCCGCCGAAGGTAAAGACAGATTGCCGGTAATGTCAACAACACCATTTGCCCCACCATTTATCGTTCCGCCTGAAATATCCACATTGGTAAATGTGGAGGTTCCGATTATATTGCCATCTGCATAAGTGCCCTGAATTGCAGTATTCCCCAGAACAGAGAGATTAAATGTATTCGGGTTACAAGCAGTAAGAGGCTGAATTGTAAAATCGTTGTTTACAATTATATTCCCTGTAAGTGTCTTGGTATTGCCCTCTGACAATACCAGATTATAAAATGTATTTGCCGGAACAGACTGTGCCCCTGTTCCGTTATAATTTACGGTATTTCCATTGGCAACTGCATTTAGCGAAGAAATGGTAAGCGCTCCTGAAACATTCAGGATGGAATTCACTGCCTGTGTCCAGCTGCCTGTGCCGCTTAAACTGGTAACAGAACAGATGATATTATTTGCAATATTACCGGTAACAGCCACAGCAGGTAAAGAGATACCAGCATTAGTCCCTCCTATTGCAGCAGAAGCTCCCGAAAATGTATGTGTTCCTGTACCCGAAATATACGACCCTGAAGCGTTTACTATTAAATCACCACCAAAAAAAACAGCCGCGTTGCCCGAATTTTCCCAGCTGCCATCAACAGTTACATTGCCTGTAAAGGTTTTACTGCCATTTGCATTATTGATAACAAAGCTGCGCCCTGCAGGTATATTCAACGCCCCTGCCACACTAACTGCCGCCCTGCCTATCACTGCATCGGCAGCCGGCAATGAAAGAATACCGTTGATGTTTATAATACCCGTAGCACCACCGTTGATGGTACCGCCAGACAAATCAACGTTCTCGAGACTGGTTGTACCGCCAGCATTGCCATCGGCAAAGGTGCCGGCAATAACAGAATTGCCTGCCACTGTAAAATTAAGATTATTGGGATTAAACGACGATCCGCTTCCGAGATTGAAATCACCATTTACAACAGTACTTGCAGAAAGAGTTTTTGTCCCTCCTGTAGAAACCGTAAGGTTATAAAAATTGTATGCAGGAATGGTTTGATTACCCGCTCCGTTAAAATTAACCGTCGCTGCTCCTTCAGAAAATGTAAAACCTGAGGAAAAAGTACCGCCGATAGAAATCGCAGCGCTTCCGGTAACGCTCACATAATTCTCATCTGTAGCCCCGCCCCTGGAGAGGTTATTTGCCACCTGCATTGTTCCGCTATTGATATTTAGAATGTTGGTTCTGGTGTTATTGGTAGTATTTGCCAATAAAATATTTGAACATGTCAATATTCCATCGGCAATATCCAAAGTCTGCGAAACACTGTTCGCTGCGGGATTGCTATAACTGATATTACCCGTTACCGTAAGTGTAATGGCGCTGTTCAGCGATAAAGATGAGCTGGAAGTTCCGGAAAGAAACGTTATAGATGCACAAACGGCATCAACATCAGCAATAATATCAAATCCACTGCCTATCTGAACAACATCTGTTGCCAGGGGTACCCCATCAGGGTTCCAGTTGGCAGAATCGCCCCAATTATTTGTTAATGCCCCTCCATCCCAGGATTTCTGCGCATAAAATTTATGAAAGGTAAACAATATGAGAATGGCTGATATCGTGAAGTACCGGAAATTCATTTTTGGATGCTTTTCAATTTATATTGATACGATTAATTTATAAAAGGTTACATAAATGATTGACTAAAAGTAAAAAAATAATCTGGTGATTGCGCCAGTTAACTATAAAAATAATCAATACTTTTAAACAAATATAAACCCTCCTGAATTCAGCCCCTTAAGCTGTTTATACAGTTTCTGCAAATGTAAGAAACCTTACAGGCAGAAGAAAAATCCCAGGATGGATTGCTCTTTATTACTTATATTCACGAATTATTAATAAATTTCGCCCTTTAAAACCATTTTCCCGATGGCTGTCACAATAAAAGAGGTTGCCACGAAAAGCGATTTACGAAAATTCATCTGTCTGCCCGCTGAAATCCATAAAAACCATAAAAACTGGGTGCCACCTTTGTATATTGATGAACGGGCATTTTATAATCCGAAAAAAAACCGTTCGTTTTCACACTGTGAATGCACGCTGGCGCTGGCTTTTAAAGATAATAAAGTCGCAGGCCGCATCATGGGTATTATTAACCATAAGTACAACCAGCATCATAACGAAAAAACAGGCCGTTTTTTCAATATAGAGTGCTTTGATGACAGTGAAACGGCAAATGCACTACTCGAATTTGTTGAAAACTGGGCCATTAATAAAGGCATGGACAAACTGGCAGGCCCACTGGGCTTTTCAGACAAAGACCCACAGGGCATGCTCATTGAAGGTTTTGATATGCCAATGGTGATTACCACCAATTGCAATTACCAATACATGGTAAGGCTTATTGAAGAATTTGGGTTTGGCAAGAAGGTAGACCTTGTGGACTACAGGATGAAAATACCCGAAAAAATTCCTGCATTTTATGAAGAGATTAAAAACAGGTGCATCAGCCGCAATAATATACGGCTACTTGAATTTAAGTCTAAAAAAGAGTTAAAACCTTATATCAGGAAAGTATTTGAGCTGGTTAATGAAACGTATGGCCATATTTTTGCTTTCTCTGAGATTGAACAGGACGAAATGGAGTATATGGCCAAAAGGTATCTGCCGGTAATCAACCCCAGGTTTGTAAAAATGGTGCTCGACAACAATGGCATCCTCATTGCCTTTGTGCTTGCCATACCCGATATAGCCGAAGGTATCAGGCTGGCGGGGGGAAAGCTGTTGCCTTTAGGGATTTTTAAAATTCTCAGATCGGTGAGGAGCACCAAAATGCTTGTTATGCTGCTGGGCGCCATTAAACACGAATACCGCAATGCAGGCCTTGATGCCCTGATGGGGGTAAGCATGCTGCAGGAGGCTCAGAAAGCCGGCATGGAAGTAATTGACAGCCATCTGGTGCTTGAAGACAACAATAAAATGCGTGCCGAATACGAACGCATGGGCGGTGAAGTTTACAAAAGATACCGGATATTTCAGAAAGAGATTAACTGAAAAGAATATTCTATATTGATTTTGATGACAAATATATTTTTAAACCTCTGGACATTTGATTATATCGTACCTGACGGCACTAAATAATTGGTGAATTATTATTCTACCAATATTATGTCCCTACGGGACAATGATATGGAATT
>JAWOHT010000090.1:0-14289 GCA_046485045.1 Bacteroidales bacterium
TTTATGATCTTGCCGAGAACAACCAGTATGCCTTGTTTTGCAATATAATTGACCAGCCAGCTCAAAAGAATAATAAAAAGCACAAAAAGTACTGCTTTTACCGGATGAATAAAGGTTTCTGAAAACCCTATACCCGTAAGCACCTTATCGGCAAAGCGTTCAATCATTTCAATCATAAGCAGTTTCATGACGCCAGTTTTTTTGGTATGGCACAAATATCTGACTTTTTTTATAACCAGCCAGCAAAGAAAGCACTCTCTAAATTAATGCAATACCACTTTCAAAAGTTAAAATAACAGGTTCAAATGCCTTAACTACACCTCCGGCAACTATCGTTTTCACAAGGCAAAACCAGCCAATACTTTTGTTTCGTAATTCTTTACTAACACTGACAAAATCATTTAAAATTATGAAAACTAAATTTTTTGCAACTTTAACACTGACCGCAATCCTATCGCTGGCAGGTATTGCGCAGGTAAACGAAAAACGTTTTGGAATTGAAATCAACGGTGATGTATCCATTGTTTCGAGCGACCTAAACGGAGCCAGCCTGAATACCGGTTTGGGCTTTGAGACTATCCTTCAGTATCGGTTTATGCCATACACCAGTCTTTACGGTGGTTGGGGGTATATGCATTTTAACGCCAATGAATCCTTTGCCGGACCTGATGTTGACTTCGAACAAACCGGGTATATACTGGGATTGCAGTTTAAGTATCCATTTGGAAGTTCACCCATCTCCTATTTTGCAAGGGCAGGTATCCTTTACAGTCACCTCGAAACCGAAAACAAAAGTGGTGAAATAATCAGCGACACCGGTCATGGGGTTGGCTGGCAGGCAGCAACCGGCATTGAAGTTTCACTGGGCAAAAACTGGAGCCTGGCACCTGGGATAAAGTACAATTGGCTTTCAGGTGAGACTGAAATCGGGGGTGAGAAATACCAGCTTGATCACAGGTTTGTCGCTGCAAGGATTGGTATCATCAAAAGGTTCTAAATGCTATTGAATTCTGTCGGGAACTTGCGCTGCCTCGTTCCCGACAGGACAATTGCCACGGAGACCCTATAAAAAACAAAAGGTTCAAAAACCAAAAAGATAATAATTATGTCGTTGCTATTTGGTGGATTTGGCTTTCAAATTGTATTGCCCAATCCCTTACTGCCCTAAATGGTAAGGGTATCGCACTTTATTGAAACCACCACCTCGATGCTTCTGTTTGGAGCAATAGCAGGACTGATTTGTTACGAAAAGAAAAAACCTTACGGCATAAGAGTAATTTAGCTTATAAAAAATGTTTTTAGCAATAAGAAACAAAAATCAACTCGGCTTATCACAGTTTGAATAAAATGAATTTAACATTAAAACCAAATTCACACCTCATGAATGCTCCCACTAGAAAATTTGCTATTCCATTCAGAATTGGCATTGAGCCTATGAAAAGGCTTCTTATTGCAGACTTTCAAAACGATTCTGCGTACGTATCAATTGAGCCTCAGCTTTTTGATGATGAGATTAACGGGAAGGGGTTAAGAGTACTTGTTTACAGGACAGATAAAATGGTGGATGTATATCTCCAGAAGGGCGTAAAGGTAGATCAGGAAACCTTTAGCATTGGTGCAGGGATTGGAGTGCTTAAAGAAACAACAATTGAACCTAACCTTTTTGAGATAAACCAAGACGGCATAAATCTTCACATAGCATTTGCCGACAAAAATGGTGATGTTGTTGAGATGAAGATAAAAGAAAGCAATACCAGCAAAAAACGAATGAAATTTCTTGCTCCTGTTGGTAACGATATAAAGATTCCAAAGCAACTCTTCCTTGCTTTTATGGAAGACTTTGATTTTGTGCTTAGGAAAGGAACTGCTTTTTTTGCAAGGGTTGGTGATCGGGTTCTAACGCCAAGTTTTTTTCCCATTTCTCGAAATGGTGAAAAAGTCTTCTTTGCCAGATACTCCAACAGTCCTGTAGTGGGAACTATAAACCCTGCAATGAATTCTCCATTAATTTTCCAAACCGATAAAACCGGTTTGGTTGAGGTAGAAGGTATTTCGTTGCTACTCCAAAATGGCAGGGTGAACTCAATGTCCAGGAAGTATAATGGCAAAACTATTTCAATAGAATTTTCAGAGGGTATGGTCAACCTTTATGAACTCCAAGATGGGGTTAAACATACTGGAAAATGGATATACAAAATAGCTGATACGATAATTACGGGGGGTAATTCAATTTTTCTTAAAACAGGAGACAAGGTTAATGTTCACATAAACGTAACCCGAAAGTGGATTCCCGAAAATTTGCCATTAAGCTTTCAGCTATTCACTTTCTTTGTAAAATCATTTAGAGAGTGGCCAACAAGCTATAACTGGAAAGGGAAGGTAGATCTTTCGAATGAAACAATTTTGGATGGGCAATGGCTTAGGAAGTGAATGACAAATTGATTAGCAGATTGAAGTTTCTACTTGAAAAACTCTTTGCATAAAACAAATGAAAACTAAATCACTTAAACCTCTAGCCATAACCTTTTCTCTGGGAGGTATTTGGGACACCATTGCAGGGATCCTTTACATTTTTGTAATTGGCACGGGTAGAATCATTGATTACCCGCCCATGGATCCATTTTACGCCATTTTTTTAGGCTCTTTTTTTTTATGCTTTGCCTACCTGCAAATACTGTCGTCGTTCAATATCAGGCGATACGCATTTAACGTGGGTTGTCTGCTTTTCGGGAGGCTTTTCTACCTAATTGTACTTTGCTACTTTATGCTTTTTGTAAAAGATTTTCCTTCAACCTTTTGGTTTACTGGTTTAATTGACGGAGCCCTGGTTATTCTATATATATTATTCTCCGTCCGTGGAGGATTAAAGATAGCAGATTTATTCCTGCCGAAAACTATTTTAACCGCGTAATAATAGTGGTTTGAAAACCATACTCACAAATTTCGTGTTTCTCCATCTTAAATTGGGATTCTGGCAAAAATCTCTCAATAAATGGCAAATCGGGCGCATAATGAAATTTGCCGCCAATTTTTAAGGAATCTAGCATTGTCATATATTTTTTCCCATACTCTATGAACTCGCCATCCACTCTTAAATTATGATGTCTGAAATGATTTGAGAATCCAAGGTTACTAAATATTGTTCCCCATTTTTCCACTCCGTAATCGTACTCCAGCCAGTCTGAACTGATCAGGTTTTTTTGGGTAAATAAATATCTGTCAATTCCAAATATTTCGATTCCTAGTTTACTTAAGTAATCAACGAAATTTCCATTTTTTCCGCAGCCCACGTCCAATACGGGTTCCATAATAGACTTAATGTCAAGCTTAAGTATCTTGATTTGCAAATCTGGTCTGTATTCTGCACATGCAACCGGTTCAATATTTAAGTCAGCATTAGAATAAGTATTCTCTGAAAATGGATTGGTTTTTTGCAACCAGAGCCTTAAGTTTTGATAATGATCATTGGAAATCGTTTCAATGGACTTTTCATTAGTCCTTATGATGGAGAATAAATTGCGGTAAATATTTCGCAAGTCATTTCTGGCCTGACTGTTAAATGAGAAATATTGATTAATCCTGCAAAATTCTTCAAACGCTTTTTCTGTCGCATAATCAATAAGAATCTTTTCCGACTCTGGATTTAATTCGTGAATTTCGGAGATTGCCTTTATCGTCTCTTTAATAAATCTGAAATTATCAGGCAGAAAAATATTCCTCCCCTGGTTAGAGATAATTTGGGTCTCAATGATTTTACGAAGCTCATCCATTTAAAAATGTGTTTTTTTATTGACACAATAAAAGCATTCTCAACGCTTAATAGGAGCGCAATGGTTTTGGAGGCCCACAGTATTATCCTTCAAAGATAACCTGTATATGAATAGTCTTTCAAAAAATATTTAAATAGCCTTCCCCCAGAAAAATACTTTTTTTCACACTATTCCACTTTAACCACAAATTCACCCTTTCAACCCGCTCCTTCATTCACCAAAACGGCACTTTCATCCTCATTTCTTTTCTTAACACTTCTTCTTAAACTAATTTTGTCCTGATAATCCATTAAAGAGGTTCTACAACAAGGGGAATTTGGTCTAAATCCGCTGCTTGAATACCCAGAGTGATTCGGAGATAATAAGAATTATTGCTAGTCATCAAATTTGTCTAATTCAATTATAGAAATGCGTTTGAACAAAGGAGCTGGATATTTTTTACTGCCAAGCAGATTATTGTTTTTTTTGATTTTTCAAGCAGTTATTGCATTGATTCTTAATTCCTGGGAAAAATCTGAAAAATACTGGTTGCTCTCAGCCACTCTGACAAATATTGTCAGTTTATGGCTGTTATTGATATTGTTCCGTAAAGAAGGGAAGAGTTTTGTTGAACTATTCAGGTTTAATAAGGAAACTTTTAAGAAGGACATCCTGATTTTTTCAGGACTGGTTATCATTGCAGGACCAGTAGTTTTTCTCCCAGGGTATTTTTTAAGTATCCTTTTGTGGAATGACCCAAATGTTCCAACTTTAATGATGTTTGGTCCAATTGAAAAGGGATTAACCTATTTTCTATTAATAGCTTTTCCGGTCACCATTGCTTTTGCTGAGCTGCCAACTTATTTTGGCTATGTTATGCCTGCCTTGGCAAAACACCATAATCAAAAATGGATGGCTGTTATGCTTCCTGTTTTGTTTCTTTCAATTCAGCATGCAACATTGCCTTTTATTCCCGATCTAAAATTTATTATTTACCGTTCCCTGGTTTTTTTGCCACTGGCCTTTCTTATTGGAGTTTCAATTTTTCTCAGGCCTAAGCTATTTATTTACTTTGTAATTCTGCATGGGCTATTGGATTTGGGTACCGTGGTAATGTTTTTAATGGAAGCAAACTAAATTGTTCGTCGGTAATGGTCTAACCTTCAATTCTGCACGCTCAGCCATTAATACCGCACCTTCATCCTCTTAATTTTTGTTAACCCTGTTACCCGAACTATTTTTGTCCTGATAAATTGATTAACAAAAAAAATCAGACATCATGAAAGCTTATAGAATTAATAATTTTAGGGGTTTCTGTTTGGCAGCTCTTTTTGTCATAAGCATTGCGCTGATGGCATCCTGCGAAAAGGATTCATATAACAGGTATGGCTTCGACTCCGATTTCGGGACAAACTCATCAGGACTCACCATGATGAGCATTGGCAGCAATGTTTCGTCTATAAGACTAAGTGGCAATATTTTCATGGATTCTGGAGAAATGAAGGTTGAATTTATCAATCCTGACGGATTTATCATTTACAGCCGGAACTTTTTTGCACCAGGAAATTATTCTGTTAACGAAACCTTCAAGGCTTCACGTGGAATTTGGAAATTACGGTATACCAGTCTGGAAGGAACCGGGAGTATTGATTTGCATTCCAACTACAGGTAAACTTCTTCTGTGATAAAACCGACAAAAACACACACAAACAGCTTTGCCACATCATATGCTTTTTAAGTTGTCTGGTCGGTTTGCAAAATATAATTTTGCTGTTAATGAATGAGTGGAAAACAAAACGGGGTACAAAAATAAAACAGGTTCTTGCAGGACGAAGTAATTCGTTTTTAATTACCACCCCTAATTATCATATCCTGGTGGATACCGGAAAATCAACATCCATCAGAAAGCTACTTTTTAACATTGAGTTGAACAAGCCCGCTAAGGCTCAACTGGATTTTCTCGTTCTTACCCATACCCACTTCGATCATTGCCAAAATGCTGCATTGATAAAAGAGAAGTTTAAATGCAGGGTCATCCTTTCTGAATATGACTATGAATTTGCAGTTTGCGGAGCTAGTCCACTGCCTATAGGAACCAATATGGTAACCAGAATAATTTCTGGTTTGGGAGCCCGGTTTTTCAGAAAAAGGTGCAGTTTCAGTTCATTTATTCCGGATATTACATTCAGAGATCACTTCGAAATAAGCGACCATGATTCAAAAATTATCCTGATTAGTACTCCAGGGCACTCCCGCGGCAGTATTAGTGTGATCATTGATAATGAAATTGCCATTGTTGGTGATGCCCTATTCGGTGTGTTCAAAGGAAGTGTACTTCCTCCTTTTTTTGATGATCAGGAGAAATTGATTGATAGTTGGAGAACCCTTCTGAATACTGGTTGTGACTTATTCTTGCCTGGGCATGGAAAAGAAATACAAAGGTTGCGATTAGCAATTGAATATGACAAATTTTTGATTTCAAAAAATAATTAAAAATGGAAACCTTATTTTCAGTACAAAAAGAAGAATTGGAAATTACTGTCAATGGGCCCAACGATGAGAATGTAACCAGCCGGGAAGATCGGATACCATTCCGATCATTGCTCCCTTTTTCCCTGATAACTTTCGGAATTTCATGGGTTGTCATTGCATTGTATGTGTTCTTACCTGAACCCATGGTTCGCCTCTTTGGACAGTTAACAGGTAGCCATCCCTTTTTCTACCTGGCCGTATGGTCGCCGGCCATAGCTGCATTTTCCATAATCATCAGAAAATGTGGTTTTAAGGGTATTAAAGCCTTTATAAAGGGTCTTTCTCTATGGCGGGCACCCTGGGGCTGGTATGTTTTCCTTTTACTGGGAATACCAGTAATATTTTTTGCCGGAGTTTACCTTAATGGGTCACTTTTCACAGAACCCTTGCCCTATCAAACCTTTGCCCCCGCCTTAATTGCTATTGCATTGGCTTTAATCAAAGGGCCGGTTGAGGAATTTGGCTGGCGTGGATTTGCACTCCCTTTATTGCAGAGAAGGGTCGCACCCATCTGGGCTGCATTGATCATCGGTACCATATGGGGTTTGTGGCACACACCTGCATTTTTGCTCAGCGGCACCCAGCAAAGCCAGTGGGATTTTGCTCCCTTCTTCCTGGGGTGTATCGCTATAAGCGTAATTATTTCTGCTTTATTTAATGCAACAAAAGGGAGCATACTTCTTTGCGCCTTTCTGCATTTCAACCTGATGAACCCTCTGTGGCCCGAAGCACAGCCCTATGACACTTTCCTGCTCTTTGTTGTGGCGGTCATTGTGGTTTGGATTTACCGCAAAAGCATGTTTCATCGCGAAGGTGGAATAAAAAGGGTCATTCCTGCGAATTAATTCCGGAGTCTTTTTCTTCGGGCCAAAATAGATTAAGAGAAAATATATACTCAGCTATTAATTATATACCTAATAAAATGAAACTATTCCTAATAGGGGGAAGACCATGCTCGGGTAAAACAACACTATCTTTTAAATTAGGCAGGAAGCATAATATAAATGTCGATTGTTTGGATGTATTTGCGCAGGAATTTATTAACCAATCTACCGAGGATTATCCAAATATGTATAATTGGAAAGACACGAATTTGATTGAAATGCTTCAAAAAGAACCAAAAGAGCAATATAGGGATTATATAAAAACGTATGAGGAAATGTTGCCCTTTTTGTTAAAAGCTATTGATGTTTCAGAAAAGAAGGAGTCAATACTTGAAGGGTCAATTCTACTGCCAAAGTTTGTTGAAGTGTTTAAGAAGAGTCATGTTGTCAAAATTTGTTATCTGTTAACTGATGATGCTTTTGTACGGGAAAGATATTACAGCCGTGATTATGTTCAGAATATGCTAAACAAACCTAAAGGGAAGAAAGCTTTAAATAATCTTCTTCTGCGTGATTCCTTATTCTCTGGATATATCAATGATGAAATAAAAAATTTTGCCTTACCTAAAATAGTAATTCATGCCGATGATGATGTTGAAACAAATCTGAAGAGGTTGGAAGCAGCTCTTGGAATGGAAGAGTAATTTATAATTAAATATCCCCTCAAATGAAAACAATCACCTTACACCAGGATTTACTGGATGCCTATTCAATAGAAAACCTAAACAATATATCACTGATCCTGATCCGGTTATATAAGGACCAGCAATTTAGCGTGTTGCGAAAAATTGCTGCCATCATCAATGATTTTGTGGAAATTGAAATACAGGATGATGGTAAGGGATTTTCAAAATTCATGATGCTTTACCATCCTGACAGGGCCAGATTTCACCTGGATAGGATAAACGGATTTGCGCAGCAAAATGACTACGATGGATTGATGCAGTATTCGCACATCCTGTTGTTGGAAAAAATTGAAGAAATTGCCACAAGCCTTGATAGTTTTGAAGATATTGATTACTCACCCGTTTACGAATGGGATTTTGAAACCGCCGGTTTTAGTGTAGTAAATGATTTTGAACGCCCGAAGAAAACAAAAACAAGCGTGGTAGGCTGCGATTTTTATGATGCTGTTAAAAAACGAAATTTCGAAAATACCAGTTTTAATTATCCCCCATACTATCTTCAGGATATGGACGAGTTTGAACTCTCGTCATGCTGCATTGTGAATCTTGATGGGGTTGAAAACTGTATACATGCCCTGGAAATGGATCTTTCTGATAACATGATATTTGATCTGGAGTTGCTGGCTGGCCTTTCACGATTGGAAACGCTAAACCTTTCTGATAACGAGATTGAAAACATTGACCCACTCAGCAATCTCCTGAATCTGAAAACACTTAATTTGTCCAACAACAGGATCACCGATATTTCACCTTTGTTTGACCTTCCTAAGTTGGAGTATTTAAACATTACGGGGAATAAATTGGATGCTGGGCAAATAACCCTCCTTATAGAGCTGGGAGTAAATGTGGAAGTGTAATCAATAACAAAAGGTATCAAAAGGTGATTTGCCTATATTCTGTATGAAAGCCTCCTTTACTGTAAGAAAAACCTGATAAAAAGTTAGCTTAGTAATTCTGAATTCAATTTAAATCCTATCATCTTCCCGCGTAAAATTCAATTAAACTTTTAGCACCCTTTTTCACAGACTCAACCTTATATCTGGCGCTCTCAGCAATCATTATTTTCACTCTCTTCAAGCCCAATTTACCTTTGCTTTCATTAACAAATAATCAAAAAATGAAAGCAAAACTAATTTATCAAATTTTTCTTTTCAGCTTTATTGCTGTTTTTTCTTTTTTTAACGGACAGGCCCTTGGAGCCACCGTAAAAGGAATGGTTGTAAACTCTCAGAATCAATATATTGAATTTGCAACCGCAGCCTTGCTAAATCCTGGGACAAACCATATTGAAAAGGGAGCGGCTTGCAACGAAAAGGGCTGTTTTATCATTGAAAACGTCGCAAAGGGCGAATACATCCTCTCTGTAAGAATGCTCGGTTATGATACCAACGAAACCGAAAGGGTTATTATTGAGGTTGAAGATCAAATGGTAGAAAAAACCATTATTTTAAAAGAAACTGCTCAATTAATCAGCGAGGTAGTTGTAACCGCAAAATATTCTTTTGTGGAACAAACGGCTGACAAAATAATCATTAACCCCAATGCATCCATCATCTCATCGTCGGAGAGTGTATACGATATCCTTAAGAAATCGCCCGGGGTAAATATCGACAACAACGATAATATCACCCTAAAGGGAATGCAGGGTGTAATCATAATGATTGACGATAAGCCCACCTACCTTTCGAGCAATGAGTTAGCGCCGCTACTCAAGGGGATGATTGGCAAAAACATTAAATCTATTGAGATTATTGAGAATCCATCAGCCCGCTTCGATGCTGAGGGAAACGCTGGAATTATCAACATTAAAACCAAGCATAATAAAGCTCCTGGGTTCAATGGCAGCTTAAATTCCGGAATCACTTTCACAAGAACAGTGGGCGGAAATGCGGGTGCGGACCTTAACATGAATCTTGGAAAGCTAAATGTTTATGGAAATTTTGCTTATTACGACTGGAAAGGTTGGTCAGAAATGAATGCAACACGAAGGTTTACCAGCGAGAGCATGAACGGAGTTTACCAGATTATGAAAAATGAAAGCACAAGCAATGGCAGTGCTTACAACTACAAAACAGGAGCCGATTACTACTTGGCAAAAAATCATGTAATTAGCTTTATGCTCCGCGGAAATGAAGGCCAAAACGATATGACAGATGCTGGGAACACTGCGTTTGCCGACAGGTTTATGGTTATTGATTCAACATTAGTAAGTATAGCGGATAGAGGAAACACTTGGGACAATCATACTTTTAACCTCAACTACAAGTGGGATATAGACTCAACTGGCCGTTCGCTTACCGTGGATGCTGACTATGCCCGATTCTTTTACAACGGCACCAGCGATCAAACAAGTAAGTTTTATGATGCTTTTCATGTTGATATGAATAAAGATGTTTCGCTTATAAGCGAAATTAGAAACAATATAGATATCCTTTCGGCAAAGATTGATTATGCTTACCCAATAAATAAGACCTATTCGTTTGAGGCTGGTTTAAAAAACAGCTACGTAAAAACCAACAGCACAGCCTCCATGTTGGGATATTTCAATCAAAACGACCGGTTTATTTTCGAAGAAAATATTCAAGCTGCATATGCAAACGGACAGGCAAAGTTTGAAAAGACATCTGTTCAGCTTGGGGTTAGGGTGGAGAATACCATATCAACCGGCAATTCAATTTCAACTCATCAAGTCGACAAAAAAAACTATCTCGAGGTTTTCCCTTCAATTTTTATTCAGCAGACTTTAAAGCATGAGCAAACACTCGGGTTAAGGTATAGCTACCGAATTGGCAGGCCAAACTACCACTTGTTAAATCCATTCGTTTGGATCATCGACCCCTACACATACAATGTCGGGAATCCCAACTTAAAGCCCCAATTCACTCATTCTTTGGCATTGAACCATACCTTCAAAGGAAAACTATTTTCAAGCATAGGTTATAACTATACAAGGGACTTGTTCACCCAGGTGGTCTCACAAAACGACGAAACAAGGGCGATTTATCAAACAATGGAAAATTTTGGTCATTCTGCCGATTTCAATTTTAGCGAAACTATTCAGTTACAACCAACCCAATGGTGGCAATTAAATGGCATGACAATAGTGATGCACAAAAAAATTACGGTAAACGAATCGAGTAATAACGAGTTCAAGCGCTGGAGCTACATCGCCAATATGAGAAACAGCTTCACTTTGCCTAATAAAATTAGCCTGGAGTTAAGCGGCAACTATATGTCGAAACAGCTAATCGGAAACTTCACAATTAAACCCCGATATAGCATCGATTTAGGCATGCAAATCAGGGTGCTAGAGGACAAGGGATCAATCAGGGCGTCATTCAGCGACATTTTTAATACCAGCTCTTCTGGGGCCTACTCCAAATATGGCAACATCGACCTGGATGTTAATAACAGATTTGAAACACAGCGCCTGAATATTTCCTTTAACTATCGCTTTGGAAAAAGTGATTTTAAAACCCGGGCCAACCGTTCAACCTCATCGAGCGAGGAGCAAAGTCGAAGCTCAAAGTAGTTGAGAAATCCAAATTTAAATCCTGTAAAAATCAAACTGAGATGAATAGCAAATGCATAATTATCTGCGAGTCAATTTACAACGGCAATACGTTAAAACTCGCAAGGGCCATGGCCCAAAAATTGGGCTGCAAATTGGTTATTGCCGACAAGGCGCTTGCCATGAATTTGGATGATTATGAAACCATTGGTTTTGGTTCGGGAATTTATTTTGGCCGGCACCACCCGAAACTCTTCGAGGTAATTGAGCATCTCAACCCGGAAAAGCAGGATGCTTTCATTTTTTCGAGCCGCGGAAATCCTTTCCTGGGAAAATATCACCAGCCACTAAAGGATGCCCTGCGCGAGAAAAACAAAAATGTTATCGGAGAGTTTTCTGTGAGAGCATATGATGAAACCGGGCCCTGGGTAATAATTGGGGGCGGTCACAGGGGCAAACCCGATGAAAAGGATTTGAAAAAAGCCGCCCGGTTTGTCCAAAAAACCATGCCCTATCATTGTATGCCCGATTACTACCAACAGGTGCAAAACAAATTGCCAATCACGGAGGGTCAGCCTAATTCATATTTATTTGGCTCGAATGGCAATTCGGTATTACTCTGTGGCGACAGGGTAACCTTTAATCAAAACAATTGCAACGGTTGCGGGAAATGCGTGGATGTTTGCCCACTGGGAATCATCCAGCTTCAGAACAGAAAGGCTTTGTCAACAAGCGAACTTGATTGCACCCTTTGCCGCTTGTGCGAAGTTAACTGCAGGCAACGAGCTATTACACTGCATTACCATTGGCGCGATGCCATAAGGGTTGCACAACGGCATGGAAAAAGGACTTCGCTTTACTAAAACTTTGAATCCATGAGAACAACAGTCTTTTGTTTAGCCTTGCTTATCCTGCACCTTTGGGCTTCAGCAGAGGCCACTATAAAACTGAAAATTGAAGGAGTGGAAAAAAACGGAGGAAAAGTTTACGTGTCAGTTTTTAACGAAGAGACAGGCTACAAGGCCAGGGAGCCATTTCTGTCTTTTATTCTCAATGCCGATAATGAAACGATACACAGGAGCATGAATCTTCCCGCAGGTCATTATGTCTTCTCAATTTACCAGGACAGCAATGATAACGGGAAACTCGACACCAATATGGTTGGTATTCCCAGGGAAAAGTTCGGCTTCAGCAACTATGATGGGAAAAATGCACCAGGAAGTTTCAACCGGCATAAGGTCGAAATCCAAGATGAGAAAAATGAGGTTGTTGTTAAACTACACAAGATTTAATTCATTGAGAATGAAAAACAAAGCTAAAATAACGGCACTATTGATGATTTTGCTGCTTTCCTTTTCGGCAAATATTTTGAAGGCCAGCAACCAACAGGCCCTAAACTCCGACGCTGCCGGGAAAGGTTCCATTCCAAAAATCAAAATGACCACCCTGGCTTTTGGTGGCACAGGTGTTCTTTTCACCCAAGTCAACAATCAACTTGGCGTGATGACCGGAGGCAGAGGATCAGCAACATTTAACAACCGCTATACTTTTGGTGGCGCAGGCTGGGGAATGCCCAAAGGCGTTGAAATTGAAAGCACCAAAACCGATACGCTTGAGTTCTTCAAATTTGGATATGGCGGCATTGAATTTGGATATGTATTCTATGAGGGACAAAATTTGAAATTTGGTTCAAACTTACTTGCAGCCTGCGGTGTGGGCTTCAAAGAAACCATTCCCAAGTCGAAGGGTGAGGTCAACATGTTTCCTGTATTTGAACCATCGCTGTATTCACAACTTGCCTTGGGGAAATTGCTTAGGTTGGAAATTGGGGCAACCTATCGTTTTGTTGCTGGGTCAAAGTTTTCTTACGTAAACAATCGGCAACTAAACGGCCCGTCAATTTACATCGCATTTTTGGTTGGTACTTGTAACTGCAATTAATACCAATTTAATATGAAAATTAATAAACAACACATTGTAAAAAAGGCGGAAAAAGTGATGATTTATTTAATTCTGGCGTTTTTGGGGCTTTTCATCTCACTGCTAGTTTACCTGGCAATAGTAAGCCCGGGCAAGTCCGAAGCATTCAGGGATGAGAATGGGAAAATCCTTGACGGAAGTATTTCCGAAAAAATATTTGTCCAAATAGGAGGAGTAAAACAGGGAATGTTTATCCAGAGTAAAGATTCTTCTAATCCCGTATTACTTTACCTTCATGGTGGAATCCCTGATTATTTCCTTACCAAGAAATACCCAACAGGACTTGAAGACTACTTCACTGTGGTTTGGTGGGACCAACGGTGGGCTGGTCTTTCATACAAGGCCAAAATATCTCAGGGGTCGATGACACTGGAACAAATGATATCAGATACAAAGGAGGTGACGAACTACCTGCGTAAGCGATTTGGACAGGACAAGATTTACCTTATGGGGAGTCGCGAGAGTCCGCTGATTGAGGTCGATTTCTCGATGTCTGGCCAATAGGTTGCGGCTGCCCTGGATCGACGTCTGGCGGACGGCTCGGTGCCGATCTCTCTCACGGTCGACCATGGCACCGAATTCACGTCCAAGGCACTCGAGGAATGGGCTTGGCAACGCAGCATAAAGCTCGACTTCACGCGACCGGGAAAGCCGATGGATAACGGCCACATAGAGTCGTTCAATGGCCGCCTGCGAGATGAATGTCTGAACGTTAATCAGTTCTTGTCAATCGAGGATGCGAGGGCCAAAATCGAAGCTTGGCGGATCGACTACAATCGGCATCGGCCAAATAGCTCACTCGGGCACCTGACACCGAGCGAGTTCATCCAAATCTGTCAGGGGAACGGGGCCCAAGAAGCGGCGATAGCCTAGTTCCAAACTGTCTCAGAACGGGACCAACGTCACCATCTCCTAACGGTCACCTTGGTGCCCGGTCGAAAAGGGGG
>JAWOHT010000205.1:0-4954 GCA_046485045.1 Bacteroidales bacterium
AGGAGTTTTAAAGAACAACAGGCGCAGATTTTCATTGAGGCACCATATCGTAATAATCAATTGTTGAACGATATTGTCGAAACTTGCCACGGTGATACATTACTCTGCATTGCAACAGACATAAGCCTTGAAACAGAGATGATAGCGACCATGCCTGTTAAACTCTGGAAAACAAAAAAGCCGGAGCTGCATAAACGTCCGGCCATTTTTATCTTTCAAAAACCATAAAGACTATTCTTTTTTGCCAACCACCTTAAGTTTGTATAAAAGAGAGGTATAATTTGGTACAACGGGAAAACCCAGCAGAGCATGTGACAGACCTTTGGAAGAAAAACCCTTTGCATTGGGTACAAGAATCAGGGCTTCTGTCCCAATGGCAATGGTATCCATAGCCGATGCGAAACCTTTGGTAAACGGAACATGGTTTTCGGGTGTGAAAGCCTCAACTTTTGACTTTGTTGAAGGTATTACCGCAAATGTTAAATCAGAAGTGCCCCATATCGAGTCGAACCTCACCAGGCCCTCTTCCTGCAGGTAATAGGCAACAAATTTCACTTTAAGCGAGTCGTTGGCGCCGAAATCAATGGAGGTATCGCCGGGAGCAATCTCCTGGTAGAAAATATCCGATCTGGAAATATAAGAATCGGCATTAAAGCCAAACTCGCTCCTTGCCCATTCAAGTTGCAGGGAATCGTATTTTTCTATATCGCTGATTACTTTATATAATTTCACTTCATCAATAAGCGTAACATGATCTCCAAAGCCGAGGCCCGAAGGATAATAAATCTTTGCTTGCTGGCCTTCTTTTAAAAGACCCACCCCGGCATTAAATGCAGGGGTATTATAGCCAAAAACAAACTTGTAGGGCACAAACAGATAATAGGAATAATAGCTCTTGTTCTTGTTGTAAGTGTCCCATTCAGGAATTAAAGAATCAATATTTGTAAATTTAATATCACCATCGAGGCTCCTGCGCACGTAATCTACCAGTATATAATCATTAACCACAGGCGAAACGCCCGGTGCGGCAAAAAACCCCATATCTTCGAAATACCATGTATATGAACTCATTTCGTAGTCAACAATTTCTGCTCCCTGAGCCTTTAGTGAAGCGATGTGGGTCTCAAGCTTTTTTATTTCTTCTTTTTCACGCTCTTCCCAATCATTGTTCAGGCTGCAAGCAGAAAACAAAACCAATGTCATAATAATTCCCGTGGCGCTAATATAACTTTTCATTCTTATTTTCATGTCTTTTTCAATTTAAACTACGATATCTTAAAAATGTTTTACCTGTTAGATGAATTTTGATTAAAAAGGTTGCTATCATAGCGGTTAATTAATTCGGAGTACCTCTACCTCAAAAATCAGCGATGTGAATGGCGGAATAATGCCTGTAGAAGAGCCTTCGGTGCCAAATGCCAGCTCTGATGGTAAAATAAAAAGCGATTTTTCACCCTCTTTCATCAGCGAAAGGGCCTTTTCCAGGCCTTTTATCACCTGCCATTCGGTACCAAAAACAAACTGGAAAGGCTGGTTTCTTTTAACAGTGGAATCAAAAAACTTCCCGTTGAGAAATTTGCCTTCGTAATTAATTGTAATGGTGTCGCCTTCTGCTACATTTTTGCCGGTCCCCTCTTGTAAGACAATTCGGTACATGCCATTTATTTCGGGTTCTACCGACAGTTTTTGCTTATCGAGAAACTGGCTGAGGATTACTTTTTCATAATCGCCGAAATCTTCGATCCAGTAAAGAAATGCTTCTTTCTCATTAAGGTATTCCTGTTCGGTTTGAATTTCGATGATATCCAGTGTTACTTTCATCATATCTTCTTCTGCAAGAAACGAAGGAAGCGAGGCCTGCAGGGTTTTATGAAAAAAATCACTGGCTGAAAGGATAAATGTCGCGCTCTCTTTTTCAGCGAGCATCATAAAGCACTGGTCTATACTGCCTTTGTAATCGGGTTTAGACACCTGGAGTTTTCTTCTACCTGAAAAAAACAGTGAATCAGACATGGTCTTGTAAGAAATATCTGTGGTTACGTAATCGCCGGCGCCTGCTTTCTTTGTGTCTTCACCAATCTTATGCAACTGGTAGCAGATACCTCCCTTTGCCCTTGAATAACCTTCGTATTTTGAATTACAGTTCGAACATGAGATTGCCAGCAGCGCAATAAAAAAATAGGGTAAAATTCTCAGATGTATCATATCATTTTCTGTTTAAAGCCATCAATTCAACTTCGTAGAGCAGAATAGCCCTGGCAGGAATTTTGTTGTTGTCGCCGATCAATCCATGTGCAAGGTGCGGGGGCATGATAAAACGTGCCTTATCGCCCACTCTGAGTAAAAGAATACCCTCTTCAAGTCCCGATTCTACTCCACCTTGTCCTATTTTAAACTCTTTCGGGCCCTGGGTATCGGAATTGTAACATTCAGTGCCATCGAGAAGCGAGACGTTAAAATAAATGGTAACAATATCACCTGGGCTGGTTTGTTCGCCTTTTCCATGCTCATAAACCATATACCAGAGCCCTGTCTTTGTCTGCTGCATCTCCCAGTTGTGCCGTTCGACAAACGCGGCAATTTTAGCGGCATCTTTCTTTACCAGTACCTTATTGGCCCTAATAAGGTCTTCGTTGGTCACGGGCAAACCGGATTTATCTTTCTTTTCATGGTTTTGCCTGCATGAAAATCCTAGTACAAGCACTACCAGTAAAATTATAACCTGCTTAAGCCTGTTCATTGGTCAGTTCATTTTTATAAAGAGGTATCAGTTCCCTGAATTTTAGCAGCACCTCATGCAAGGGAGCATACATTTCACCACCAGAGGCATTAGGGTGCCCGCCACCGTTAAAATGTTGCCTTGCGAACCGGTTTACGGCAAAGCTGCCTTTAGACCGCAAACTGAGTTTTACGTGATCTTCTTTCTCAACAAACAATACAGAAAACTTAATATTTTTTATTGACAAAGGATAATTTACAAAACCCTCGGAATCGCCGGCCTGAAAATTGTATCGCTTTTGTTCTTCGCGTGTGAGACTAAGAATAGCAGTAGAGTATTCTTCAAATATCTCCATTTTCTCATTCAATACATACCCGAGCAGGCGCATTCGTGAGCCCGAAAAATTATAATACACCTCCGCGTTGGCATTATCTTTATCAACGCCCATTTCAAGCAATTTTGCCACTACTTTGTAAGTGTATGGATTGGAGGAATTGTAACTAAAACATCCCGTGTCGGTCATAATGCCGGTATAAATGCAGGTTGCCGCTTCAAGGTCAAAATAATTTCTGAAGCCCAGGCCGAAGACAAAATCGTAGACCAATTCTGCCGCAGAGCTCACATTCACATCGCAATAAACCAGCGAAGTGAAGTATGTTTCAGTAGGATGATGATCTATTAATATTTTATGCGCCTTTGACTCCTGCACCAGTGTGTTTACCTGCTTAATCCTGGTGAGGTCGTTAAAATCGAGACAGAAAATAATTTCGGCCTCAAGTATTAAAAGCCGTGCTTTTTTAAGGGCATTGTAAAAAACCACAATATCATTGTTTCCGGGCATCCATTGCAAAAAGGCAGGATATACATTCGGGGTGATAACAACTGCGTTGTGTCCCATATTTTTTAATACCCTGCAAAGGGCCAAAGATGAGCCAATGGCATCGCCATCGGGATTGACATGTGTAATAATAACAATTTTTTTACTCCCACTGGCAAGTAACCCTTTAATTTTGCTTTTCCCCCTGCTGACTCTGCTTTTCAACTCGCTGTAATTGATTAAGATTTATTAACGGTACAATCTGATGCGTCAAATATATAAAAAAGTGTTCTGAGAACTGATGCAATAATAAAATTTTATATTTTAGCTTTTAAAATTTTTTTACTTATGACAGGAACAAAAACCCTAACAATAATTAAACCGGGCGCAGTAGCAAACGAATACATAGGCCCGATACTTGCAAAAATAAATGCCAACGGGTTTCACATTGCGGCTATGAAACTTATTATGCTTACCCGAAAAATGGCCGAAAAGTTTTATTCGGTGCATATCGAGAAACCATTTTTTGAGGGGCTCATTGGTTTTATGACGTCAGGCCCTGTTGTGGTGGCTATTCTTGAAAAAGAAAATGCAGTGGAAGAATACCGCGACCTGATCGGACATACCGATCCGGCAAAGGCCAGGGAAGGCACCCTGCGCAAGTTGTTTGCACAATCAATCGAAAAAAATGCTGTGCATGGGTCCGACAGTGACGAAAATGCAAACAAAGAGTGTGATTTCTTCTTTGCATTGAGTGAAAGGTTCTCGAAATTTGAAAACTGATATCTGGTTTTCTTGCTAACTTCTCACCTAAGCACAATTTTCTCAATGATTTTTTCACCGGCTTTTTCATTCAGTTTGTCTATTATTGCCTGGCGCATCATTATAAGTTCGCTTCGCAGTACAGATGAGTTAAGCTGTACAAAGAGTGTTTTATCTTTAATGTAGATATTTCTGGTGCGCGAAGCAACAGCTTTGCCCATCAATTCTTCCCACGAACGCACAATTCCAACCTCCATGAGTTTGCGGTCAATCATCATGTATTCAATAAACTCTTTTAAAACAGTGCCTATTTTCTGTGTATTGCTTTTTCGCATAGATTTTGTTTTAAAATATCTTTTTGTTTATTCTTAATCAATCATCTATAGCTCTTTTCCTAAACAGTTTGTACCTTCCCACCCGACACCTCAAACATTCTGTGTTCTGCATGTAAATCTCGCAATACGGCTTTCATCCGCTCTCTATTGGTATGTGTGATAAAAATCTGTCCGAATTTGGGTTGAGATACAAGCTCAATCAACTGTTTTACCCTTTGCTCATCGAATTTATCGAAAACATCATCGAGCAGGAGCAGCGGTACTTTACCCGTTACCTCATGAATGAAGTCAAACTGGGCAAATTTAAGGGCTACGAGGTAG
>JAWOHT010000259.1:0-9184 GCA_046485045.1 Bacteroidales bacterium
CCCGAATTTGAGGGCCATGGCCGCATCTTCCGAGGTGTCGGCATTGGTCCGCACCGCCATGGTCCGGTGGAGGTCGGCAATGGCCATGAATTTCTGGAATTTGGGATTTTCCAGCGCATCTTTCATTTTCAGCCGGCCTTCATACACGATCCCTCTGGTGCCGTTGAGGGTAAATATATCCCCTGCATGGAAGGTTCTTGTGCCGGCCTGGACCTGGCGGGTCATGGCATTGATTTTCAGCGCCCCGGCCCCCACGATGCAGCATTTTCCCCATCCCCTGGCCACCAGGGCCGCATGGCTGGTCATGCCGCCCCTGGCCGTGAGAATGGCGGCGGCGGCCCGCATGCCTTCGATATCTTCAGGGCTGGTTTCCTCTCTGACCAGGATCACGTTCTCACCGGTTTTAGCGGTCTGCACCGCCTCTTCGGCGGTAAACACAATTTTGCCCCAGGCCCCGCCCGGTCCGGCCGGCAGACCTTCCACCACCTTGACCGCGGTTTTTTCCTGTTCCGGATCCACCACCGGATGCAGCATCTCATCGAGGGACTTGGGGTTCAGGCGGCAAACCATGGTTTTTTCATCGATCATGCCTTCTTCATACATGTCCATGGCCATGTTCAGGGCGGCGGTGGCGGTACGTTTTCCCACCCGGCACTGGAGCATGTAAAGTCTCCCCTCCTGGAATAAATAAGGCAGGTTTTGGTTTCCTGCTTTCATATCTTCGCCCTTACCGCGGACTATTGCTGCAATTGGCTTTGGGAATTCTCCTCAGCAGTACGCTTCAGATTTTATTCCCTTTCTTCTTTCAGGCGCTGGTTGATAAAGGAATTATACTGCGCGATATTGCATTCATTAATCTTGTGCTTATTGCCTGGTTTGTAATAATTGGCAGCCGCATGGCTGTTGACTTTATCAGAAACTGGATATTGCTGCACCTTGGCACCCGGATAAATATTTTCCTGATATCTGATTTCCTGATTAAACTGATGAGACTGCCCATAAAGTTTTTTGATACCAAACTTATAGGCGACCTGATACAGCGAATTTATGACCATCAGCGCATCGAAGTATTTCTTACTGGTACCATGCTGAACCTTTTCTTTTCGCTTATAAGCATTATTGTACTTAGTGTGGTTCTCATTATCTTCAACCCCCTGATATTTCTGCTGTTTATTGCAGGCAGCTCGCTTTATTTCTTATGGGTTTTATTGTTTATGAAGAAGCGTAGAACCCTCGACAATAAAAGGTTCACTCAGTTGTCATCCAATCAAAGCAATATCATTCAGCTTATCACCGGAATGCAGGAAATAAAACTGAATAATTGTGAAAAACAAAAAAGATGGGAATGGGAAAGCATTCAGGCCGCCCTTTTCAGGATAAACATCAAAGGCCTTGCCCTGAACCAGTACCAGCAAATGGGAGCATTATTCTTCAACGAATCTAAAAACATCATTATCCTTTTTGTTGCCGCGCACCAGGTAATGTCGGGAAACCTCACCATTGGCGCAATGATGGCAGTTTCGTTCATACTCGGACAAATGAATGCACCTATTGACCAGATCATTCAGTTTTTTCACAACACCCAGGATGCCAAAATAAGCCTTGAAAGGCTTGCCGAGATCCACAGCAAACCCGATGAAGAACCGGCAGAAGAATCTTTGATTACCGAATTGCCCGAAAGTCATAGTATTTCTATAGAAAACCTTGATTTTCAATACGAAGGGCCTAATTCTCCATTTGTTTTAAAGGATATAAACCTCAAAATTGATCAGGAAAAAGTAACCGCCATCGTTGGTACAAGTGGTAGCGGAAAAACCACCCTTATCAAACTTCTTCTTGGGTTTTACGAACCGGTGAAGGGAAATGTGAAAGCAGGAAATGTCAACCTGAAAAACATTAGTCACCGCATGTGGAGACAAAAAAGCGGTGTAGTGATGCAGGACGGGTTTATTTTTTCCGATACCATAGCTAAAAACATTGCTGTTTCTGACGAGAACGTTAATAAAAGCAAATTGCTTCAAGCTGTAAAAATGGCCAACATTCAGCAATATATCGAATCTCTTCCGTTGGGTTATAATACCAAAATCGGCCAGGAGGGTGTTCAGCTCAGCCAGGGACAAAAACAACGCATTCTGATAGCCCGTGCCATATACAAGCAACCCGAGTTTATTTTTTTCGACGAAGCAACCAATGCACTCGATGCAAACAACGAAAAAGTTATAATGGAGAACCTTAATGGGTTTTTCAGGGGGAGAACGGTGGTGGTGGTTGCACACAGGCTCAGCACCGTTAAAAATGCAGATCATATCGTGGTGCTCGAAGCAGGCAAAATTGAGGAAGAAGGCACGCATGAAGCGCTTATTGCAAAGAAAGGCCCATATTACAACCTGGTAAAAAACCAACTTGAACTTGGAATGTAAAGCAAAAAAACAATTCATGTCAAACACGAACGAAAACAATCATTCGGGAATAGAACTAAGAAACGAGGATGTGCAGGAACTGCTTGGCCAGGTACCAAAGTGGATCGTGAGATGGGGAACTACCATCATCACCCTAACCGTTTTGATACTTATCACCGGCAGCGCATTGTTCAGGTACCCGGATACCCTTGATGCAGAAATTGTGCTTACCACGCAGAATCCCCCTGCCGACCTTGTTGCAAGAACCAGCGGCAAAATTCAGGAACTATTTGTAAAAGACAATCAAGCCGTTAAATCAGGTGAATTTATCGCGCTGCTTGAAACCGCAGCCGACTATGAAGATATCGTCAGCGTAGAAAAAATGCTTGTTAAATACAGTAATATATCGGATATCAGCCAGCTGCCGGAATCTGATATTAATTACGAGCTGGGAGAAATACAGCCGTCATTTGCCGCATTTGTTAAAGCACTTCACGATTATAGAAGTTTTCTGCTTTTAAATTACCACAGAAAAAAAATTCAGGCCGTTAACAATGAATTAAAGAAACATGCAGACTATAACCAGAGGCTTGAAGAACAATCTGCTGTTCAAAAAAAAGAGTTTGTGCTGGCCCGCAGGCAGTTCGGCAGAGATTCGATACTTTTCCGGCAAGGTGTTATTGCCGGTTCAGATTTCGAAAAATCAGAAAGCATGATGCTAAAATCGGAATTCGCATTAAAAGAAACCGAAACCAACCTGGCAACAGCCCTTATTGAAGCTTCAAAACTCAACCAGCAGATTCTCGATCTGGAACTTGAGTTAAGCAAAGAACAGAAACAGAAAGAAATTGAGCTAAACGAGAGTTTCAACAAACTACTGGCCGACATAGAAATCTGGAAACAGAAATACATGCTGATATCGCCTATTGACGGTAAAGTAAGCTTTACAAGATTTTGGAGCAAAAACCAGCAGGTAATGGAGAACGAGGTGGTAATCACCATTGTGCCGCATCACACAGGCGATATTATCGGCAAGATAAACCTTTCGGTAGAAGGGGCAGGCAAAGTAAGGCCAGGGCAACCTGTTAACATCAAATTTGCAAACTATCCATACATGGAGTTTGGCATGGTTAAAGGCGAGGTCATTTCTATCTCTGATGTTCCGTCTGATAAATTCTACACCGCCGAAGTAAGCCTTCCTGTGGGACTTACAACCAACTATGGCAGACAGATAACCTTCAGGCAACAAATGCCGGGAACTGCTGCAATTATAACCGATAACATGAGCCTTTTGAAACGCATCATCAATCCTGTTAAATCGGCAATAAAAAAACAACAGATGAATAATTGAAAGAAAAAGGCAGATGACAAAACCTATCGAAGACAACGATATTGGCACCTATTATTTCAGCGATACATCTTTCAACCTGCTGATGCAGAACCGCATAAGGCGTGTACTGGTAATCTGCAGCAGCTACGACTTTTTTATGATCGAAGAAGATGGCCGTATTGATGAACAAATATTCAATGAGTACGTGTCGTTGAACCTCCGTTATCCCCCCGTGTTCGTGCATGCCGACTCTGCCCGTAAAGCCTTTTCCATCCTTGAAAATGATAAGATTGACCTCGTTATCGAAATGCTGAGCATTGACGATGTTAATACCTTCGACCTGGCCAAACAGATTAAAGCAAGGTACACCCATATTCCCATTGTGGTGCTCACCCATTTCTCGAGAGAGGTATCGCTCAAGCTCGAAAATGAAGACACCAGCGCGATTGACTATGTTTTTAGCTGGCTTGGAAATGCAGATTTATTACTCGCAATTATCAAACTCATTGAAGACAAGATGAATACGCCGTTCGATATCGGTGAAGTGGGCGTACAATGCATCTTATTTGTAGAAGACTCGGTGAGGTTTATTTCATCTTATCTTCCGAACCTTTATAAAATTATACTTTACCAGTCACTCGATATCATGAAAGAAGCCCTCAACGAGCACCAGAAGATGCTCAGAAGGCGGGGCAGGCCAAAAATCCTACTGGCAAAAAACTATCAGGAGGCTTTTTCGATTTATCAAAAACATAAAAGCAATATCCTCGGAATCATTTCTGATGTTAGTTATAAATTTACACCAGGCAAGCATGATGTTAAAGCCAAAGCCGGGCTTGAGCTATGCCGGATTGTTAAGTCAGAATATCCGAACATTCCGTTCCTGCTGCAATCTTCAGATATCGCATACAGGGAGGAAGCTACACGGCTTGGCGCAGGCTTCCTGCATAAATATTCCAAAAATCTCTCCATAGAACTAAGAGATTATGTGATCAACAATTTTGGATTTGGTGATTTTATTTTCCGTGATCCAAAAACGCTCGAAAAGAAATTCGTGGCACCAGACCTAAAAACATTGCAGGAGCTGATTCTTAAAATTCCCGATGATATATTTGTTTATCATACCTCCCGCGACGATATATCCAAATGGCTGAATGCCCGTGCGCTTTTCCCGATTGCACAGATTTTCAAGCCCACCAAACTCACCGATTTTAAAAACCATGAAGAGGCGAGAAATTATATCTACAGGGCCATTTCAAATTACAGAACGAGTAAAGCCAAAGGTGTGATTGCTGTATTTGACAAAAGAACTTTTGATGAATACCTCGGATTTTCAAGAATTGGCGAAGGCTCTATAGGCGGTAAAGCAAGGGGATTGGCGTTTATGAACTCCATTATTATAAGACAGCAGTTGCAAAACAGTTTTAAAGATGTGGTCATTACGGTTCCCCGTACCGTAGTGCTGGGAACCGAAGTGTTTGACGAATTCATGGAAAGCAATCACCTGCATAAGATTGCCTTTGCTGCCATACCCGACGAGGAGATGGTAAGGCAGTTTATGGCTGCCGCATTGCCGTCTTATGTTACCGAAGATATCGCCAGTATAGCATCTATTGCAAAAAACCCTATTGCGGTGAGGTCTTCAAGCAAACTCGAAGATTCATTTTTTCAGCCGTTCGCGGGCATTTACAACACCTACATGGTACCCATGTCGAAAGACATTAACCTCTCGCTTAAGCTTCTTGAAAACGCCATTAAATGCGTGTATGCTTCGGTGTATTTCAAAGCAAGCAAGGCATATATGCTTGCCACCACCAATGCTCTCGATGAGGAGAAGATGGGTATCATCCTCCAGGAAGTATGCGGAGAACGCTATGGTAACAGGTTCTACCCGGCGATCTCGGGAGTTGCCCGGTCGGTGAACTATTACCCGATACCCCCCGAAAAAACGGGCGAAGGCATTGCCACCATTGCCTTTGGCCTTGGTAAGCTTATTGCCGAAGGAGGGGTTGCCCTGCGCTTTTCTCCTAAATATCCTAAAAAACTCCTTCAGCTCTCTTCTCCCGAAAACACCCTGAAGAACACCCAACACTATTTCTATTCGGTAGACCTTGACCCTGAAAAGTTTATACCTTCTGCCGATGATAAAGTCAACTTACTGAAGCTGAAAATTGCTGAAGCTGAAAACGACAATGCCATAAAATTTGCTGCCTCTGTTTACGACATAGATAACAATATGATAAGAGACGGAGTTAATTTCCCCGGGAAAAAAATTATCACGTTTTCAAATGTCCTGCAACACGGCAATTTCCCCCTGGCTGAGATTACAGACTTGTTATTGCAGACAGGCCAGAAAGAGCTTAACAACCCTGTGGAAATTGAATTTGCAGTAGACCTTGACAAACCACCCGGACAGCCGAAAGTATTTAACCTTTTGCAGATAAGGCCCATCGTGGTGCATCACCAGGAGATCAATTTTAAAATCGGTAAGATAGACATTGAAAAAACAATTATCTACAGTGAGAAAGCAATGGGTAACGGCAAGTTTCAGAATATTTCACATATTCTTTATGTAAAGCCCGAAGCCTTTAATGCCTCCAAAAGCCTGCAAATCGCGAAAGAGGTCGACGAGATAAACAATTTCCTTCAGACTGAAAAGGAAAATTATGTGTTGATAGGCCCGGGAAGATGGGGATCGGGCGATCCGTGGCTGGGGGTCCCCGTTAAATGGTCGCAGATATCGGCTGCACGTATCATCATAGAATCAGGGCTTAAAGGATATTCTATTGATCCAAGCCAGGGCACCCATTTCTTCCATAACCTAACAACTTTTGGCGTAGGATATTTTACTGTCTCGCCACATACCAACGACGGACATTACGATACCGCGTACCTGAACAGGTTAAAAGCCCTGAAAGAAACCGGGTTTCTGAGGCTCATAAGATTCAGCAATCCTTTAAAAATCGAGGTTGATGGAATAAATAACAAAGGCGTAGTATACAAACCGGAATAAATAAAAAAGCACCATGTCGTGCTTATGTTTTTTATAATGTGTTTGTTCATAACTCACTAAGCAAAGCATTCTTTTTTTTAGTAAGTTTGATTAAGAGAAAAATATAACAGGTGTTTAAAATGAACAGGTGTTGCGGTATTCTAATCTTTCTTATTCTCTTTATAAATCTTGAAGCACAAGATTGGGCGCGTGTCAACGAATTGTCATTTGATGCCGAATACTTTTTAATGACAAAGCAGTACGCCAAAGCCATAAAATCTTATGAACAGATATTAAAGCTACTGCCCGGCAATGCAAACATTAAATATAAACTGGGGATATGTTACCTGAATACCGATACCGAAAAAGAAAAGGCAGTTCAATATTTTAACGAAGCTGCAGCAAACATCTCGAAAGACTACAAAGCAAACTCAATTGATGAGGAAGGCGCACCCCTTGAAACATATTTTATGCTGGGCAGTGCCTACCGTGTAACCAACCAGCTCGACAAAGCCGAAAAAGCTTACCGTGATTACATGTACAATCTTGGGCCCAAAGATACCAGGCAGAAACAGGTAGCCGACCTCTATATAAAAATGTGCCAGGTTGCAACCGAGATGATGGCCAATGCTGTAAAAATAAATTCAACCAACCTGGGGAGCAAAATAAATAATGAATCGTCTAATTTCAACGCAGTTTTCTCTGCCGATGAAAATACCATGATTTACACTACCTCAGTAGAAGATGTCAACAATATAATGTTTACCACCAAGGCAAACGGCGACTGGGCCAAACCAAAAGCCATTACGCAACAGGTATCTTCAAAAAATAATCTCAAAACCGCATCACTATCTGCTGATGGCACTACCCTTTATCTTATTGAGGACGACCCGGAGAACTCAGAAATATACGTGAGTACATTTGCTAAAGGGCGCTGGTCTGCTGCTGAAAAGCTAAAGAAACCCATCAACTCAAAAATGAACGAGACCCATGCCAGTATTTCACCCGACGGCAAAATACTGTATTTCACGAGCGACCGCCCCGGTGGAGAAGGCGATCTCGATATCTATTACTCAACGCTTGATGAAAAGGGCAACTGGGACAAGCCCGTGAACATGGGGCCTGTCATCAATACACTTTACAATGAAGAAACACCTTTTTTATCACCCGATGGAAACAGACTGTACTTCAGCTCCGAAGGGCACAAAAGCATGGGCGGATACGATATATTTTTCATTCATCTGCACGAAAATGGCGCTATCCCTGTTAATCTGGGCTACCCTATAAACACCACCGACAATGATCTTTTTTTTGTCCCCGGAAACAATAAATATGAGGGGCATACAGCCCGAATTCTTCCAGGCGGTTTTGGCGGAAAAGACATCAATTATATTGAAAAACTTACAACAGTGACCCTTACAGGGAATATTCTGCCCGATAACCACCCGGCTGCCTTAGACCCTAATCTCTTTTTTGTTTCGCTGATGGACCTCAGCAGCTATAACACTCTTTCTCCTTTAGCCCCGCTGAACGAACATGGCAGCTATTCTTACCCGCTAACTCCCGGTAAATATATGCTTACCGTAACAGCCCCAGGTTACGAAACCTTCAGCAAAGAAATCACCGTAGACAATGAACCTGTTTCCGACATGCTTCAACAGGATGCCCCCCTTAAATATATAGCGCCTGTTCAGATAGCAGCAGAATCAACTATTGAAACCGAAAATTTACCATCAGGTACTGTTGAAAACATTCACGCTAAAAATAATGAACCGGCATTGGCTGTCCTTGCCGAAAAACCCGCTGAAACATTTGAGGTTAAGGAAGATGAGTTAAAGAAACCGGAGAATACCCTGACAGAAATTCCTGTAACACCAAAAGGGAAATCTACTGCAGTAGAAGCAGTAACCGAAGCAAAGCATGTGCCCGCACCGTTACACACAGGCATAGATGATGGTCTTCAAACGGTTATTGATGAAGTTGTGGATGAATTGAACGATGTATCAGCCATTATGCCTGGCACACCGGTTACCTATACCGTTCAGCTATTTGCTTTACGCAAGCCGGTAGATCTAAGCTATTTCAGGAACCTCGACGGTATAAGTGTGTACTTAGGCCCGGATAATCTTTATAAATACTCATGGGGAACAGCCCATAACCTTGAAGAGGCTAAGAAACTAAAGGAGATTGCAAAATCGAGAGGTTACCGCGATGTAATTATCCGCAGACGGGCCATTGTTCCGGTTTACACTATTCAGATTATGGCCGGAAAAGATCCGGTTGATTTCAGAATCTTTGGTAAACTCAACAGTTTAAAAGTCACCCTGGGCAGCGATGGTTATTATCGTTACAGCTTTGGTGAATACACCAATAAGTACGATGCCGTTGATCATATTGCCGGGCTGAAGGAAAAGGGTTTTAAAGGTGCTTTTCTAAAAAAAATGTAGCCATAGTTGTCGATTA
>JAWOHT010000262.1:0-5070 GCA_046485045.1 Bacteroidales bacterium
TGAAAAATAAAGAGCTTAAGCTGCATTCCGGAGATACGCTATCGAGTCTCTGGCTATCGCTGGTGAAAACAGGCTTGCTGCAACTTTCTAAAAGTAACTTCAATACTCGCAACTGGCGGCCTAATGTCATCCTGTTCAGCGGAGGTTCAGGCACCCGGCCATACCTTATTGAAATCGGAACAGCGCTCGTAGGGAAACTGGGTATCTTCACCAATTTCGAACTGGTTGAAAATCCTGATGAAGACTTGTTGTTTGATAAAACAGCAAGGGTGAGTCTGGAGACTTTTGGCGATAATGTTAATATTATTACCCGAAAACATAATTGCCGCAATGTGTACGAAGGCATGGCGATGATCAGCCGGATTTACGGTTTTTCTGGTTTCGAGCCAAATACAATCCTGATGGGCTGGTCGAAAAACATAACTCATCCGAAAAAATGGGAAGACCTGCTGCATACCCTTAACAAACTGGATTACAACCTTGCTTTTTTGAGTTATGATAGAAAGAATGGTTTCGGGAATCACAAAAGAATCGACTTTTGGTGGAGTGGGGAAGGACGGAACCTCGCGCTTGCCCTGCATCTTATTCGTTTCATAACGGTTACGCCAAAATGGAGACATGCTGAAATACGAATTTTGGCCATTAACCCTGAAAGTAAAAATACAGATAGATATTATGCCATTCTTGGGCAGATGGTTGATAGTTACCGGATCAGGGCAAGCATAAAAGTGGTTGCCAATCCCGATAAATTACCTGAAAATGAAGTGATACGCTCTGAGTCGGAAGATACTGACCTGACTCTTGCTGAACTGTCCGGGTTAACCGATAAAAAACTGGAAGACATTGTGGCCCATGCCAACAGTGTGACGGAAAGCCTGAAATCGTGCCTGTTAATTCATGCATCAACAAGTTTTGAGGAGGTAAACGTGATTTCAAAATCTGTTACTCCTGAAAGTACAAATCACTTGTATAATGATGATATTGTGAAAGTTGAACCTATTCTGAAGAATCTTCAGCTTTCAAAAACCAGCATTGTTTACAATACCGTTTACAATTTGGCAGAAGTTCTTGATAAGCATGCCCGTTTGCTAATTGATACTACTTTTTTTGGTATCCGGGAAAGCCGTAATAATTATCTCGATCAATTATCAGGCCTTGTTGACAGATCAATAAAGAAATTGATACAGGTTAATGAGCTTGAAGATGATATGGAAAAGCATTGGGAACAATTGAAAATCCTGAATGATTTTTCCTTTCAGGCCCAAAAGGAGCTGGCAAATTTCAAAGACAATAATCTGAAAGATGAGCTGGAAATTCTGGACAAAGGCATTATGCAGCTAATTGCCGCAACAGGCAATTCGGTGCACAATCTTCCTGAACATATCCGGTTAAAATTTGACAAAAATGATTTCAGGGACTTGAGAACTGTTAATCTGTTCAGGCAGATAAACCGGGCCGTAAAAATTGGCTGGACCAGTATTTCAGGAAAGAAGATAAGCGTTACAATTAATCTGCACCCTGCAGCCGTATTTTTCCTCTATTATAAACGGCTCAAATACATCAGGCAATTTTATGAGAATTATATAATTCAAAGTTTAAAAGCTTTTTCAGGCATAAAAGAACTCTTAAACGGAAACCTGCTGGCGCTTGAGAAAGCACTTTCAGGGAAATTGACCACCAGCGAAATAGATATTAAGAGAGAAGAAATGTCTGCCCTGGCCTTAAATCTGAAATCAGAAAATCAGGCACTTTTTTATCATCAAAGCCATAAAATGCTCGATGAACTTACCGGAGACCTTGAAAGCTTCAGCCAGATTATTGAAAGTCCGCAGGCAAATTTATTAAGCAGAAGATTTAAGCTTTTCAATAAAAAGAAAGGTGAACTTGAAAAATCAGTTGCTGAATTCCCCGATTTGTGGATCCATTTTATGGTTAATCATGTCAATAAAACTTATCTCGATTTCATATTTTACTCGCTTAAAAGCCGGCTGACCACAAAAATTGAGAAATCATATCAGGAAATTATTCTGATTATTGAACGAGGTATAAATGAAAAGTTGAAGGTATTTGAAGCTAAGGTCAACGCCATCAGGGAAATGGGCGATAAGAAATATGATCAGAAAGAATTTTTCAATCAAAAGTCAATATCATTACCGCCATTTGATGTTCCTTTCAACACCTTGTTTAAAGAAATTCAGGGATCCGTGGGGCAGCTTCCTGAAAGTATTGAAATTTCAGGAGAGAAACTGCTGGAAGATATTCAGTTTGATAAGCTTGAAAACATTAGCGAGATGGTTGTTTCGGTGCGAAAAACGGCTGATTATTACATCAGTAACGAACTAAGCGATCAAATAAGGAAACAATCAATTAATATCGGGAAACAATTGTCACTTTCGGTTTCAACTCTGAAAAATTTAATCAGGATGGCCAATTTTCATCTCGAAAACAGGGAAAACACTTATTCGGGAGAGATAGGGGTCGAACAAATTCAGGAGCAGCAGAAAGCTTTGCTTGAAAATTTAGTACAGAATATTAAAAATGAGGAAGATAAGCTTACTGTACTTTATAAGCAGTTGCGCCAAAGTTTTGATTCAGGATTAAAAAATGCTTTTGAACCTTTGACTGCCGCCATCATTATTAAAACATCAGGAAGCCTGAACGAAAAAATAAGGACGAAGGATAAGCTCCGGTTGTTTAGCAGGTTAAAACAAATTAAAAAATCAGTCAGCGAAAAGGTAATTAACCAATTAGTGAATCTGCTTTACCGGCATAGCAAAGGTTTATTGTGGGCCAACCGCATGGAGCAATCGCGCGCGAAAGCAGCACTTTTCCCCGTTGAGCCTTTTACCAGGATGCTTGAAAAAATATCACCCGACAAAGCGCTTATGCTGAAATTGCCATTTTACTATTCCAATGTATTTTCGGGCAGCTCAACCATTTGTGGTGATTTTTGGGTTGGGATGGAAGATGAAATTGAAAAAGGGAGCAAGGCCATACAACGCTTTTTGACCGGAGCATCCGGGTTGCTGATAATCAGCGGCGAACGAAGTTCCGGTAAATCGAGCCTTAGCAAGCATTTGGCAAACCTTCACTTCGAAAATCGAAACATTTTCAACGTCAGGGCTCCCCGCGAAAGTATAGCTGATGTCGGCCTTTTTGAGCAAACCTTGCTAAAAGCCCTTGATGGACAGGATAATTTGCCATACAGTATGGAATTGCTCACGGATAAAAGTGTCATATTAATCAACGATCTGGAGCTTTGGTGGGAACGGAAACCTTTAGGTACGCAGGTAGTAGAAAAAATAATTTTGCTGATGCAGCAATATGGGCACAAAGTGCTGTTTATCATTAACGTAAATCAATATGCACTGAAAATCATCAATCAATTAAGCTCTATAAACACCTGGGCACTCGACCTTATATTTTGCCAACCGTTTGATTCACACGAGCTGAAAAATCTCATAATGCTGAGACATCAGGCTGGTGGGATGAAATTTATAATGGATAAAAAGCGCGAAAAGGCCCTGACGAGATGGGAATATGTGCGGCTGTTCAACCGCTTCTTTAATTTGTCAGGTGGAAACCCCGGGCATACAATCAATCTTTGGCTTGCAGGAATTCGTAAAATATCGGGCAATACACTTTATATGGAAAAGCCTTTCGGAAAAGAAATCAGTTTTAACGAAGACCTTCCTCAAGATGAAATTTTTTACATCCTGCAATTTATCCTTCACCGCCGATTCTCCATAAAAAGCCTATCAGCGATACTTCAAAACGATGTTGTAAGTACTGAAAAGACCGTGCGCATCCTGATGCAAAAGGGAATTCTGACAGAGAAGTTTCCTGAAGTATATTGTTTGAACCCGGCGTTGGAAATTCCGCTCGTAAAAAAACTAAAAAGCCTTGAACTGTTATGATATATATGAAAGTGTTTGCAGTTGCGATCGCGCTCTATCTTATATTGCGCTTTATCTCTACCTATTTTCGTGTCCTCACGGAAAAACGGAAAATCAGGAAAATATTCCTTAAGATTTTTCCGGTGGCACAAATGCTCCTCTGGGTTGTCTTTGCATTTTGGGCTTTCGAACAGTTATTTATCGGGAGGGTAGCTTATCCTGTTCTGACTGGAAGTCTGATTATTCTGATGGTCGGCCTGTTTGGATGGTATTTTCTGCGCGATTTCATTTCAGGAATTATACTTAAGGCTGAAAATGCCTTCGAAGCCGGACAGCAAATCAGGACTGCAGAAGTCTCGGGAACCATAAAAAAACTCGATTACCGCTCAATGGGAATTGTTACCAGCGAAGGTGAGATAGTTAAAATCCCGTACACTCTTCTTACCAGTCAGAAAATAGTAAAACCAGCCGATACCGGAAATTGGGTCGAGCAGCTTATCAGGCTCAAAATATCATCGGGTTATCCTCCTGAAAAAATTCAAAACATGCTCGAGATCCGCATCCACGAAATGCCCTGGGTTGTATCTGACGACAGCCTTAAATTGAAAATTACCAGGGAGGAGGCAGACAACTATATTGCAGAAATATACGTGCACCTGCATAGCTCCGAAATGGCGATAAAAACAGAGGAGAACCTACATGTTTTTGTCAGGGAAGTGTTTGCTTAACTGCCGTTGGCTTCAGCCAACGGCTTGGAGAAAAATAAGCGTTTCTGGTCATTTCAATTGCCGTTGGCTTCAGCCAACGGCTTGGGGATCAATAATTTATTTGGGGCTTTAGCCCAATAATACCCATTGTCCGATTACAGTTTAGAACTCATTAATCTGTGAAATATGCAATATATATATGCAATTATATAACACTCCGTCAGGAAAATAGCCGCACCTTTATTTTTTATGATAATGTTACCAGGGGAGATTATAACAAAAAACCAATAATAAACAAAAAACTATGAGATTCTTAATCGGTTTAATTACAGCAATTTTGATTACAGGCGCTGCAAGTGCACAGCACGGCAATTCACCTGCAGGATTTGTAAACCTCGGAATAAAAGGCGGGATAAACATGTACAACATTTACAATGACAACAACACTAAATATGACCAGATAACAG
>JAWOHT010000061.1:0-12368 GCA_046485045.1 Bacteroidales bacterium
ATAAAAAAGAGTTGTGCAATATATTGATCGAACCTGAATTTAAAGAGTCCAATGCTATGAATTTTTCAAATGCAAAAGAGCTTATCAGGATCGGGGAAGAAGCTGCGCTGAAACAATTTGACGAAATAAAAAAACTTGCCGATTCACTTAACCGCGTTTTTGGTGTAAGCGAACGCAAAGAATTCAAACATCAACTAAAAACCTATGTTGATTTTATCGAAATTGAGGGTTTAGAACATGTTTCGAGAAACCTCGTACTCGGAAAGCTGAAGGTCAAAACTCCCGACTTCATTAGCCTGGGCGAGCTAAATACTGCTATTTCAAGAGTATTCGGGAGCCAGTTTTTCGAATCGGTAACCTATAAAATTGAAAATACCGGAAAAGGAAATATCCTCCGCCTCAGGGTAAAAGAAAAATCCAACATGCTTTACCGTGTTGGCGGACATTACGACAGCAATTTCGATGCAAGTTTATTGTTAAATGCTACCCTTAGAAATGCTTTAATCAAAGGCTCTAAGCTTACAACTGACTTAAAACTCGGAAGGAACCCGGCATTTGAAACACGCTACCTGATACCTACCTGGCTCAGGGGCAACAAAAGCGGAAGTATTCTGCTGCCCGAGTGGAATATTGGCTGGATACCCGATGTGGAATTGCTTTTCAGTTATCGTGATTACGACATCTATGAATATTTCAATGGCCGAAAAACAGCAAAATTTGATTTCATTAATACTTCGGCAGGATTAAGCCTGCGAAGCAGCGTGACCAACACTGCCGAAGTCGGATTTGGGCTAATGAATGAACATACCCGCATAAAAGCTGATATTTCTTACCAGCCCGAAGCCCCTGTTATTCGTAATTCTGCACTCAACCTGTTCGGGTATTTCGAGTACGATTCGTATGATAAATTTGTTTATCCCAACACGGGGCTGCGTTTCTTGAGTAAAACAGAATACATCAAAGATATTGACGACAGACAATACCAGGATGTTTTCAGGATTTCTTTGAGGTTAAACAAGGCCTCGCCGCTATCTGATAAAATAACCTTCTTTACCAATATTTATGGCGGATATATCTATGGTGATTCTATTCCCCCGGATTATCTCTTTTACAGTGGCGGATTGGTGTTGAATGATTATAAAACAGGGGTGTTCCCCTTTACAGGCTTGAATTTGTTTGAGCTGGTAAACAAAAACGCTTTAACAATTGGTTTTGACCTGCAATACGAGATTTTTAAAAACCAATATATTACGCTTAGGGGAAATTTCGGCAAAACAACAGCGATTTTTAAAAACCTTTTTATACCAGAGGATATTTATTTCGGGTATGGAATATCGTACGGGTTCAGAAGCTTTATTGGCCCTATTGAGTTCTCTTTTATGTCAAATAACAGGTACCGTGACCTGATTACCTATGTAAACATAGGATATTGGTTTTAAGGATGATTTCGCTTGTGATATTCTACAAGCATAATTTTTGCAGCTTCAAAAGGACTCACCCTGTTCTCCAACACTTTTTTTTCATACTGTTCAATAAGTGCAGTTATTGCTTTATCTCCATAAAAGCTGTCCCTAAGGCTGTTTTCTATTGCCTGGTGCATCCAGAAACGTGCCTGGGCCTGCCTGTTTGCTGAGAAATATCCGGTTTGGGAGGTTAAATCTCTATATTTAAAAATATTTTGCCCTATTTCATCAATCCCTGTATCTGCATGTGCAGAACAAATATTTACTTTAGGGGTCCAGCCTGATGCTGATGAAGGAAAAAACTGCAAAGCATAAGAGAAATCATGCATGGCTTTTTCGGCTTTTAGCTTATTGGAGCCGTCGGCTTTGGTTACGGCCATGAGGTCGGCCATTTCGATAATTCCCCGCTTAATGCCTTGTAATTCGTCGCCGGCGCCCGCAAGCATCAAAAGCAAAAAGAAATCTACCATTGAGCGTACAGCAGTTTCAGATTGTCCTACCCCTACCGTTTCAACAAAAATCACATCAAAACCTGCCGCCTCGCACAGAATAATAGATTCCCGGGTTTTGCGTGCCACGCCCCCGAGCGTTCCTGCCGAAGGCGACGGGCGTATAAATGCGTTCATATCTGAGGCAAGCCTCTCCATTCGTGTTTTATCTCCGAGAATACTCCCTTTAGACCTTTCGCTGCTCGGATCAACAGCCAGTACTGCAACCTTATGGTTTAAAGCAGTTAGTTTTGATCCGAGAGCCTCAATAAATGAACTTTTGCCAACACCAGGCACACCGGTAATGCCTGCCCTGACAGATTTTCCCGAATGCGGAAGGCATTTTTCTATAACCCGCTGCGCCAGATCATGATGCCCGGGCAAAACACTTTCAATTAATGTTATGGCCTTGCTGAGCACCATACGGTTACCTGACAAAATGCCTTCAACATACTCATTTTCAGAAAATAGCTTTTTCTTCTTCAGTTTGTTAACGGCCTCGGCATTCACTGCCGAAGGCTGGCTTACACCGCTAACTATGCTCAATGCCCCGTTTTGTTCTTTTTGCTTTGTCATGGGCCTTGTGCCTTAATTCTGGAGTACTTTCCCTTCAAGCCATAAAAGCTTTTTAAAACTCTTAGGGTCATTTGAAATTACCGTTATTGTATAACTCTGGTTACCTGACTTCCCGCTCGAATTAAAAACAGCTTTAATTTTTACAGACTCACCCGGCGCAATGACATTTTTTTCAGGTGCCACAGCAGTGCAGCCACAGGCAGCTCTGACCTTTCTTATAATCAGGTCACTGGCTCCGGTATTCGTTATAGTATATTCAAATTCTATTTTTTGGTTGGGCTGCAGGGTGCCAAAATTTATTTTTTCGGTATTAAAGGTAATGCGTGGCGCCCTGGCAAGGTCTTCGGAGGTTAGTTTCGAAAAATCCTCCTTTACCACGGCCGTCGCGGTAATAAGGTTATCTTTGTGCCGCTGGCCATTGATTAGTATTTCTATCCTGCTTACAATGTAATCCCAGTCATTAAGCTTGTTCGAATTAAATTCTATTTCAATAACGCCCCGCTCACCCGGCTGAAGGGTCGAGGGTTTTACATTTATAATGATATGTGAAGGTATTTTTTCAAAACTTACAGTTAAAGGTGCATCAGACAATCCATTCATTACCTCGATACTTTTTTTGTGGACACCTCCTTTTATAACCGTGCCAAAAGCAGCATGAATGTTCTGTATCTTTAGTCCGCCTGTTGAATATCGGTATTCAACAGGAGAATTTCCTGCCCTTTTTACATTTCCTTTAATGGTTAGAATTACAACATCGTTCTCTGCATTGCTGTTGACTTTTATTGATTTGATAAACGGTCCCGGACGGTTAACTGGATCAAATTTAACGTTAATAGAGCCCAGTTTACCTGGCATTACAGGTTGTCTGGTCCATTCTGGCAAGGTACACCCGCATGTAGCAGTTACTCTCCCTAAAACCAATGGCAACACACCTTCATTTGAAAAAATAAATTCTGTAGTTACAGGCCCTTTGCTCTCATCAATATCCCCAAAATCGTGTTCCATTGTCCTGAATTTGATGACCGCTTTCCCTGTTTGTGAATATACCGTATTAAAAGCTACCAATAATATAGTTATCAGCAGTATAGCATTTATTTTTTTCATTTGCAGCCGTTATTAGTCCGAAACAGTTGTTAACCGGTTTTGAAAGTTTACCATAAAGACAAATTTAGAAAAATATGTAACCAATTCTATAATATTTTATTTGTTCTGATTCAACACCTGGCCCAACACGATAAAATGCAGATTATTACTAATTGTAAAGCCTGTATTGATATTTAACAAGAATGGCTTAATTTTATGCTTTTATACAAGCTGCTTTTTATGAAGCTTCTGAAATATTTTACATGCCTGGCAATATGCCTTTTGGTGCGCGCCAATAATTCTGACGCACAGTTTTACAACGGCCACCAGATGGTTTTTGGCAAGAACAGGGTCCAATACAACAATTTCTACTGGTCGTTTGAAAGATACGACAGGTTTGATGTATATTTTAATCAGGATGGAAAAGAGCTTGCAGAATATGTTGCCGATTTTGCCAGGAAAGAGATTCCTGCCATAGAAAGTTTTTTCGATTACTCACTTGACCGTCGCATTGTTTTTATTGTTTACAATAAAATATCGGATTTCAGACAAAGCAATATTGATCTGATAACCGGTAAAGATGATTACAACACTGGCGGTGTTACCACAATAAGTAAAAACAAGGTATTTTTATATTATGAAGGAGATCTTGTGAAATTCGAAGAACAGATAAGGGGCGCTATTGCCCGTATTATTGCCCATAAAATGTTATTTGGACAAGATTTTAAAGACAACCTTGCCAACTCAACACTCATTAATCTTCCTTCATGGTTTTTTGAAGGATTAATATCCTATCTATCCGAAAAATGGAACTATGAGCTTGAAAACCGTACGAAAGACGGCATTGTGACCGGGCGATATGAGAAATTCAACAGACTTACCGGAATTGATGCAACCATTGCCGGACACTCTTTCTGGCGTTATATCGCTGAAACTTATGGCGAATCGGTAATTCCGAATATACTGTACCTCACGCGCATTAATAAAAATTCAAAACAGGGATTTTTATATGTACTGGGACTTTCGCTCAAAGAACTCTCTTATGAATGGATGGGTTTTTATATGGATCAGTACGCCAAAAACACAGAAAATGAAACGCCCGTAACAGGTAAAATCATAAAAAAACCATCTAAAAGAAAAGTATTCCAGCAGTTAAAGCTTAATCACGACGGAAAATACGTGGCATGGGTAACAAACCAGATGGGACAGTACAAAATCTGGCTTTACAATACCAATACCAAAAAGAAGAAGAAATTATTAAAAAAAGAACACAAACTGGAACAAATTACCGATTATTCGTATCCGGTACTCGCATGGCACCCATCGGGAAAAATTCTTTCTTTCATCACCGAAGAACAGGGGGGGCTGAAATTATATTATTACAATCTTGAAACCCGCGACCTTGTGGTAAGAAACCTATTGTATTTCGACAAAATCCTCGATTTTTCATTTTCACACGATGGCAGCCTGTTTGTATTCTCTGCCGTGAAACAGGGTAAAACAGATATTTATATCCATTCCATTGCCTCAGGCACAAATTTCCAGGTTACCAACGATCTGGCAGACGATTTTCACCCCAGGTTTATCAACAATTCAAGAGCGGTTATCTTCACCTCAAACCGGGTATCAGATTCTATTGTGTCTGAACCCGCCAATAATAAATATGCACTTTCATCTGATCTCTTCATTTATGATTATCAAAACAAATCGCCTGTGCTAATGAGGCTGTCTGATAATGACGATTTTACAAACAAGACCTATCCGCTTGAGTCAGAGAGAAACACTTACTTTTCGCTCAACGACAGGTCGGGCATCATCAACCGCTATATCTCAAAATTCGATAGCGCGATTAGTTTCATTGACACGACTGTGCATTATAGATATATCGCCAACAACAAACCGGTTACCGATTATTCGAGAAATATTCTTGAGCAGGATTATGACCCCGGGTCAGGCTACCTTGGAGAGATAATATTTAATGACGGAAGGTATCAAATGTTCAGAAACGAAGCTCACACAGATGTGCTGCCCGATGTTCAGGTTGCTGAAACCCCTTTCAGAAAAAAAATCAAAAAAAAATTGGCTGTTGAAGACAGTATTCGAAGCATTAATTACAGAAAAATAAATATCAAAGATTTAAGTGAAAACTTTATTGTTATTGATAAATCAGACACGCTGATAATGGGAGACGACAAAGTAGATATAAGCAATTATGTTTTTGAGCGTGAAAAAATAAATTTTTATAATAATAAGCTCAGGAACAGGAATATTGTCTTGCAATTGGATTCTTCGATAGAAAAACGTCCAAAGATCAGAATTTACCAGACAGCCTTTTACCAGAATTTTGTTGTAAGCCAGGTTGATTTTAGTTTTCTTAACGAATCTTACCAGGCTTTTACCGGGGGCGCGGTTTATTTTAATCCGGGAATGAATGTCCTGTTTAAGCTCGGCACCAACGATTTATTTGAAGATTATAAGATTGTGGGAGGTTTCAGATTATCTCCCGATTTTGACAGCAACGAATACCTGCTGAGTTTTGAAAACCTTAAGAAAAGAACCGACAAACAGGTAATCTTCCACCGGCAGGCATTCAGAAACTATGGTTATGAAAATGATATTGAATTCAATGTAAAAACCCACACGCACGAACTATCTTACATACTTAAATACCCGTTCAGCCAGGTGCAGAGTGTGGCTGGCACGTTTACTTACAGAAACGACCGCACCGTATATCTTTCAACCAGCCTCAATTATCTTGAGAAACCCAATATAAGCAGAAACTGGTTAGCCGTGAAGTTTGAAAACATTTTCGACAATACCAGATTTCTGGGAACGAATCTTTACAGTGGCACACGCTATAAAATATTCGCTGAATTTTACCAGGAGATTGCCCGGGGGTTTGACGACCTGATAGTGTTCGGGGCAGATTTCAGGCACTATTTAAGGATACACAGAAGCCTGATATGGGCCAACCGATTTGCAGCCAGTACTTCGCAGGGTTCGAACAGACTGATTTATTATCTTGGCGGGGTTGACAACTGGACCAATCTTACACCTGTTAAAACACAAACTTTTATTCCTTTAAGTGAAGTGCCGATTGATAATAATACGAACTATGCCTATCAAACCGTGGCAACAAACATGAGAGGTTTCTCTCAGAATATTCGCAATGGCAACAATTTTGCACTTTTTAACTCTGAAATCCGCTGGCCTGTCATAAAATATCTTGCCAATTATCCTTTAAGCAACAGTTTTCTCGAAAATTTTCAGGTAGTCGGGTTCTTTGACATCGGTACTGCATGGTCGGGAAAAACACCCTGGTCGGGAGAGAATGCATATGATTTCACCGAATTTGAAAGAGGCGAAATAAGGGTAAAAGTTGATTCAGACCGTGAGCCGGTTGTTGCCGGGTACGGTTTTGGGCTCAGAAGCCAGCTGCTTGGGTATTTTGTCAGGTTCGACTGGGCCTGGGGCATTGAAAACAATCAGATTCGCGAGCGTGTATTCTATTTCTCATTAAGTCTTGACTTTTAACAATAATGACATTGACAGATCTCATATTACTTATACTGGTAGGCCTTGCAGCAGGGTTTCTGGCCGGAACATTCGGTGTTGGCGGAGGAATTATTATCGTTCCGGCACTTGTTTTAATATTCGGAATGTCTCAACACAACGCCCAGGGAACAAGCCTTGTTGTACTGCTTTTTCCGGTTGGTATTCTTGCAGTTTGGAACTACTACAAGCAAGGTTATGTTAATTTTAAATTTGCCCTTGTGCTGATTATATTTTTCGTTATCGGGGGGTATTTCGGCTCAATGCTATCCATAGGCCTCAACCATAATACATTAAAAAAAATATTCGGTATCCTGATGTTGGTTGCCGGCGTGCAAATGATCTTTGGCAAGTAAGGAAAAAATTAAAATTCATTTCAGAATTTAAAATATGCTTGTAACTTTACGCCTTAATTTTAAAATTTCATTATTATGGCTTATGTAATTGGTGATGATTGCACCGCATGCGGTACCTGTATTGGCGAATGTCCTGCCGATGCTATTTCTGAAGGAGATATCTACAAAATAGATCCCGACAAATGTACTGATTGTGGCGCTTGTGCTGATGTTTGTCCGGTAGAATGCATTCATCCGGCATAATAAATATTACAGCTTAAAATACCCCAGGCTGTGTATATAGACCAAAAAGTCTTAAATACACAGCCTTTTTTTATAGACCATATAATATTCTATAATTGTTTCTGTAATAATAACTTTTCTACAGATAGTATTAAATACTTTTATATAAAAGCGTTTAAAAATAGCATAATTGCTGCGATAATGAAGCTTTTTAATTTTTATTCATTATTTTTAGCAGTTTCAACAGATAACCGGAGCGGGTGTGTTCAAAAATATATACCTCCTGTTTAAAGGTTAAGAAAAACCTTGGTTTTTAATGCCAATTAATAAAAACACGCTCATAAATAAAAAATCATATGAACTATTACAAAACAATTTTCACAAAAATCGCAATATTCTCTTTGATTCTGCATCTGTCTTGCAAATTTTCATATTCGCAGTCCCCTGTTTTACATATTGACTTAAATGTTTCGGGGCGTACCGATAATGAAGTGAATGAGCCCGGTTATAGTCCATGGGTAGTAACCAGCCCTGGCTCTAAAAACTTTGCAGGAGTTACCTTCACATTTAAAAACGGAACGGTTCAGAACAGTTGGTATAAAGTTGGCGTGCAAGCCCCTTACTACGCGAGAATCGTCGGAGACGGAATCTGGACCGAAAATATTGAACTGCATATCTCCGGTCTGCAAAACGGTAAGCACAGCCTGTTGACTTTTCATAATACCTTTGATGATAAAATATGCCCAATTGACATTTATATCGGACGTACATTGATTATTGACAACCTGGTACCATCGAAACGTGTGTATTCAAATAATGATGGTGAAACATCATACCTTGAGTTTGAAGTCACAAATTCCGAAGATGTGGTTATTCGTTATATGGCAGACCCGGTGGCATCTTCTACCGGGACAAGAATTCCAATCTGTGGGTTTCAACTAAACAAAACAAATCCGAAAAAAATGGCCCGTTATGAATATCCCGAAGACAAAGATGAACATGTGGATATTGACAATGATACTTTAAAACTTTATTGGAAATCGCCCGAAGATGCTGTAGCCTTTCATGTATTCTTTGGAAAAAACAAATCTGATGTTTTTACGGCAGACACTCTGTCACCGCAGTTCACAGGCCGGATACAGGACACGTCTTTTACCAGGGCCAATTTTTACAATTTAGACAGCAACTTCTGGAGGATTGATCCAATAGATACATCGGGCAACATTACCAAAGGGGAAGTTTGGTATTTCAAGAACAGGAAAAGCGCTTTCCCCGGTGCTGAGGGTCACGGCAGGTATGCAATTGGCGGCCGGGGAGGAAAAGTTGCATATGTAACCAACCTCAACGACAATGGTCCCGGCAGTTTTCGTCATGCCGTTGATAACACTTCAGGGCCAACGACCATTCTTTTTAAGGTTTCTGGTATTATCACATTAAATTCACGTCTGGTCATCAGAAATAATTATATAACTGTCGCGGGCCAGTCTGCCCCGGGCAAAGGGATATGTTTCCGTTGGGCCCCCATTGGGGTTACCGGCAATGATTTAATTGTTCAGAACATAAGAATGCGCCTTGGAATTGGCGTAACTTTCGATGGTATGGGGCTAACCGGGGCCAATAACAGCATTATTGACCACTGTTCTATTAGTTGGTCAATAGATGAAGCCTTTAGTTCAAGAAGTGCTAAAAATATTACTTTGCAGCGTACACTTATCTCTGAAGCATTAAACCGTGCAGGTCATGATGTATATGGCAGCACATCCGAACATGGGTTTGCCGCCAGTATTTCAGGCGATATAGGTTCTTTCCACCATAATTTACTGGCCCATTGCAATGGCCGTAACTGGAGCCTGGCCGGTGGTTTGGATGGCGATCAGTATTATGCCGGAAGATTAGACTTATTTAACAATGTTGTTTACAACTGGGGAAAAAGGGCCACTGACGGGGGCGCACATGAAGTAAATTTTGTGGCAAACTATTACAAAAAGGGGGAAGGTACAAACCAGAATACCATTTTACGGGCCCAGCTTGAAGGTAAAGGCAAAGGTAGCCAAAGCTACTTCTTTGATAAAAACATAGTTGAAAACAAAGATGGTTCATTAGCATGCGATGGCACCGACAATACCTGTTCAAGAACCTATGAGTTATCCGGAGGACAGATTCTGGACTGGGAGGTTTTTGTTGACCAGCCATTCTTTGAATCAGATGCAACAATTCACGATGCAAAAGACGCGTATAAACTCGTTTTAAGTGATGTTGGCTGTAACCAGCCTGTATTTGATGACCATGATATAAGAATTGTCAATGAAACATTGAATGGTACGTTTTCTTTAAGAGGTGGTCTGACAAACAGCCCTGGTTTTCCCGATCATGAAAAAGATGCCGGATACTGGGAAGTTTACCCGGGATATATGAGAAGCCCCGATTGGGACAGTGATCTGGACGGACTGCCAAACTGGTGGGAAAAAGCCCATGGACTGGATACAAATTCATTGGCCGGTGACTTTTCTGAGTCAAATGCAGATGACGACAGAAACGGATACACCCGACTCGAGGAATATTTGCACTGGATGGCTAAACCACATTATTTCATGCAGGATGCTGATAGTATTGACATTAACTTAGCTGACTTAACAAGAGGTTTTACAAATAATCCGGTTTACAATATTATCGATGTTGAAAATGGCATTGCCAGGCTTCTTACCGATTCTTCAATAGTAAGGTTTACAGCAGCCGATGAGGGTTTTGCAGAGATTGTTTTTAAGGTGCTTGATGCCGAAGGAACTTCTTTTACTCAGCAAATAGGCATATATAAAGGAAAAACACCCTGCGATTCCTCATTCACATACACTTATATGTTAGACCGAAGTGCAACTGTACAGGTTACTGTTGACTCTGTAAATACATACACCAAACTGGTAAGTCATGTAGCAGATTATGAACCAGGTGCTGTTCAGGCTGTTCTTTTTCCCAATCCTGCAAATGGCACTTTAAGTTTAATGGTTAATGATTTAGATAAGGATATTGTGGCTGATATCAATATTAATAATTTAACGGGACAAACGCTTATCAGAGAAAAAGATATGATAATAAAAAAATCTGATTATATTTTTATTGATATTTCACTCTTAAAACCCGGTATTTACCTGTTGAATGTCAGGAATAATTACTTGAATATTTCGAAAAAGTTTTTAAAATTATAGAATTCATTAACAAAACATCATTATTTTAGCTATTCGGCATTATTGTTCAATAACGTTCTCAAAAACCTGTAATTTATGAAAAATTGCCTTCACAGGATATCATTAAGAGTTTTAATGACAATTACCATGCTATTTGCGATATCACATGTATTTTGCCAGACTACCGATTCTGTATCTTATTATTCATCTATAATCAAATCGCATGTTTATAAAGATTATAAAGGTATGTACCGCGAAGGCGGAGGATCACTGGTATATCCATTCCTCACTCCAGGCAGCAACCAATACAGTAATGTTTTGTGGGACTGGGATTCATGGTTGTCGAATATTGCCCTCAGGCAAATATTAACCGATGTAGGTTCGTCGAAAGATAAACAAGAGGCTATAAAATATGAACAGGGTTGCGTGTTGAACTTTCTTCATTACGGCGATTGGGACGGTTACCTGCCTATTGTAATATGGGAAGATTCTAAGCCCCGTGATATTCGCCCTGATAATATTTATAATGTTAACATGCATAAGCCCGTTTTGGCACAACATGCGGCTTTTATCACACGCGAAAACGGGGGCAATGCAGAATGGCTGCGGGAAAAATTCTACCATCTGCAGGCATTTGTAAACAACTATAAGAATCATCACAGACACCAGGCAACAGGGCTCTATTACTGGCAAAATGATGTAGCTATCGGAGTTGACAATGACCCTGCTACTTTTTATCGCCCCGATAAAAGCTCAGGCTCTGTATATCTCAATAGTCTGATGTACAAAGAACTGCTGGCCATGGTTTATCTGGCAGACCAATTAAATTTATCCGAAATCGGAAAGGAATTTGCCAGCGATGCCCTAAAATTAAAATCAGCCATTCAGGAACACTGCTGGGACGAACGCGATGGTTTTTTCTACAGCGTTGATCTTAACCTTAAATCAACAGACGTTAGGGAAGACAATACCCTTGGGCTTAAATTTATGATACATGCCGGTTATCCGCGCGATTATCATTGCCTTATTCAGCGTATCGAAGTCTGGTCGGGTTTTCTCGCAATGTGGGCTGGTATTGCTACTCCCGAACAAGCTGAAAGAATGGTTAAGGAGCATTTCAGCAATCGCGCTACCTTTAATTCACCCTCAGGGATACGTACCCTCTCAAAAATGGAGAAGATGTACAGCATGCGGGCAAGCGCCAATCCTTCTAACTGGAGGGGGCCCATTTGGGGAGTAAGTAATTATATGGTTTACAGAGGGCTCGTTGAATATGGCTATTCTGATGAAGCAAAAGAGCTGGCCACAAAAACAATTTTGCTGTTTGGCAAAGATTTTAAAAAAAATGGCGCTCTTCACGAGTACTATGAACCCGAAACCGGCGAACCTATTTTAAATAAAGGTTTTCAAAACTGGAATTACCTGGTGCTTAATATGATTGCATGG
>JAWOHT010000126.1:0-15974 GCA_046485045.1 Bacteroidales bacterium
TTGTTACCTATACGACAGGGGGTACATTTACCACATGACTCTTCTACCGTAAATTCGAGGAAGAATTTGGCAAAGTCCACCATACAGTCGTCCTCGTCCATAACAATCATACCACCCGAACCCATCATTGAACCTGCGGCGATAAGGGTTTCGTATTCAATAGGAATGTCAAGGTGTTTTTCGGTGAGACACCCGCCCGAAGGGCCACCTGTTTGCACGGCTTTAAATTTTTTATCGTTTTTAATACCACCGCCAATTTCGAATATCACTTCGCGCAGTGTAATGCCCATGGGGACTTCAACAAGTCCTACATTATTGATCTTACCTGCCAGCGCGAACACTTTTGTGCCTTTTGATTTTTCTGTGCCAATGCTGCCAAACCATTCCGGGCCTTTGGTGATGATCACCGGTATATTGGCAAAGGTCTCAACGTTGTTCACATTGGTAGGTTTGCCGAGGTATCCCGATACGGCAGGGAATGGAGGTTTAAGTGTTGGTTCGCCGCGCCCGCCTTCCATTGAGTGGATGAGGGCGGTTTCTTCGCCGCATACAAAAGCGCCAGCGCCGTATCTTAGCTCAAGATCAAAACTGAATTTTGTGCCAAGTATATTATTACCAAGCAAACCATATTCGCGGGCCTGATTAATAGCTGTTTTCAGCCTTTCGATAGCCAATGGGTACTCGGCCCTGATATAAACAAGACCTTTATCTGCACCTATGCAATAACCGCAGATGGCCATTGCTTCAATTACAGAGTGAGGGTCGCCCTCAAGAATCGACCTGTCCATGAATGCACCTGGGTCTCCTTCATCGGCATTACAAACTACATATTTTTCATTTCCGGGGCTTTTGGCTGCAAGTTCCCATTTGAGGCCAGTAGGAAACCCGGCTCCGCCGCGTCCGCGCAATCCGCTGTCTTTAATGGTTTTAATGGTTTCAGCCGGTGATAATTCAGTAAGGGCTTTGCCTAAAGCTTCATAACCTTCGCGGGCGATATACTCTTCAATCTTCTCGGGGTCGATGATTCCACAGTTTCTTAATGCAATACGCACCTGTTTTTTATAGAACCCGATTTCACGTGTTGAACCGGCTGTTTTTTTGGCTGCCGGGTCTTTATAGAGCAATCTTTCAACTTTTCTTCCCTTTACAATATGCTCGGCCACAATCTCTTGTGTATCTTCGGGTTTTACCTGTGTGTAAAAGGTGTTGTCGGGGATGATCTTTACAATAGGCCCTTTTTCGCAAAACCCAAAGCAGCCTGTTCTTACAACCTGAGCAAAATCGCCCAGGCCTTCTTTATTTATCTCCTTTATAAGGTTCTCATAAATCATTTCGCTTTCGGAGGCTCTGCATCCCGTGCCCCCGCAAACCAATAAATGCATTTTATATTCTGACATAACAGTTATTTTGTTTTATTTATTGTCAATAGTTTCATAATTCACAGGAATGATCCCTTCAACAAGTTCGCCGTTTTTGATATACTTTTCAATTATTTCATCGGCTTTTTTCATGTTGACATAGCCGAATACAATGGGCTCTTTGCCCGGAACCGTAACTTCGATAGTAGGCTCGGCGTAGCAATAACCCATGCAGCCGGTCTGGGTTACCACTGCATCAATGTTCCGTTTTTCAAGTTCGTCAACAATAAAGTTCATAACCTCTCTTGAACCCGAGGCAATGCAGCAGGTGGCCATGGCTACCTTCACCTGTACGAGGTCTTCGGGATGTTCACTTTTTTCGCGGATACTGGTTTTTGATTTCAGTTCATCGCGGATTTTGCGCAGGTCATTCAGACTTTTTAATTTGGTCATGGTAATAAAGTTTTATAAATTTTTTTATAGTATGCTGTTATTAATGTAATCGTTAGTAAGATGCACCTATGCTTTTCAGGTTCTCATCTGTCATCTCTTTAATGAAGTTAGCAATTTTTGGTGTATTAACATTCAACCCATCAAGTATTTCTATAATCTCCCGGCTATCAAGCACATATTCCCTTATGTCAACCCTGTGTTTGTATACAAGGTGGTAAGAAAGGCCGGAACAAAACAGCGTTTTAATCGTTGCAGCCATATTGCCCATCGGGGGCCGGTCTATATGACTTTTTTTAAAAACTGCTGTGACCTTAGTGCCTTTGCCTTTTTCGGAAATTATATTCAAAGAACCTTCACATTGTACGGCATTCTGCTTGAGTAACGGAAGCCCCAGTCCTATTTTCCGCGTAGTCCTGGTAGAGAAAAACGGATCGGTAACCTTTTCAAGCAACTCCTGGTCAATTCCCTGGCCATTGTCACTGATTTCGATCGTTAGTTTGTCGGCAGAATTGTCTTCAGTAACTTCTATTTCAATTTCTGTTGCCCCGGCACGAATTGAATTCTGCGTGATATCAAGTATATGTAATGACAAATCGTTCATTTCTTACATACTATTGCTTTACGCCCGGCTTCTCCTGCAAGGGCCATCTTAATTTCACCAAAATCAACATTCTTCATATGCAATTCGGTAAATCCGGTTCCGATATCTTCGATACAATGTGCATCAGAGCCTCTGATAACAGTGTATTTGTTAATTTCGGGCAATTTCGCCAGATATATGCCAACATCGCAGTTTTTCGATATCTCAACAGCATTTATTTTCAGGCTGTCAGGAATAAATCCCAGGTTTGCCAAAATACTGTTCGAAGTCCTGTTTATATGTGCCGGAACAAAAATTCCATTCATACTGGTTACCGTATTTACAGCTTCCCCTAACGTGAGCCGGAGTGCTGAGATAAGCAGCCAGTCAACCTCATAAAGGATATTTTCTTCTTTGTCAACTACCGGCTGGTTTCCGAAAATTTCTTTCCGGTTTGGTATGTCCGGTTTATACTGCTCAATTACATGCTGAAATTCGTTGGCCGTCTCAACTGTTTCAAAGAACGCGAGGCAATGTACCTCTTCACTTGTAGTGATCTCTACTGCCGGTAATACTTTAATCCCTGCCTCTTTACCAAGCTCACACATTAATTTGCAGTGAAGCGTGGAGTTGTGATCGGTTATTGCCAGAATATCGATTTTTTCTGCAACAGCTTTTTCAATGATCCTTACCGGTGCCATTTCGAGGCTGGCGCAAGGTGAAAGTACAGTGTGAACATGAAAATCAGCTTTGAATATTCTCATTTTCTTTCAACAATTGATACAATCTGCCTGCTGTTTCAAAAGCCGACAGATGTGTAGCCAGAATTACTATTCCCTCTTTTTCTGCCTGGGCTATGGTTTCGCCGTCGGGACGGTGGTTGTTGACCAGTACAATGCCCGTGAGCTCTTTAAGTAATGCCACAGCTATAATATTTTTGTGCGACTGCATGGTAATCCACAGGTTGCCTTCTGAGGCGTTGCCCATTACATCGCTAAGCATATCGCTCGCATAGCCCCAGGTAACCGGGTTGTTTATATGGGTGTTGCCACACACTATTTCAAGATTCAACTTTTCAACTATTTCTGCTATTTTCATTGTTTACCTTTTTTTTGCCATTTCAGAAAATTTCTCCCGGCCCCATACTTTTTCGACCATATCGAAGCACTCATCCGTTGTTATATCGCTGTTTATCAGCATAAGTTTCTGAATAAAGACACAATCGGTAATTGCAGCGCGTTCCTGCACGATATCTTCAGCCAGCGATTTGCAGCCGGGCGAACCGCAGGCAGCACAGTCAATAGCTGGCAGGTGGCTGTACAGTATCCTTGCGCGCGTGATTTTTTTCATGGCCATGTCCATATTTTCGTCCAAAGCGAAAGCAGCCCGTGGTTTAATAGGTTCCAGACCGGTGTTTTCCAGGAGAAAATCTTTGAATGTACTGATTGTGCCAGTATGTGTTTTTAAATTCCGGCTTTCTTTGATGTAATCATTCGCACGGTTTCTGAGCCTTTCTGCGCAAAGAAACCTGTTGGCAACAGAGAGGATGCCCCCCGCGCACCCCTGGTCGCATGCCCTGAGCTCCAGAAAATCAAACACACCCACAGAATCGTTTTCAAGGTTCTCAAGAAACTCAGTGACGTTTTGTATTCCGTCAATTGCCAGACTGCGGCCTGTGGCAAAACCAGTTTCGCCATTGGTCAGGCTCCAGAGCATTTCAGTATCGCGAAGTTGTTCTTTGTCGGGTATCTGGCAGTAATTGCGGTCGCTGCGGTTGATGATTGAGAAAACCTTATTGTAAAGAAAATTCATATTGATGACCCCGTTAAACGGAGACTGTCTTTCACCCACTGGGCTTTTTACCGCAGCAATTTTTGCCGCACAAGGGGTGATATAAAAAACACCAATTTCTTTTTCCGGCAGGCCCGATTCTATAAGTTTATTGCGGTATGCAATGGCCGCAAGGTCAAGCGGGGCTTTGAGCAGCATGATGTTTTCGACCAGCGTGGGGAATTTTACCTGGATGAGTCTTACTATTGCCGGGCAAAACGAGGAGATGACAGGTTTTAATGTAGCGTGTTCTTTTTGGTACCCGGGTATTTTTTCACCAAGCAGCCTGGCGCCATGTTCGGCTTCAAAAACATGTGTAAAGCCCGTTTCAAGAATACCGCTGTATATCTCACGTGTGGGGATATTTCGCGGAAACTGACCAATAAAAACCGATGGGACAATGGCCACCCTGTAATTATATTGAAAAATGTTATGAAAATCGTCCTGCTCAACAATAATCGCATTTACCGGACAGGCTTTCATACATTTTCCACAGTCTACGCAACGTTCTGGCATCAGCACTGCTTTGCCGTTGCGCACCCTTAATGCCTCGGTAGGGCATACCTGCATACAATGAATGCATCCGATGCAAGCCTCCTCAACGATCTTAAGGGCATGATGAAATGTATGTTTTTCTTTTTCAATCATTATCTGATAAAACAGGTTATTTCAACTGTAGTGCCTGTTCCAGGTATACTCGTTATGTTCAGTTTATCTGCATTTTTCTTAATATTCGGCAGTCCCATGCCTGCCCCAAACCCCATTTCTCGCACTTTTTCGTTTGCTGTTGACCATCCAACTGTCATAGCCTTTTCAATGTCTTCGATACCAGGACCTTCGTCTTTAACTTTTATAAAAATTCTGCAGGTGTCAATGTCAACGGTCATAGTTCCGTTATAGGCATGTGCCACAACATTCACCTCGGCTTCGTACATGGCAACAGCAATACGTTTGATCAAAGAAGGTTCGAGAATTAGTTGCCTGAGTATTTTTTTAACTTCGCTCGATGCATAACCGGCCTTTGTGAAATCACCTCCTTCGATATGGTATTCAAATATCATTATGTCAATCCGTTAAAACAACGGTTTTATCCCTGCATGGTGAAGTTGCCCGCATACGTTGAACATAGACGATGGTGATTCAATCAACACAATGTTGCCCTCCTTGGCCAGCTCAATCATTTCTTTTGTGGGCTTTTTGTTTCTTACAAATGCAATTGCTGCAATGTCGGCCATTTCAGCGGTACGTATTGTCTGCATGTTGGTAAGTCCGGTGATAAGCAGAATATCGGCCGAATCAAGTGTAAGCACATCACTCATAAGGTCTGAAGCAAATGCATGGCTTAACTCTTTATCTGAATATGCCGTTCCGCTTACTATTTTCCCGTTGATCAATTTTGCCACTTCATCTATTTTCATTTTATGCAGCATTTATATCCTTATGTACGGATTACCCGTTTTCTTTGTTACAAAAATAACAATTATTTTGTTATTATAATAACACAAAATTAATAAACAATTAATATATAATGGTTCTAAATAACTTTGTTGATATGTTAATTTACAAAAAAAAGTAAAACTATTTGGTTACATAGCCGATTTATTTTTTGGTGTTTATCAAAAACTAATGCCGGCATTAAAACTATGGAGAAAGGCTTTTTATCAAAACCGGGGGTTGAGCTTTATTGGTTGTTCAGCCAATCGGTCCATTTATTGAGGCCATGTCCTGTTTTTAAGGAAATTTCAAAAAATTGCAGATGATGGTTAATCTTTAGGGCATTGGCTTTCAGCTCATCAAGGTTAAATTCAAGATGAGGGAGCAGGTCGGTTTTATTGATGATACAAATATGCGATGACTGGAACATGAACGGATATTTCAGGGGTTTATCCTCTCCTTCGGTAACACTTATGATAACTACCCTGGCACTTTCTCCTAGGTCGAACATGGCCGGGCATACCAGGTTGCCTACATTTTCAATCATGAGTATGGAGTTATCGGGAGGTTTTAATTCTTTGAGGGCTGCATGCACCATAGATGCATCGAGGTGACAACCGCTGCCGGTGTTCACCTGGATTACCGGTATCCCGGCAGCGTTAATCCTGTCTGCATCACGCGTAGTTTGCTGGTCACCTTCAATAACTGTGATTTTTCTCTTTACCTGCAACGATAGAACCGTTTTTTCAAGCAGAAGGGTTTTTCCTGCCCCGGGAGAACTAACCAGGTTAAGGGCCACAATGTTTTTTGCTTCAAAAAATCCCCTGTTTCTTTCGGCAAGCAGGTTGTTGTGGTACAGGGCATCTTTTTCTACCTCGATAATCCTGCCTGCATGTTGATGGCCATGATTTTCCGCTATGCTGTGTTTATGGTTATGCGGGTGTGTATGCGGGTGCTCATGGTCATGGCCATAATAAGTATGTCCACCTGAAGTGTTTATGATTGTATAACCACTGTTGTCACCGCATCCACAGGTATCGCACATGGTCTTTATATTGTTTTGTCAAATTTATTAAAATTGTTTCTATTTCACTAATCTATCTCAATTGACTTTACCCGCATTTCTTTGCCAGAAATAATCGTTACATCGAAAGAGTTGCATAGCGCACAGACAGCAATGAGGTTATCAGGTTTAAACCTGTGCCTGCAAACATTGCAGATGGCGCTGGCAGGTATGTAAACAAGGGTAATTTTACCGGTTTCAAGCATGGTGTTTTTAATTGCCGATTGCATGGCCAGCTCAAGCGCTGCGGGGACTATGCCCGATGCTTCACCAATTTCGATAACAATGTCGTTTATTTTAACAGCATGGTGATGTCTGGCTGTTTCTTCGGCTATTTCAACAATATTTACTGCAATTGAAAATTCGTGCATTGCTTATTACGTATTCCGTTAACATATCCGGGGCAGCATTTCCCCTGCAAGTTTGTCTATAATCCTTTTTCCTCCGGTTACAGAATTTAAAACAGCTTTGCCCGGATAATTTATTGAGATTTCACCGGTAATTTGCGCATTCTTCCCATACGGGTTATTTTTTATGATTGATAGCGCTTTGCCGGCATCTTTTTTATCAACGATTATAACTATTTTGCCTTCATTGGCCAGGTAGAGGGGGTCGAACCCAAATATCTCGCAAGTGCCCTTAACCACCTCTTTTAAAGGAATTTGTTCTTCATCAATAATGATGCCGTATGTTTTGTCTTCGGTTATTTCGGCAAGTATTGTTCCCAATCCGCCACGGGTAAGGTCACGCATAAATTTTATGCCTATGTCTGCTTTGAACAGCTCATCTATAAGGGTATTAAGCGGGGCACAATCTGAGAGCAGTTCAGCTTCAAAACGGATACTCTCACGTGCACCAAGCACAGCAATGGCATGGTCGCCGATGGTTCCGTTAACGATAACCACATCACCGGCTTTAATGTTTCCCCCGGTTGAAATATGCCTGTATTTCGGGTTAAGGATTCCGATACCGCTGGTTGTTATGAAAATTTTGTCGCATTTGCCCCGGTTAACCACCTTGGTATCGCCGGTAACAATCTTAACACCTGCTAAGACAGATGTTTGTGCCATAGAATTTGTGATCTTATCAAGCTGACTGATCGGAAACCCCTCTTCAATAATAAACGCTGTACTAAGGAACATTGGCTGTGCCCCTGAAACTGCCAGGTCGTTTACCGTTCCGCACACCGCGAGTTTGCCAATATCGCCACCAGGGAAAAAAATCGGGTCTATAACATAAGAATCTGTTGTAAACGCTATAAGGGCATTTTCGGCTTGCACGAGGGCAGAATCGGTGACCTTGTCAAGAACCGGGTTGCTGAATTTGTCAATAAAAAACCGTTTGACCAGATCGGAGGAGAGTTTTCCACCGCTACCGTGGGCCAGCAGTACTTTTTGTTCTTTTATACCCATGTTTTTGGAGCAGATCAGATGTATTTTATTTTTATTCTCTTCAGAAACTTTTCTTCAAGAAGATTGGCGATGCGGTTTACCACAGTTCTTCGAATCTCGAGCTCTACCGGGAGGGTAGGGTCCTGGTGCGCGATGTTGATTCTTGTGCCCACAATTATCTGTATTTCATCACTTTCAAGAATAAGCTTTACTACCTCATCGGCAGGGCCTTTGTTGAGATTATAAGAATGATTGTATGCTTTAAGTATCTTTTCAACCTTATTAAGTGTAAGGATGCCTTCTGTATATAAATCCATACCCTCGATTTGCGATATGGGGGGGAGTTCGGGGTCGTCAAACTGAAACCCGTCCTTTATCTGGCGGTGAAGTTCGCGGGCTACAATATCTCCAGTGGTTGCACCCATGATTATTTTCTTACCCTGGAACGTGTCCACCGTTTCAGCAAGTTTCGGATCGTCTTCGGGTTCAAACGGAGGACCCGTGCAGATAAGCAAAGTACGCGGTTCACGGTAATAGATTACGCCGCAACTTGTGTCGTCTTTTGACTGGAAACCATCGTGCCTGTATGCCATGTTAATGATCCTCGTTGATAGTTGTTTTGCAGAAATCTGAGGAAACTGCTTGATGACATCAATTACATAATGAGAGACATTGTCGTTGCCCCATCCGAAGGGAAACTGGGGTGTGCCCAGTCCTGACTGCGGAATGCCGTCGCTGCTGAATATGATCCTGTCTCCTTTTATGGGTTGGAAGGTGGTAACCCTCAGGGTCTTATTACCGCCGTTGTTTGAGTTGAAAGTTATGCTTTTAACTTCAGGTTCAAGCGGTTTCCGGTCGCGAATGATTATACACTCGGGATTGTCGTATTCAAGGATGGTTGTTTTGCCATCGAGTTCAATATCGAAAATTGTAAACGTAGAGTAGTTCATTTTTCTCTCACTGCACTCGGGCAATGTTTTCATAATGATTTCAGCAGTCTTTTCGGGTGCTTTGTGTTCTTTGGTGAAGTTCAAAGCCATGGTGGCTGTTAACGTGCCCAGTACGCTGGCTTTAACGCCATGACCCATGCCGTCTGAAAGTACAACAATGATACGGTTTTCTTCTTTCACTTTGCGTGTAAGAAAAACATCTCCGCAGATACGCTCTTTATGATGGTTTTTCTGCTGGCAGTCTACCTCAACATAATACTTTTCGGTCATTTGGGCGATTCTTTTCCTTCGTTATAAAACTGGATGATCGAATTGAGCATTTTTTCAATATCCGAAGCACCTTCACCCATCAGGAAGCCAATTTTTTGAACCATCTCCAGATTTTTGTCTATGGCTTCGGAAATTCTTTTAATAGCTTCTGTTTTTTGAACTTCGGGAGCGCGCATATCGCGAATAATGGCGCCTGCAACCCTGCTTTTCATGATGGGGAACACAGAGATATTGAGCATAATTTCACCCAGCATGATATCTCTGCTTTCTATATTTTCGCCTTCGTTAAGGACATAAGTAAACAGGTTCATAATGTCCGGGCTGAGTAACCTTTTAAGGTCGGCACCGACAAGTCCCGGGATAACTTCATTAATTTCTTTGGCCTCTTCGCCAAGGATATTGATAAAAGCCATATTTGACTGTAAAACTTTCATTCGAAAATCGTAAATTACCACTCCGGCCCTTAATTTTTCAAGCATGGCATGGGTAAAATCCGATGCCTGTCTGGCAGCTGCCCGTTCTTTTTTCGCGTTTTCTTCAGATTCCTTAAGTGCTTTTCTTGTTTGGGCAAGTTTTTCATTAAGATGTTTAAGCGATTCTTCAAAATTCATTGAACTTCTGAATGCATAGGCCGAACACATTTCCGGGGTAGCAAGGCCCCTTGCTATGTCTTCGGCAAATGACTTACACGACTCATAACCGCACTGGTCGCAGCCCAGTATGTCGTCTTCGTTGCGGTTGAGCAGGTCGAGAATTTCAAGTACCTTTTCATGTTCCGGTTCGGGCAGCCTCTGGTCATCATTTTTAAAAGAGCAGGTGAAGTCAATCTCCATGTACTTCTGAAGATTGTTATACCATTCGTGGCGAAAAAAATTGTTCAGTCTTTTGTTTGCATATTCTATTACCAGGTGTTCTTTTAATAGTTTGTTGCCGTGTTTGGTAAGACCCGGACCGTAAAGCGCATTGCCATAAGTAACATTCAAATTGCGGTGTATGGTTTTTACATTGTTTTCAAACTCCTGTATAGATTCGAGCATAGGCTTTCTGCCCTCAACCGTCATTATATCTGAAGTGAGCCTGTTTTCATCCATGTCTGCGGCCTGGATAAGGCCATTTGCAAGCGGGTATAGCGAGCCTTTGTAACCTATAGGGGGGTCGAAATCAGAAAATTCAACAGTGCTTTCATCGAGTGAAAACTCTTCGAAAAGCTGCCTTAGTTCAAGAAATGAAAGTACCACATCTATTTTGGCATTACCTTTATGTCTTAAGGCTTCTTCTTTTCTGGCAATCTCAGGGCCGATATAAATGATTTTGGTGTTTTCGCCATATATTTTATGTATGAGAATGGCGCAGGCAATCATCGGAGAAACAAGCGGCGCGAGGTTACTGATAAGGTTTGGGTGATATTTTTCGATGTATGAAACAACCACCGGGTCATAGGAGGTAATGTAATATTTACCCTTGAAATCGCTGAAAAGGTGCATGTACTTATATGCAATAAGGTCTACAGCAAACGACACCTCATTTACATACTTTGCACCCAGCAAACGCAGCATACAGACAAATTTCCTGTAATCTGTTATATCATTGAATTCGGCTGAAATACTCGGCGAACAAATAAATGCGATCTCCTGGCCGGAATGTAACAACTCTTTCGCATTTTCCAGATCGTTGCGATAGCTTATAGCCCCGGGGTGACAAGAGGTAATACAGTCACCACAGCCGATGCACCTTTTTACGCTTATTTCGGGATGCTTGTTGGTTTCTTTTATTTTAATAGCCTTTACAGGGCATACCCTCAGACAGGTATAACAGGTGGTACACTTCTGTTCGTCTATTTTTACTAATGGTTCCAAATTTCTGAGATTTAATTGAACATATCTTTTAATCCGTCCATGAGAAAATCTATCACATTCTCTTTGTTTACACCGTGATATATTTTACCGTCAATCATAAGATTCGGGCCTTCGCTGCATTTATCAAAACAGTGATCGCCGCGAAATGTTACCTTGTCGGTCATTTTTTTTTGCCTGAGATATTTTTCGATAAACTTCATAAGTTCTTTATTGCCCCTGGCGAAACAAGAACTGCCAAGACATATGATAATCTCTTTTTTAGGGTACATGACGCAGTTTATTGAATGCAATGATTTTATTTCAAAGTAAAGATAATAAACATTATTTTTCAAAAAATTCGTATTTTTAAACCGAACGAATAAAAATCTGAATGTTACACCGAATTCTTCCGGAAAAAACCGTAGAACGGCTGAGTGAATATCGCCGTACGCTCTTAAGATTGCTTGATGAGGGTAAAAATTATATTTATTCGCATGAGCTTGCCCTTCTGCATAATATTACCGCTGTGCAGGTTAGGCGCGATATTATGTTTATTGCTTTTACAAGCCCGCACCGTAAAGGTTATAACATTAAAGAGCTAATAAAGGTTATCGGAAAAATCATAGACCCTAAAGATCCTATTGATGTTGCTGTAGTAGGGTGGGGGAACCTGGGTAAAGCTGTAACTGCCTATTTTGCAGGCAAAAGGCCAAAGTTAAACCTTGTAGCCGCTTTCGATATTGACCCAAAAAAAGTCGGATCCGAGATTTCAGGTATTCAGTGCTACCATATAGACCGGCTTCGTGAAATTGTGATATCAAAAAATATTTCTATTGCAATTCTTACCGTTCCACCGGGAGTGGCAGGTGATACGGCAAAAATGCTTGTTTCGGCAGGCATCAAAGGTATTCTTAATTTTACAAGTGCCACCCTAAATTTACCCTCTGAAATACATCATGAATACTACGATATGATCACTTCGATGGAAAAGGTGGCATACTATGTAAAGAGGCAGAAAAACTGAAAAATCACTTTTTCGGATTTGTAATACTAACCTGGCAATTCAATGGTAAACACAGTCTCTTTGCCCGAAACTGTGATTCCGTAAATTCTTCCTTTGTGTAACCTTACGATCTGTTTTGAGATACTCAGTCCAATACCCGATCCTCCTTCTTTTCCGGAAAAAAAAGGTATAAATATGTTTTCTTTTATATCTTCCGGAATTCCACAACCGTTATCTCTGATCTTTATCAAGGTTTTGTTTTCGATCTTCAACGCTTCAAGGATAATACTTCTGTCTGATGTATTTTTTAAAGCATCAACCGAATTATTGATAAGATTTATCAGTACCTGTTCCAGTAGTAATTTATCTGCAAGAATTTTTAAGTTATCAGGTATAACAATTGATTTGAATGTTACCGGCAACAAAGCAAACTTCTCATAAAAAAGTTTTTCAAGTTTCTGAAAAAGTTCAGCCACAGGAAAGGATACTAATTTCGCGTCCGGAAGTTTTGTAAGACTTTTATATCTTTCAACAAAACTTATCAATCCCTGACTTCGTTCCTCAATAATCTCTGTAGATTCTGCAATATCTTCTATATCTTCTGATGATAATTCTCCGGGCAATTTTACTTTTTCATTCTTTGTATAGCGCCTTTTTATTGCAGTGGTTAGGGTGATAATGGGGGTTATTGAATTCATGATTTCATGTGTAAAAACCCTGATGAGTTTTTTCCACGATTCCAGCTCTGTATCTTCCATTACTTCGTGCACATTCTGCAGACTAAGGATCGTGTAGCTTATGTTCTGCATAGCTATTCCTGCTGCCTTTACAGAAAGATGTGCATCACCTGTTTTTCCTGTAATTTTTAACAGAAGCTGTTCTCCCGGTTTCATGCCCCTTAGTTTATCACCCATTTTGAAACTGATGCTGTTCAGCTTTTGAATATCCGAAATACCGGGGGTATTTAATAATAAACCTGCTTCACGGTTGAAAAGCTTGATTTTTCCATTACTGTCAAAACATACCAATCCGTTGCCTGCCTGTTCTACAACAGCCCTGAGAAATTGCTGTCCGGATTCGTTTTCGATGTTTTTTTTCTGAAAATGAGCCTTCACCTCTCTTAAAGCGTGGTTAAGACCTTTAAATGTCCGTTCGAGCTTATCTTGGCTGAATGCTGCCGAGGTGTCGTTTTCTTTGATGCTGATAAGAAAATTTGCCAGTTCGCGGTTGGTGCGGTTTACGTACCAGATTAGATTTCCGGCAAGATAAACAAGCAAAAGGAGGAGAAACAGGGTTGTGGCCGGTTTGTCCTGTTGGGAAAGAACGGTGATAAATGCAAGGCTGGCAGCAGTAATTATTACAACCCTTATAAATACGACGATTGCAAAGCGGTTTGTAAACATGATTTGTTGTTTTTTTTACAATCTGTTAAAGTTTGTATTTTTCAATTTTTGAATATAATGTGGTACGCGATATATCAAGCATTAAGGCTGCTTTCGACATATTTCCGCCACAAATGCGCAAGGTATCAGATATTGCCCTTGCTTCGATATCTTCAAGTCTGTGAGATGAAGTTGTTTTCTCTTTTTGCCCGGTCTGGTGAGACAGGTAAAAATCATCGGGTCCCAGGGTGCCGGTATCGGCAAGTATCACCGCTTTTTCGATGGTATGCTTGAGTTCCCTGATATTTCCGGGCCATAAATACTCTTTAAGTGCATTGTGTCCCGGTTCAGAAATGCTTAGGTAAGGTTTATTATATTTACAGGTAAAATGTTTCAGAAAAAAACCGGCAAATCCTGCGATGTCTTCTTTTCTTTCTCTCAACGGGGGCAGTACAATCCGGATGGTATTTATACGGTAATACAGGTCTTCCCGGAAAAGGCCTTCATTTATCATTTCTGTTAGATTCCTGTTCGTTGCACAAATCAGCCGAATATCTGCGTCTGTTGTTTTGTGCGACCCTATCCTGGTGATTTTTCTTGTCTGCAGCGCTGTAAGGAGCTTCGACTGCAATGGCAGGGAAAGGTTTCCTATCTCATCAAGAAACAGGGTTCCTCCGGAAGCAGCTTCAAAACGCCCGGCCCTGTCTTCTTTGGCATCGGTGAACGCACCTTTTACATGACCAAACATTTCGCTTTCAAACAGTGACTCTGAAACTGCACCGAGGTCTACTCCCAGGAACATTTTATTGGCACGTTGCGATTTGCTATGTATCTCCCTGGCTATCATTTCTTTGCCTGTTCCATTTTCACCCAGCAGCAAAACATTGGCATCGGTGCATGCTACTTTCTCAAGGGTTTTATATATTTTCTGAATGGTTTGTGAGTTGCCGAAGAAGATATTTTTTTCTGTGTCGGCATTAAGCTGTTTGTGTGCAGATTTAAACCGGTTCAGTTCGGCTTTTGATTTTCTGAGCTGGAAAGCGTTATTAAGGGTGGCCAGAAGTTTTTCGGTATCCCAGGGTTTGCATATAAAGTCGGTTGCACCCTCTTTTATTCCTCTTACTGCCAGGTCTATGTCTCCGAATGCTGTAATAAGTATCACCACGGCCAGGGGGTCAATTTTCAGTATCTCGTTTAACCAGAAAATGCCCTCGTTCCCTGTCGTCCTTCCTGCAGCATAGTTCATATCGAGCAATATAATGTCGAATTCGTTTGTCCTTAGTTTTTCAGGAATAAGGTTTGGGTTCCTGACCGTTTCTATAAACTCAAATTCATTTTTTAAAAGCAGCCTGAGTGAATCGAGAATCTGGCTGTTATCGTCGGCTATGAGTATTTTGCCCTTTTTCATATTTAATGATTTTTCGCAGAGGTTCGCGGAGGTTTTATTACTTTTTTCTGCGTTCGTCTGCGGTTCGTCTGCGTTCGTCTGTGTGAAATGTTTTTTTTCTCGCAGAGGCTCGCAGAGGTTTTTCGCAGAGGTTCGCGGAGGTTTTATAACTTTTTTCTGCGTTCGTCTGCAGTTCGTCTGCGTTCGTCTGCGTGAAATGTTTTTTTTCTCGCAGAGGCTCGCGGATGTTTTTCGCAGAGGCTCGCGGAGGTTTTATTACTTTTTTCTGCGCTCTTCTGCGGTTCGACTGCGTTCGTCTGCGTGAAATAATTCTTTTCTCTCGCAGGGGGTTTTCTTTATACATCAAAGTAAATCTGCGAGAAATGTCTTCAAATATACCTCACCTGTTCAAATTATTTACATCGTGTGTACAGAAATTGAACAATTAATTGTAAAATTTAATTTGATTCCAAAAGAAATTATTGTAAATCTGTTACTTGTAAATTGTGGCATGGCAATTGGTTAATATAGTCTAAATTCAAATGCATACAATATGATAAAGACAGAACAACTTGTGAAAATATTCCGCACTGATGAGGTTGAAACAACAGCACTCAATCAGGTTAATATTGAAATTAAAAATGGTGAGTTTCTTGCCATTATGGGGCCGTCGGGATGTGGTAAATCGACGCTGCTGAATATTATCGGATTGCTCGACAATCCTTCAGGAGGTAAACTTTGGTTCGATGGCGCCGAGATTTCGAAGTATCGCGAGAACCAGCGTACCAACCTGCGCAAAGGCAACATAGGTTTTGTGTTTCAGAGTTTTAACCTGATTGACGAGTTAAATGTGTTCGAAAATGTTGAATTGCCTTTGCTGTATTTAAAAATCAGGTCATCTGAAAGAAAAAGGCGGGTGAATGAGGCGCTTGAACGCATGCAGATATCGCACCGAAGAAAACATTTCCCACAACAGCTTTCAGGAGGCCAGCAACAGCGTGTGGCCGTGGCAAGGGCAGTTGTTGCCAATCCGAAACT
>JAWOHT010000139.1:0-17032 GCA_046485045.1 Bacteroidales bacterium
GCCCTCGGCTACATGCCCCCCATTATTGCAGGGGTTTATGCAGCTTTCAGGGGAAAGGTGCTGCTGGGCAGCGCTGTTACCGGTTTGTTTCTTGCTTTGCAGTTGCTGATAAATCATTTACAAATTACCTATTATACACTCCTGATAATTGTTATTTACGGAGTTTTCGAGCTTGTTGCAGCTATTAGAAACAAACAGTTGGTTGAATTATATAAACCGCTCCTGTTGCTGGTTGTTGCTGCAGGTCTTGCCGTATCGAGCCATCTCGCTGTTATATGGACAACCTATGAATATGGAAAATACTCCATTCGCGGACCTTCGGAACTCACAGCCAATGCAGAAAACCAGACAAGCGGACTGGATAAGGATTATGCCACACAATGGAGCTTGGGCATAGATGAATCACTTAGCCTGCTTGTGCCAAATATCAAAGGTGCACCGTCGGCTTTCGGCACCAATTCCAAAAGCTACGAACTGCTTAAAAGAACAGAAGGCGGCACTGCCTATGCTAAACAAATGCTGCCTCGCTTACCCTCATACTGGGGAGACCAGCCGCATACCGTACCGGTTTATGCCGGTGCAGTTGTTTGTTTTCTGTTTATATTCGGGCTATTTGTAATCAAAGGAAGGTTAAAATGGTGGTTGTTTACCATTACGGTTATTTCTGTAATGTTATCATGGGGAAGGCATTTCCCGCTGCTCACAAATTTTATGCTCGACCATTTTCCCGGTTATAATAAATTCAGGGCGGTTTCAACAACCATTATCATTGCCGAGTTTACCCTGCCCCTGCTCGGTATTTTGTCCATAAGAGAAATCATCAACGGTAATTTCGATAAAAAAGAGCTTATAAAATACCTCAAATATCCTTTGTATATCCTGGGAGGCATTACCCTGTTTCTTATTCTGTTCCCGGGGGTATTCGGGCTTTCGGCAGCCTCGGATGAGCAAATGATAAACCAGGGACAGGGAGTGCTTGTAGATGCTTTTATCCTTGACAGAAAGAACCTTGTCAGGGCAGATGCTTTCCGTTCACTGGTATTCATACTTTTAACTGCCGGCTTGCTTTATCTTTTTATCAATAAAAAACTAAAAGTAAATTATCTTGTAGGCGCACTTACCATACTTTTTTTAGTTGATCTTTGGCCTGTTGACAAAAGGTACCTGAACAGCGATAATTTTATGAGCAAAAGAGAGGATAAAGCTGTTTTTACACCATCTACCGCCGACCTGATTATCTTAAAAGACAAAGAACCCGGGTACAGGGTGTTGAACCTTATCATAAGTCCTTTTCAGGATGCAACAACCTCCTATTTCCATCATTCCATTGGCGGATATCACGGGGCAAAAATGAGGCGTTATCAGGAACTCATAGATTATTCGATTATTGATGAACTGAACAGGTTTATTTCAGCGCTGAGGAGTAATGCAACCCAACAGGCCATTGATTCTGTTATGGGTGAAATGAATGCATTGAATATTTTAAATACCCGGTATATTATTTATAATGCCGAAGCCCCGCCCCTTGTAAATAAACATGAATTTGGAGCAGCATGGTTTGTGGACAATATCAGAATCGTAGCCAATGCCGATGAGGAAATTCAATTGGTTGCAGTTTTTAACCCTTCAAAGGAGGTTTTGATTGATAAACGTTATGAGACACTGCTTGAAGGCTATTCTCCGCAGAAAGATACCGCCGCAAGTATCTATCTTGCAAAATATCTCCCTAACCATCTGACATACAAAGCCAAAAATACAGCCGAACAGATTGCGGTATTCTCCGAGATTTTTTACGATAAAGGATGGGAAGCATACATTGACGGAAATCCCGCGCCTTACTTCAGGGCCAATTACCTGCTCAGGGCTATGCGCATTCCTGCAGGTGAACATACCATTGAATTTAAATTTCACCCGAAAAGTTATTATACCGGCGAAAAAATATCACTCGCAGGTTCACTGATTCTTATTTTTTTGGTCTTAGGTGCCCTTTACTACGAAATTAAAAAAGGACTCAGCGCTGAACTGAAAAAGTTATGAAAATTAACCTGAAATATGGCAGTGAGGTAATCGGGATAGATGTCCCGGATAATACCGATTTATTAAAAATCGCTGAACCTGAATACGATATTCGTGAAGAAGATTTTAAACGAGACTTTAAAAAACTGCTTGACTCAGGCCATGATGATTTTACGGATATTGCTGTTATTGTTTCGGATAAAACCCGGTTATGCGATTACCCGTTGTATCTCCCCTGGTTGCTTGATGTATTGGAAGAAAAAGGGGCAAAGAAAGAAAATATTACCTTCTATATTGCCTATGGTACACACCCCTTTCAATCTGAAAATGAAAGTCTTAAGAGTTATGGTGATTTATTCAGCCGCTATAAGTTTGTACACCACGATTGCGATAACATCTCGCTTTTTAAAGACCTTGGTAAAACAAAAAGAGGCACTCCAGTGCTGGTGCGTAACGATGTTCTTGATTCGTCGTTAATTATAACCTTTGGGGCGCTGTCGCACCACTATTTCGCAGGCTTTGGGGGGGGGAGAAAACTGCTGTTTCCCGGACTGGCCGAAAAGAGAGCTATTTACTTTAACCACAGCATGTTTCTTAACTTTAAAGAAAAAATACTGGAGCCGGGATGCCAGCCTGGAAAGCTTACTGGAAACCCTGTTGCAGAAGATATTAAAGAAATAAACGACAAGCTTCCTGCATACCTTTCTATACATGGTATTTTAAACAGTAAGGGCAAAGTATGTAAATTCATCTTCGGAAAAGACTATAACGATTTTATCAGGGCATGCGACTTGCATGATCATTTCTTTAAAAGTAAACTGCAGAATCAGTACGATATGGTCATAGCTTCCAGCGGAGGTTACCCGAAAGACATCAATTTTATCCAGGCGCATAAATCAATCCACCATTCAGCAGCTTTTGTAAAAGATGGAGGCGCATTAATAATCCTTACCGAATGCCGCGACGGTATCGGAACAGATACTTTCCTTCCGTTATTTCTGGAAGGCTCCTGGGAAAAGATGTTTGATAAGCTTGCCCTGAAATATGAAGGCAACGGCGGCACTGCCCTTGCCATGAAAGCTAAGTCGGAACGAATAAAAATATATATGCTAACAAGCTTTAATGATGAAACATGCCGCCTGATGGGCGCCTGGAAAATCAACCCGGCACAGATGAACACACTCATCAGTAACCATAAGGGCGCTGCTGCCGTTATCGAAAACGCAAGCATGCTGGTTAAATAGTTCTTATCTGTTACCAACATCTGGCCCACCCTCCTTAGAACAAAATTGACAATTGATCTTTTTGTTAATAAAAACTTTTTTAATTCAAGATATTATTGGTTTATTTTGAAGCTGTTAACAGGCAGAAAACCTTTATATTATTGATAATAACGAGTGTATTCACCGGGAGGCAGATGAAAAAGGCCATTGCAGTATTTATGTTTACTATTCTGGCCTGTATGGCATACGGCCAATCTATTAACAGATGGGTTATCTCACCTTTTGGCAACAGCTATAACAATAATTTCCAGGTGGTGCAGGCAACATTAGGTGAACCGGTAATTATGGCAGTAACCGATAGTGTGTCGGTTATACTAACACAGGGATTTCATCAGCCATTAACATCAAAACTGCCAGACGATGTTATCAAAAGAGAACTGAAGATTTATCCGAACCCTGTATCGGATAAATGTATCATTCAATTTTATGTAATCGAAGTAAATGACTTTAATATTGAGGTATGGGACATAGTTGGAAATTTTCTGTATAAAAAAAGAATCAATGATGTATTCAGCGGACAGACAGAGATCATTGATTTCTCACATTTCATACAGGGAGTTTACTTTGTGCGTGTTTACTCCGATAAGGATGAAATGAAAATGATCGAAAAGATTGTAAAACTTTAAAATGAAAGATTTTACCAGATGAAATATTTTTCTCAGACAATTTTTACCATGATGCTATGTTGCCTGTTTATACAGGTAAATTCGCAGAATTCAGCCCCGCAGGGATTTAATTATCAGGCTATAGCCCGCGACTACAACGGCGCCGAAATAAGTAACCGGGAAATTCTGGTAAGGATATCTGTTTTTGCAGGCCAATCGGGTGGCGACGTGGTGTGGAGAGAAGTTCATTCCACAAAAACTGACCAGTTCGGTTTATTTACATTGGTTATTGGCGTTAATCCCAAAGACGGGGGCAGTAAAGCATCATTCGCTGAAATTCAGTGGGGTTCGGCAGCACATTATCTGCAGGTTGAAATTGATTTCAAAGACGGGAAAGGGTATCTTCCAACAGGCAAAAACCAGCTATTCTCGGTTCCATATGCACTTTATGCAAACTATGCTGCCAACGGTGGTTCGGGGGGCTTTTACAACAGACAGAACCTGGCCTATACAGACTCATCATTTTTACTGCTTATTAATAATGACGGCACCATACAGTCCTCATTGAAAAATGATTTTGATCCAACAAACGAAATCCAGGATTTGCAACTTACCGGAAACATTTTAAAAATTACGAATAATCCCGATGCAAACGATATAAACCTGGCCCCCTACTTAGATAATACAGATAAGCAAACTTTATACAACCGGAATGACAGTATTGGCATTACAAATGGAAACACCATAAGCCTTAAAAGATTTTATCAGCAATTAAGCATAGAAAACGATTCATTACAGATTAATAATGGAAATGCAGTAAGCATTGCTGAATTACGAAATCCCGAAAGCATTTACTTTTATGCCAACCGTACCACTTCTTATACCGCCGCCGGGGGCGAATATTATACCCTTAAGTTTGATGATGTAAAAACAAATGTTGGTTCAGCTTTTAATTCAGGAAATGGTGATTTTACTGCAATAAAAAGCGGTCTGTACTCCTTTTACGTTGTTTATCTGGCCAGTGAATCTCAAAGTATTTATTTGTATATTGAAAACTCTCTGGCAGAAACTTTCGTTTCAAATACTGTCTCACAAACATATCGGCTTTCATTTATGCGGTATTTAAATGCGGGAGAAAAACTCAATCTTGTCATCTATAACCGTTTGGCTGCTTCAAGCCCGATAGGGACAGGTACTTTTTCAGGGTTTAAAGTTTATTAGGTAACCAATGGTGAATAATTATCGTATCACCTCAATAGTTAGTTAAAAAGCTTTTTGTATCTTTAACTAAAGATTTTATTTTTAACACAATCTTGTTCAAAAAAATTAGTTTTACTTAAAACCAACTTCAAAAAAATGGCAAGCTTAAGAGTTCTTTTAGGGTTATATCCAAAAACTGCTGCCTTAGAAGCAGCAAGAGCATCTCTCGAAAAAGAATATGCAGATCTGCTGGAATACCTGAAGTCGCCTGAACTTGCAGAGTATAACGACCTTGCAAAAACAGTTCCCGTTGCTGAATTTGAACAGCGCAAAAAAGAGATTAAGGCCCAAAAATTCAACAATACAGAAGAATTTGTAAAAGAAAAGGAATATTTGAAACTAAAAAAAGATCCTGACATCAATAACTACCTGAAAATTAAATCTTCTATCGAACTAAAAAGCCTTAAAGAGTTCGAAGGTTCAGATGAGTATAAAAAATATATAAAACTGGAGACTTTTTTAACCTCCGAAGAATACCGGCAGGTAAAATACAATAACAAACCAAAAGAATTCAAAAATACACCTGAATATCAGAAAGAACAGGAATTTAAGGCGCTTGCCGGATCGCACAGGGTTAAAACAAATTTAAAATTCAGGAATTCGAAAAAATATCAGAATTATCTTGCTGTTGCCAATGCTGATAAACTTGACCGGTTTGAAGAGTTGAAAAAATTTGTTTCAACAGATGAATTCGGAAAGATTAAAGAGTATATGCTGCTCTCGGGTTCGAAAAAATATGAACTGTCTGAAGAGTTTAAAAAAGAAAAAAGATATCATGAACTAAACAATTCCGAAAAAATAAAATGGTATAATAAAGTTAAGGATTCTTCGAAATTTGATGCCATAAAGAACTGGAAAATAACCTTTAGTGAAAACTTCGAAACCGGTAAACTTGACCGTAAAAAATGGCTTACCAGGTATTTCTGGGGCGAATCAATTCTGCATGGCAGCTATTCGCTTGCAGATGAAAAACAGTTTTTCACTGATGGCAATAACCTTGAAATTAACAACAGTGTATTAAAGATTATCACCAGAAAAGAGAAAGCCGAAGGTAAAGCATGGAATCCTAAAATAGGTTTTTTTCCTCGTGAATTTGATTACACATCCGGAATAATCAATACCGGTGGAAGTTTCAGACAAAAATACGGTATTTTCGAAGCCAAGATCAGGTTTGGAAAAAAATATCCGGTAAACCAGGCTTTCTGGATGTTGTCCGATCAGATTCTCCCTCATATAGATGTAGCCAAAGCTCAGAAAAAACTTCAGTTGGGTAATTTCTGGGGGAATCTTGCCGAACCCAACGGGTTGAGGAAGTTTTCCTCAAAAGTAGGGTTATCAAAGCTTTCGGGCAATTTCTATATTTACCGCCTTGAGTGGACCGCCGGTAAACTTGTATGGAAAATAAACGGATTGACCATTGCCGTTACTTCAGAAGGGGTGCCGCAAGATCCGATGTACCTTAATTTCAGCTCTTCGCTGTATAAAGATGTAAATGGCTCGGTTTTACCGGCCACAATGGAAATTGACTGGGTAAGATGTTACGAGGAAGTTGAATAAAGAATATTACATTCTTTATATTCTATTTGAGGCATTTTTGTAAGCTTCGCAATATTTTTGATTTTATTCATATTGCACATTAACATTCTGTTTAAGCTGTAATCGCTTATCAATTCATCAAAATCAAGGATGTTTTTAATCTGCTTCAGGTCTGTTTTCATGTCGTTTGTTGTTTTTTCATTTCCACCCGGCAAATGAGGTGTGGCCAAAATAATCCTTTATCCTGTGAAAACATATGTATTTTTTTCAGGATAAAAATAGAACATGAAAATAACCCACAGATTAAAACCGTGTTATTTTATTGTTATTGAATTTGTAAGAGAATTAATAATAAATTAATGCCTGTAAGAATGCTTCATTCATTATGAAACCTGAAAGATAATCTTACTTTGGTGCGGTAGGCTGTAACCTTTCCTTCCTCAATTTTGATATCCTGAGAAACTACTTCCGCAACCCTCAAATCTTTTAGTGTTTTACAAGCCTGATCAATAGCCACTTTGGCAGCATCTTCCCACGAAACCTGACTGGTACCGATTAGTTCGATTACTTTATATACACTCATAACAATTCCCTCCATTATTTTATACCATCTTGCCCAAGATGGAATTATAATTAAGATATTCAATTAAATACGGTATATAAATTTACAAATATTGAAGGACAAAGTCAAGTTAATGCAGAATAATTTTTCACACATCATTTGCAAACAAAAATAGTTTCGGATTGATCTGTATTGATAAAGATACATCATCACTATTTACAAGGTTAGTACCCGGTTAGAATCGTCTCAACAATATACCAGAAATAAAACACGGGCATAAAAGCATTAACCATTGCCCTTATACCCGCGCTGATTTTGTAGCCTCACCAGGACTCGAACCTGAATTTACGGTTTAGGAAACCGCCGTTCTATCCCTTGAACTATGAGGCCATTATTTAAGACCTGAATTTTGGGTTTAGGCCCCCGACATGTCAGACCTATCCTTATAACAATAAGGCCTTGTTTCTTGCTGCAAAGATAATCTAGATTTGTATTATGTGCAAAATTTTATCATAAACCTTAACAAATGATGAAAATCAATTCTTTTTATTCAAAACTTTCAGAAAATAATAGTAACTTTTATTAATTTTAAAATCAGGTTATAATCGTTAATCGTAAATAAAGATGTTAGAGGGTGCTGAACTAATCAATCTTATTTTCAGTCTGATTATACTGTCGGTTTTTTTTGTGCTATCTCGCAGACAGGAAAAAAGACAGTTTTTTTATTTTGATATTGCGCTGATATTGTTGTTATTATCAGGAATTTCAACCGTTTTAGAAGGTTTTTTTCTGTATCACCTTTTCAATTTGCTTGAGCATCTATTTTATCTCCTTTCCTTATTATTGATAATAATGGTAGTGGTTAAAACCGGTAAATCATATTTGTAATGCTTCATTATGTTGTACTTATAATTGATCTCCTATCATTGGCTGCATGTATTACCATCCTGGCAGTTGTGATTTTTCAGAGAAAAAAAATTGACTGTACCTCACTTGCTTTTATCCTGTTTGCATTTGGCATTATCACATTGGTCTCTGTTTCAAACTGCATTGAGAATTTTACCAGCAATGTTATTCTTGATAAGTATGAAGATTATGCAGAAATATTGTTTATCCCCTTGCTTATTTTTTCAATATTTAGCCTGTCGCTCCACAAAGAGCTGAATTCCAGAATTGCAGCAGAAAAAAAGATACTTGAAGAATCAAACCGCCTGGCCAACGCGCTCGAAGGTGCCAATGAGGGGCTCTGGGATTGGGATTTAAACACCAATTCACTTTATTTAAGCGCGGAGTTTTACATGCTTTTAGGCTATAAACCTTTTTCATTTATATCTAATATTGAGAACTGGAAAAGGCTTGTATACCGGGATCACTCCGAAAGAGAAAATGAATTCAGAAAGAGTTTTTTTAATGGCAATAGCGATTCAAAAAGTGTTGAGCTTCTTTTATTAACAAAATCAGGGATTTACAAATGGTGCTTCCTGAAAGGCAAAAGTGTTGAACAAAATCCCGATGGAGCACCGGCAAGAATCTCGGGGATCATCCTCGATATCTCTCAAATAAAACAGTATGAGGATGAACTGCTCATTGCCAAGCAGCAGGCAGAAGAATCTGAGAAACTCAAATCGGCATTTATCGCTAACATGTCTCACGAAATCAGGACACCCTTAAACGGGATATTGGGATTCATAAGTTTACTTCAGGAAGATAATGTTGAAATTAAAAAACAAAAAGAATTCCTTGGTTATATCAGCCAAAACAGTACCATGTTGCTGAACCTCATCAACGATATTATAGATATTTCAAAAATTGAATCAGATCAGGTACACCTTAATCTTGAAACCTTTTCGCTGAACAAATTAATGGAAGACATTTACATGTTTTATAAAACAACCCAGCAGCCAAGGTTACAGAAAATATCACTAACATTTTCCACAAGTTTATCCAATCATGAATCTGAAATTCATTCTGATGAAATACGACTGAGGCAAATTTTAAACAACCTGATAGACAATGCCTTTAAGAATACCCTGAGTGGACACGTTAAATTCGGCTATAAAACCACCCCCGAAAATGAATTATTATTCTTTGTGGAGGATACCGGCGTCGGCATTGAAAAAAAGGAAAATGCGCTGATTTTTGAAAGGTTCCGGCAGGCAGATTCAGGACTGAAAGTGAAAAAAGGCAGCGGACTTGGCCTGGCAATATGCAAAGGACTGGTGTCAAAACTCAACGGCAAAATATGGGTTGAATCCGAACCGGGACAAGGATCTACATTTATTTTTACCATTCCTTATAAATGCGGGATATGCTCATCCGGCAAAGAAACCAGTTTACCAGAAAAAAATAAATGGAGCGATACAAAAATGTTAATTGTTGAAGATGACGCCATAAGCCTTAAATACCTTGCAGAGGTATTCAAAGACAATGGTATCGGGATATTTTTAACTACTACAGGCAACGATGCCATGAAAAAAAGTTCTGAAGAAAAAAACATTCAAATTGCCCTAATTGATATTCAATTGCCGGATATAGATGGATATGAAGTATTACAAGGCTTGCGAAAAATTAATCCCGAAATTTTAGCCATAGCCCAAACAGCATTCACATGCGAATCAGAAAAAGAGAAATGCCTTAAATCAGGATTTGACGCGTTTATTTCAAAACCTGTAGCGCCATCGGAACTGTTGAAGCTGGTAGAAGACATTTTACATAAATAGAATGCGACTTTGATTTTATCTGGCTGAAATATGTCGGTTTTTTTTCATACCCATTAGCTATATAATTCAAACACTTTTTATTACTTTAACAGCCTATATGAAATAAAAGGTTTTTAAACCCTCAGGCTGTGAACTGGATTGACTGGATATTTATTGTTTTTTTTATATGGAGTATCTACCAGGGATATACCAAAGGATTGGTGATAACCCTTGCTTCGCTGCTTGCATTGGTATTGGGTATCTACGGGGCCGTAAAATTCTCAGGTTACACGGCCGAAATTCTTTATGATAAATTTCAATTCTCCCCTGAAAACCTTAACCTTGTATCCTTTATTATCACATTCATTATCATTGTAATTGCCATTCAGCTCCTGGCCAGGATGCTCGATAAGTTTATAGAAGCAGTATCATTGGGATTCATCAACCGTTTGACCGGCGCCATTTTAGCAATATTAAAAACAGCCCTGATAATAAGCGTATTTCTGGTTATCATTGATAGAATAGATGAAAAAATACCGTTTCTGCCCCGTTCCGATATTCAGAAATCATTACTTTTTAACCCCCTGCACTCGCTGGCCCCTTTAATTTATCCTTACCTGCGGTCGGGGTACGAACGGTTCAGACAAAAGAACTCAGACCCTGATGAAATATTAGCTTTTAAAAAATAAGTTAGCGTAAATCGTTTCAAATATTATCTTTGCAAAAATCTTGTTTGATGAATTTTATTGAAGACCTGAAGTGGAGGGGCATGATTCATGATATTATGCCCGGTACCGAAGAACAGCTATCAAAAGAGATGACAGCTGCCTACATCGGATTTGACCCGACAGCCGACTCACTGCATGTAGGAAGTTTCGCCCAGATTATGTTGTTAAAACGTTTTCAGCTTGCCGGTCACAAACCAATAGCGCTCGTTGGGGGTGCAACCGGAATGATTGGCGATCCGTCGGGTAAGTCGCTTGAAAGAAACCTTCTCAACGAAGAAACGCTGAGCCAAAACCTTGAAGGGATTAAAAAACAACTTTCAAAATTCCTCGATTTTGATTCTTCAGCGCCCAATTCGGCCGAGATGGTAAATAACTACGACTGGATGAAGAGTTTTACATTTCTTGAATTCATCCGCTCCATTGGCAAGCATATCACCGTAAATTATATGATGTCGAAAGACAGCGTGAAAAAAAGGCTTAGCGAGGACTCCCGGCAGGGGATGTCGTTTACCGAATTCACATACCAACTGGTTCAGGGATACGATTTTCTGCACCTTTTCCAGCATAAAAACTGTAAGCTCCAGATGGGCGGTTCAGACCAGTGGGGTAATATTGTTACGGGTACCGAACTTATAAGGAGAATTGCCGGTGGAGAAGCCTTCGCACTTACTTGCCCCCTGATTACCAAATCTGACGGTGGCAAATTTGGCAAGACCGAACATGGAAACGTCTGGCTCGACCCCGCCAAAACATCACCATATGCTTTTTACCAGTTTTGGCTGAATGTATCGGACGAAGATGCCAAGAAATATATAAAAATCTTCACTCAGCTCAACCGCAAAGAGATTGAATCACTAACCGAACAGCATGATAAAGAACCGCATCAGCGAATATTGCAGAAAACACTGGCCAAAGAAATTACAGTGATGGTACATTCGCATGAAGATTACGAAACAGCCGTGGATGCCTCGCAAATACTCTTCGGCAAAGGAACTACCGACACATTAAAAAAACTTGATGAACCTACTTTTCTGAGCATTTTCGAGGGCGTCCCCCTTTTCGAAATCAGTGCAGGTCTTTTCAAAGGTGAAGTAAAACTCTCTGAATTGCTCGTAGATAAAACCTCAGTCTTTGAATCGAAAGGCGAGCTTCGAAGATTGGTGCAGGGAGGTGGGCTCAGCATGAATAAAACAAAAATTGACGACGCTGAAATGAACATCTCATTAAATGATTTCCTGAATAATAAATTCCTGCTGGTACAGAAGGGCAAGAAAAATTATTTTTTAATTAAATGCATCTAATAATTTATTTTTTGAATATAAATTTCCAAATTTGATTCGTTAATTAACACAGATAACAACAAAATATTTAACTATGGCAAAAGAAACCAATGATTTTAATTTAAAATCAACCGATCTGATAGAATTTGCTTGGGAAAAAAGGGTTCCCTTAATTGTTGTTACATTTATCGCCATGATTGTGTCAACAGTTTTCTCTTACAGGATAACCGAATTATATAATTCTTCTGTAATTCTTTACCCTGTTCCGGCTGCATCGGCATCAAAATATTTGTTTACGACTTCATACCCGGGAAGACAGACACTATACGAATTTGGTGAAGAGGAGCAATGCGACCAGTTGTTGCAAATTCTGAACTCTGATAATATTAAAAACCGGATTATCGAAAAATACGACCTCTTCAGTCATTACGAGATAGACCCCGATGGCAAACACCGTAATTATGAAATGAACAGGCAGTACAGGTCAAAAATTAAATTCAGGCGTACCAAATATATTTCGGCCTCAATCGAAGTTATGGACAAAGACCCTGTTAAAGCTGCCAATATAGCCAACGATATAGCCAACCTTGTTGATTCGGTAATGAATGGTATTCAATTTGAAAGAAAAATTGCGGGTTTAAAAATAGTGGAAAAAGAATTTGCTGCCTGTAATCATTCTATTAGAGAAATAGAAGACTCATTAAAAGTATTCCAGAAAATGGGAATTGTGAGTGTTGAATTCCAGACGAAAGAACTTACCCAGGCTTACGCCAATGCACTTATTGAAAATAATGAAAAGGCTGCGGGGATTATTGAAAACAAACTGAAAGTTTTTGAAAAGCATTCAGCTGCCTATACATCGCTCAATGAAAAACTCAGGGTGGAATACAGCAGGAGAATGTCGCTCGAAATGAGGTATATAGAAGCCGAAACCGAAGCCGGTCAGGTATTTTCTTATAAATATGTTGTTGACCATGCAACACCGGCAGACAAAAAAAGCTATCCGAAAAAATCGCTAATCATTATACAAGCAACACTTGCAACATTTGTTTTTGCTTATATCATACTGTTGGTACTTTCTATTATTAAAACTGCGAAAAAAGCCAAAAAACAATAACCGGCCTTGCTTAAAATTGCTGATATATATAAGTATTACCTGGCAGTATCAGCCTTTATTGTCATTAATACCTTTACAATGCTTAAAGGCTACATGTATTTTAATTACATGTCGCTTATTGCAGCACTTGTCTTTATTGCCTTTATAAGAATTGATATTTATCTGCTCGCAATTGTTTTTCTTACACCTCTCTCATTACCGCTCAGGGAAATAATCCCCGGCTTAAGTTTCGATATGTGGCTGCCCACCGAACCCTTGCTGGTCGGAATGGTTCTTATTTTCATATTAAAGCTTATCAAAGGAGAGCGCCCGGACAGATCGGTTTTAATGCATCCTGTTTCGCTTGCAATTTACCTAAACCTTTTCTGGATTTTCTTCACCACCCTTTCCAGTACCATGTTTGTGGTTTCGTTGAAATTTTTAATTGCAAGAATCTGGTTTATTATTCCATTTTATATCATTGCTGCACAAATATTTAAAAATACCGATAATACCAAAAGATATGTATGGTGTTATATGCTTGCCCTGATGCTTGTCATAGCCTATGCCCTGGGCAAGCTCATACCTCTTGGACTGGTGAACCAGAGAGCTGCCCATTCGGTAATGAACCCTTTCTATACCGATCATACATCGTATGGGGCAATTCTGGCAATGATGATTCCGGTTGTAGCAGCTTTTATACTAAACAGCTCATATAAAAAGAATATACGTTTTGCCAGCGTTTTAATTTTTGCACTCTTGTGTTTTGCGCTTCTTTTCTCTTATACCAGGGCAGCATGGCTGAGTCTTGTGGCGGCATTGGGGGTTTTGGTTGTTCTGGTTTTGAAAATCAGGTTTACTACAGTTGCTTTCTTCGGCGCCATTGCCGTAATTGTGATGGTAATGAACCTGGATAATCTTTCAGGACGGATAGAAAAAAACCGGCATCAGTCATCTTCAGACCTGAAAAAACATATACAGTCTATGTCGAATGTTTCTACCGATGCTTCAAACCTTGAAAGGATCAACCGATGGAGTTGTGCCCTGAGGATGTTCGCAGAGAAACCCCTTACCGGGTGGGGCCCCGGAACATACATGTTTCAGTATGCCCCTTTCCAGGTTACAAGAGAAAAGACTGAGATAAGCACCAATGCTTCCGACCGCGGAAATGCACACAGTGAGTACCTCGGGCCTCTGTCTGAATCGGGGGTGCCGGGTATGTTGACCTTCTTGCTGATTATTGCCCTGACCCTGTATACCGGTATCAGGGCGTTTATGAATGCCCCGGGCAGAAACGAAAAGATATTTGCTGCTTCTATTGTTTTAGGCCTGGTTACCTACTATGTTCACGGGGTGTTGAACAATTTTCTTGATACAGATAAAGCTGCAGCGCCATTCTGGGGATTCACAGCCATACTTGTTGCATTGGATATTGCCTACAAAAAGAAAAAAACAGAATCAACCGAATAAATCTTTCTTAATCGTAAGAATCATTGAATAAACCGGGTTAAAAGAATTCTACTCCAAGAATTGATATATCGTCAAAAATAGCGGCATTGTTCTCGTTAATTTTCTGTTTATTAATGATTTCATTAATATTTAACTCAATAGATGCGGGATTTTTCAGACTATGCTCAATCTCTTCTGTCCCAGTGCTCACCCCTTTCCCATCGAGAAGATCTGTAAGTCCATCGGTATAACAAAGAATTTTGGTTGGTTCCTCAATGGTTATAGAACCTTTCCTAATCATCGGTATTTCATCGAGCATGCCTATGCCCACGCACCCTTTTGAAAGATTTTCCATACGCATCTTCTCTTTCTGGTAAAGAATCGGATGGTTATGTCCGGCATTGATGTACTCAAGTTCACGGGTTTTAAAATTGAATTTGGCAACAAACAGTGTAATGAATTTTTCTCCATTTGCGGCATGCATAACGCGTTTGTTGAGACTTTCAATAAGCGCTGCCAGTGATATCTCGTGTGTAAACAAGGCGCGCAGGTTGGCCTGGAAATTTGACATAAGCAGTGCAGCCGACATGCCTTTTCCTGATACATCGGAGATGCAGAAACCAATCTCGTCCTTACTTAGTTCGATGTAATCGTAATAATCGCCCCCTACATCAAAATGTGGCTGATAAAAGGCGGTGATACATATTTTATCGTTCCTGGGCAAATTCTGCCTGTTGGGAATAAGCATACTCTGCATTTTCGAAGCAAGTTCAAGCTCTTTCTTAAGGGCTTCCTGTTCGAGAAGCTGTTTGAACAATCTTATATTCTCGGTGGCAACTATAATGATATTCGACAATGTCTGAATAAAGGGAAGGTGCTTGATAACAGGGCTAATACCATCACACTCCTCATCAATATCGCCAATTATTACGAAAGCTATATGCTTGTTATTATGTATTACAGGTATAACAATGTCATATCCTTCGAGGCTTTTATTTGGCGAAGTGGTAACAGGTGTGATTTCGGTAAGACAGATCAGGTCTTTTTCAATATCAATATCCTTGTAACTATCACCAACATTGCCTGATTTTAATATGCACTTCCAGCTCTCCTCAAACTTGTATACAAGTATTTTCCCAATTTTAAGGTCTATTGTAAGCAGCTTTTCATACCGCTCAAGCAACTCCTCCTGAGTTAAATTCTCGTTTATTGCCTCGGTAATCTGCAACAACGACTTTAATTTAAAAGTTGTGAGTTGAAGACGGTTTATAGAAGCTGAATTAGACATTATAATACGGGTAAATAATTATTATTTAACACGTTCATAGTATGTACGGTCTCGGGTATCAATCCTGATTTTTTCACCGTTATTAATAAACAAAGGAACCATAATGGTTGCCCCTGTATCTACAGTAGCAGGCTTAAGCGCATTACCTGAAGATGTATCGCCTTTAATACCAGGCTCGGTATAGGTAACTTCAAGCTCTACAAATGGGGGTATTTCAACCGATAGAACAGTTTCGGTATCAACATGAAAGACCGCTTCAACAGTTTGGCCTTCTTTCATAAGATCTGAATTCTCAACCATTTCACGCTGAATGGTTATCTGTTCAAAGTTCTCATTGTGCATGAAGGTAAAGCCGGAATCATCGCCATACAGAAACTGATAAGGCCTTCTTTCTATTTTCGTTACATTGATTTTATGTCCTGCAGAAAAGGTGTTTTCAATAACCCTCCCATTGGTAAGGCTCTTGAGCTTGGTGCGTACAAATGCTCCTCCCTTGCCCGGTTTTACATGCTGAAACTGCACAACGGTAAAAAGGTCGTTGTTAAACTCAATACATAATCCGTTCTTAATATCTCCTGTTGTTGCCATAAAAAGGTTGTAAAGTCTTTAATATTTATAAATCATCATCAAAAAGCAGCACAAAAATGCAAAGATATTTTAAAAATTCAAATGCCACTTAACGATATTTCACGATATTTCTTCCTGGTAAAAGTTTATCCATATTATTGATCTGTTTTTTGTTGTGTTTCAGAGTAAAATCCGACAGTTACCGAAAAATGTACTGTCTTATTCGGTTTTGAGCGAACTGAATTTATACTTCAGATTGGTATACCTGTCGAGTTCACATTTAACTGATCCTATCCACATGTTAAACCTTATAAGCACAGGTATAAGATTTTGATCGTTCGATATCCAGATGGTCATATCATCCTCCGATTTAAAAATCCTCCCGGGTTCTACCACGGGATCAAACCTGTAACAATTTATTGTGCCAAATTTTGTCTTAACATCTTCTTTTCCTGTATATCTTATTTTAAAGGGGAATATTTCATCGCCAAAAAATGTAATCACTTCAATAGCATTACCTTTGCTCATTTTTTCTATTTTTAGACTTCTAATGTAATAAAGTGTGGAGACCATATCGAGAATATTCGAAGGGACTTTAAACGTACTGTCAGAACGCTGGCTATAAAGCGTACAATCCTGATGAGAATAAAACACCTCGTTGTA
>JAWOHT010000151.1:0-5254 GCA_046485045.1 Bacteroidales bacterium
TTATTGATAGAAAACGTTCGAACGTACAGTATTGAGGAAATTGAAAGTCTCCTGAAGCATATTAAGGGCACTTCAAAGCAAACATTTGCTTTGCTGGAGGATTTATTGAAGTGGACAGGCACACAGTCTGGTAAAATTCCTTTTAGGCCGAAAAAGTTGGGTTTTGCAGGTATTTGTAAAAATATTCTTGAGACTCATAATACCAATGCCTATGCAAAAAACATTACTGTTAAATGTTCAGTATCGGATCAAATATCTGTTTTTGCCGATGAGGATATGTTAAAAACAGTAATGCGAAATCTTGTTTCGAATGCTCTGAAATTTACAAAAAATGGCGGCTTAATAATTATCGATGCTGAAGAAAATTCAGGTTTTGTCACTATTTCTGTTTCAGACAATGGAATTGGAATAAAGCCTGAAAAACTATTAAACCTGTTTGATATTTCACAAAGACAAACAACAACAGGCACAGAGGAGGAATCCGGAACAGGGTTAGGATTGATCCTGTGCAAAGAATTTATTGAAATAAATGGAGGTAAAATCCGGGTTGATAGCGAATATGGTAAAGGAAGTGATTTTAAATTCACTCTGCCAGTATCTGATGAACGGGCTTTATAGTTAAGGAACTGTAGCGGCTTCCAGGACTTTTGAATATGGTTGTCTGGGCGCTACTGCTTACGACGGTGTCGAAGAACGCAGAGTTGAACTGCTCAAAACGTCAGGTTTCAATGCAGTAAGGTCTACACATAATCCCCCTTCAGGGGCTTCTCAATCACTAACGGTTGGAAATAATTCCACCATAATAATTATTAAGTTCTGACTCATAGACTTCACTCAATGGGTTCTTTGGGTCATATTCAGGACTGTTTTTTACATTTTCTACCGAAGCATTGACTATTACAGTAGATGTATCCCATTTTATTTCCTTTATCCATTTGGGTGATATGATCACTTTTTTTCCGGGAAACCATTTGCCAGTATCAATGATAACAAAATCAAGCTTCCAGTTAATGTCGTCAATTAAAAAGTCTTCTACATCCCCAATATCACCATCAGTAGCATTGACACTGTAGCCCGTTACATTTTTGGTACTGCGTAAATGCGGGTCGCCTTCTGATTCCTTATCGTCACGAATGTTCTCACCACTGTGCATTATCGGATACATTGGCGCCGGCATACCTATTCCCGTAGAAACATCTCCCCAGTAATTTGTCCAGGGATAATACTCGTACAATTCTAATTCCTGTTGGCGTGAGACCGGCTTTTCGGTGTCTATTTCCGGACTATTCTTAACCTGTTCCTCAGTAAGGTTAACCGGAAAGATTTCATTTTCCCAATCCGGCATTAATACTGCATCGGGTGATATAAGCACCTTGCGACCATTGAGCCAGGTGCCTGTTTCAACAATCAAATAACGGATAGTCCAGGTTTTATCGTCGAAGAAAAAATCCTTTACTTTTCCCAGTTCTCCATTAGTGGCACCTATTGCAAAACCAATTAAACTATTAACACTACGTTTCATCATATAATATTTTAAATTCTATATTATGATAGCCTGTCCCGATTTATCGGGAGAACCTCCATTTAGTTAATTATAATACTACTTTGTTTGTGTATGTAAATACATTGAGGTTTCATAATTGTCTGTTTAAGAAAATTTAAAAAAGGCGGGAGTGAAACCCGCCATTTTTAACCTGATTTATCGTTAATTTTTGTTGTCGACCGTTAAGTCCTTCAATGCTTTACCAAGCTCATCCATGTCATGATTAAATTCACGCTTAAATGATTCCCAATTGCTTTGGTTTTTCTCATAATCTGTTAACCTTGTCCTCATTTCCTTGTTCTGGAATTCCAGATTATCAATCCTTTTTGAGTAAACCTCATCAAAGGTTACTCCCGGTTCTTTCATTTTTGCATTCAGTTCAGTAATCCTGACTTCATTATCCCGGATTTTAGCTTCAGAATCCCTTTGAAAAATTGTCCACTGTTCAGCGCTTGCCACTTCCCGATCCAATTCAATGGCATCCCTCTGCGCTTCATTCAAATCTTGTCTGGCATCGCGCACGTCAGCCTGGGCAGCTTCCTGCTTTTGGCTCGTTGACTGGCAGCTTGTAAAGATTGTTCCTGCCACAAAAGCTATTGTCACAGATAGAATAAAAATTGTCCTTTTCATATTTTTTGATATTACATTGTGAATGAGTTTTCACTCTGCAAATGTCGGAACCTCTGACACGATAAGTGTTGCACAACTTTAGAAAAGAGTTACATCATTCACACTTCTCCTAAAAGACCTCTGTTATTACTTAAGATTTTTAAAGTATGATGAAGTAAGCCATGTCATCTTTTTAAATAAAGGCAGACTCTGATTAAAAAATGCAGCACAATTGAAAATGCGTGAATTATGTAAATCTATTATATAGATATGTAAAATCTGTCTGTAAGCATGTGCTTAAATTTATACCCAAACTCAATGATAAAACCCGCTTCCGCGAATCAATTTGATGTACAATATAATCAGGAGGACATATTATGAATAAACTTAAAGTAGTTTTTGCAGTAATGATTGTTGGATTTCTTGGCTTGCAATGTGTCTCGACCGCTCAAACCCAAGATACACTAAAAGGTCAAATGCAAATGAATCAAACAAAAAATCCATCTAATAAGCCAGTTGCCAGGAACCAAACAAACAAATTCGAACTTCAACCATTGCCCTATGCTTATGATGCTCTTGAACCTTCAATCGATAAGCTGACAGTAGAAATCCATTATAGCAAACATCACAAAGCATATTATGAAAATTTCATAAATGCAATAAAAGGGACAGAGATGGAGTCAATGGATATCAGGGAAATTTTCAGAAATATCAGCAAATATCCGATTGCAGTCAGAAACAACGGTGGTGGATATTTCAATCATACATTCTACTGGGAAAGCATGAAACCTCATGGAGGCGGTCTGCCAACCGGTAAATTATCTGATGCTATCACCAAATCATTTACCTCCTTTGATGAGTTCAAAAAACAATTTTCAGATGCAGGTAAAACCAGGTTTGGCAGTGGCTGGGCATGGCTATGCGTCGGTGATGACGGGAAGCTATTCATTTGCTCAACGCCAAATCAGGATAATCCATTGATGGATATAGCCGAGAAAAAGGGAACCCCTCTGCTTATTATGGATGTATGGGAACATGCTTATTATTTGAAATATCAGAACAAAAGAGCAGATTATATTGTTGCATTCTTGAATATTGTGAACTGGGAAGAGGTAACAAGAAGATATGAAAATGCTTTAAAATCTTTGAACACAAATTAAATAGAAGAAAAAATATAATATACAATGGAATTACTTACAAAAGAATTGGTGCAGGAGCTTCTGGCAGCCGATCAGGCGCCTTGTGTCTCCATATATATGCCTACGCACCGACAGCATCCCGAAAATCTTCAGGATAAAATTCTATATAAAAATCTTGTCCGGCAAATGAAAGAATCACTGCTGCAAAAATATTCAGCAGGTGAGGTACAAAAACATCTTGAACCTTTTGAAACTCTTGCTGACGATGATAATACATGGAATCACACATTTGACGGTCTGGCCGTTTTTAGTGCAACCGGTTTGTTTAAAGTTATCCGTGTACATAAATCGTTTGAGGAATTGGCATTAGTGGCCGACAGTTTCCATACCAAGCCTCTGCGGCAATATTTGCAATCTCTTGACAATTACCACGTTTTGGGTTTAACACTTAGTGATATCCGGCTTTTTGAAGGCAACCGTCACTCACTAACTGAAGTTGACCTCACTGCTGATACTCCAAAAACCATAACTGAAGCGCTTGGGTATGAATTGACGGACAAGCATACAACTGTTGCATCTTATGGTGGTTTCGGAGGAGAAAGTTCGGCAATGCACCACGGTCATGGTGGCAAGAGTGAAGAAACTGAAAAAGACGCTGAACGGTTTTTTCGTGTCGTAGCGGATACGATTTACGAACAATATTCGAAACCTACAGGCTGGCCACTTATTCTTGCCGCTTTGACCGAGCACCAAAGCCTTTTTCAAAAGGTAAATAAAAATCCATTATTGCTACCAAATGGTATTGCAATTGACCCTTCATCAGCTTCTTCAGATAAACTGGCAGATATGGCCTGGGAAATAATGGAACCCGAATATATCGAGAAACTTGACAGTCTGGTTGCCATTTTTGAGCAGGCAAGGGCAAATGGCAAAGGGAGTGATGATTACAAGGAAGTTGCTGTGGCGGCAGTTGAGGGACGGGTTGATACGCTTATTGTTGAAGCCGACCGGATAATTCCTGTCAGGATCACAAATCTTGTAACGGGTAATACACAGAAAAAAGATATGATAAATCCGAGAGTAGATGACCTGCTCGACGATATGGGAGAACTGGTGATGAAGATGGGTGGAGAGGTGATGGTTCTACCAACCGGTAAGATGCCTTCTGATACAGGGCTGGCAGCAATATTTCGTTATTAATTAAATGGGGAAAAATGCAAATACAATTTAATTCAGACAAAAATGTAACCGGGAACGAAGATCTTATAGCTTCGTCAACATCTTTAATATCGCAGGAACTAAGCAGGTACAGTCAACAGATAACAAGGGTGGAAGTTCATTTCTCGGATGAAGATGGCAAAAAAGACGGGGACAACGATAAACGCTGCCTGGTGGAAGCCAGACTTGCAGGTATGCAACCAATAGCAGTTACCAACCATGCAAATACCCATGAACAGGCTTTGTTTGGCGCCATAGACAAATTGAAAACTTCTCTGGAAAAAATAATCGGACGTTTGAAAGATTATTAATATGGAAAAAGTAAATACAGGTTCCACCAGGGCAGCCGTTAACCCTGACAACTCTTCGCCTGCATTCACTGAATAAGCCTTAGGCTCAACAGAATCAGCGGCAGGGTGATCACACTCAGAATAGTTGAAACAAAGACGTTAGCAGTTGCTATATCATCATCCTTCCCGAGGATGTTTACCATAATGACCACATTCACCATGCATGGCATGGCCGCCTGCATCACCACTACATTCAGTACCTCCCTCCGGAGCATATCCGGAAAGAAATAATTCAGGAGGGCAAAAATCCCGATGAGCATGAACGGAACAAGCAGGAGCCTGTTAAAGGATAACAGGTATACATTCCTGTTTTTCAACATCTTTTTACCATCGGCATAATAAAGCATCGCCCCGATATATATCATCGAAAGATAAGTGGTTGTACTGCCCAGTGC
>JAWOHT010000260.1:0-8336 GCA_046485045.1 Bacteroidales bacterium
TAAAAATCTCATTAATTAAAAAAAATATGAAAAGGACATTTAACCTTTTTCTTTTTATTGGAAGTTTATTTGTATCTGATGTATTATTCTCCCAAAATGAATTTGTAGTTTTTAACGATATAATTGAATATACTGATACACGACAGGAAACCGTTGACAATGGATTTTACTTTTTACCTGCTCCTGTCGGATCTCCATCGGACTGGTCGAATTTTTGGAATGGACAGTTTTATTACAGGTATGAAGTTGTCAGTCAGCCTTCTGCATCCGGAATTAAACTGCAATATGTCATATGGCAGGATTTTCCGGCTGTACCATATAATGAAAGTTGTGCAGACCAGGTGGATGCTGGAGGGACTGGCAGTATTGGTATTGAAAATTCCTCACCCTCTACCTGGTGGTGTGAAGGATATGGTTGTGTTGACTTTTCCAGGCCATCAGATTTTTCAGATTTTGCAGTAGTGCTTTGGTCTTCTGATCATGGACTAAGAATTATGCAGGATAACGCCGATGTATGGGCGGTCAGAGACCAGTTTCTTCCTTTGCAGGTAAAAGTTACAATTGTAGCTGTTGCAGCCGGGCATGAATTTTCCGGATGGGACAATTATCTGGGAGGTACCGGACGGCATCCCACACCAGATTATGGGATTAATTTTCTTACCAAACAAACCGACGAAGCAGTGCCATCTGCCGATGAATACTCATACAATTCTGATATGTCAGGGGCTGTTAGTGGTACAGGTTCATTATTGTCATTAACACCCGGAACAGATGTTTATTTTCGTACCAAAGCATCGGGGGAGCTTCAGGCTTCGTTAATCCAGCATCTGGATGTTCCGTCAAAGCCGGCAGCGCCAAATTTTCACCTTGATGTGGCCAATCAGCGCACTGCTGAAACAGTATCAGGTGAATACGAATATTCATCGAATGCAGATATGTCGGGGGCTGTATCGGGCACAGGTGCTTATGTGTCAATACCGGCAGGGACAACCAGGTATTTTCGTAAGAAAGCAGCAAGCAGCGCTTTTGAGTCGGAGATACAGACATTAAATGAAACATCACAACCACCGGTATCAGATCCTGAATTTGTTATCATCAACGAGATTATTGATTACCCGAACACTACTGATAATAACGGATTTTATTTTTTCTATCATAATGCAGATATGCCGGCAAACTGGCTTTCTCCTTATAATTTTTATAATGGTACGATTTATGAACGTTATGAGATTATCAGCCAGGTGACCAATGAACCAATTGGTTTTCAGTTTGGAATATGGCAAAAGCTTCCACCTGAGACGGGTACATTATATGAATCCATGTCTGATGTGAAAGGGTTATATGGGGTAGGGGACTATTCTGTTAGCAGCAGCAGTCCGAATACATGGTGGACATATAATGGCGGTGTTGATTACACGCAGATAGATAAGATCTGGCATTTCGGGATTAACCCTTACAAATTAAACCCGGATGGCGGGCAGATCAGGTCAGAAAATGCCGATATCTGGGCAGAGCGTTTTGAAAAATGGTGGCCGATGCAGGTACGGGTAACAGTAGTAGCAGTGGCCAGCGGTCATACATTTTCGGGCTGGGATAGTTATGTAAGTCTTGATCCTATGCCAACACCAAATTATGGGATAGATTATTTAAACACACGAACCGACAAGGTGGTGCCATCAACTGATGAATACTCGGTGAATTCGAATATGTCGGAAGCAGTAAACGGGAGTGGTGCGAAAATAACCCTTACCCCCGGACAGGATTTGTACTTCAGGACCAAATCACAGGACGGAAGGCCTGCATCAGCAATACAGCATCTCGATGTACCTTCTCGACCTGCAGCGCCATCCTATACCATTTCATACCCGGATGAAGCAACAAATTCATCGGTTTTTTCCACGGTCGAGTACTCCGAAAACAGCAACATGTCGGGAGCAACAAGCGGCAGCGGTTCACCGGTTGATTTGACTCCCGGAACAGATGTATATTTCAGGTTAAAGGCAACAGGTTCTGCTTTTCCTTCAACTATTTTCTCTCTGAATGTTCCTTCAAGGCCTGCAGCACCTGCTTATTCGGTTGATTACCTGAATGAAACCACCAATGAAAACATTCCTTCCACCCATGAATACTCTGTGAATGTAGATATGAGCGCTGCTTCATCAGGTAACGGAAGCAAACTTGATCTTATTCCCGGTACCGATGTTTACCTGCGGGCCAAAGCCACGGCAAGCGTCTTTAATTCACAGATCAAAGCGCTTACAGTGTCCAACCGGCCTTCAACCCCGAATTTTACGGTTAACTTAAGCAATTTCAGGACAAATGAGGTTGTTCCTGCCACAGTTGAACACTCATCTAACCAGGCAGACTGGACTGCAGGTGCAGGAGCTACCATTCAGCTAACAGCAGGGAGCACAAAGTATTTCAGGAAGCCGGCCACTGCCGGCTCATTCAGGTCGGCTACACAAACACTTATAGTACCAACGTTGGGAGTACCGGTTTATTCAATAGATTTTATGAATGAGCTTACCAATGAAAATGTGATTACAGAAGATGAATACAGCACAAACCAGACAACATGGACCAGTGGTGCTGGTTCAAAGGTATCACTTACACCCGGCACAACAATATATTTCAGGAAGAAAGCAGACCACTCGAAACTACAGACATTGAATGTTCCTGCACGCCCGGCAACGCCATCATTTGCAATAGATTATAGTAATGTGCGGACAAGCGCTGCCGTGAGTTCCGCGTATGAGTATTCCAACAGTTCGAATATGTCAGGCGCCGTTGCAGGTACAGGTACAAATGTTGCTTTGACACCCGGAAGTAATAAATATTTTCGCAGAAAGGCCACATCGGGTGATTTTGCCTCTGCGGTTCAGACATTGGTGGTAGGTTCAAGGCCTGTTGCCCCGGTTTATACCATTGACTATACTGCTGAAAAAACTGTTGAAACGGTACCGGCTACTGTCGAATATTCAACCAATTCGAATATGGGTTCGGCGGTTGCAGGCACGGGGACAAAAGTTACACTCACTCCGGGAACCAATTTATTTTTCAGGGTTAAATCCACAGCAGGCAGTTTCGCGTCATTAGCTTCAACGCTTACTGTTTCTGCAAGGCCATCCCTGCCAACAGTAACAATTGATTATGTTAATGAAAAAACAAACCAGAATATAGCTTCTTCAACAGAGTATTCAGCAGCATCGAATATGGGCAGCGCAGTATCTGGTACAGGGCTGAAATTAAATGTAACTCCAGGGACAGATTTGTATTTCAGGACCAAAGCTACAGCAAGCGCTTTTGCATCGTCGGTGCTCACATTGAATGTACCTGACAGGCCTGCTGCACCGGCATTTACCATTGATTTTGCAAGTGAGAAAACCACTCAATCAGTCGGCAACGATATTCAATATTCCACCAAGTCTGATTTCAGTTCGTTAAATACGGGCAGCGGCAGCCAGATAAACCTTACCCCCGGCAGTGATTTGTATTTCAGAAAACCTGCCACATCGGGTTCGTTTATATCTCCTGTGCAGTCACTTATTGTACCTTCAAGGCCTGTAATTATTTCTGCTGAAAAAGACAGTACCATAAATTATCCGTTTGAGGTAAGCATCATTCTGTCTGAAGCGGCGACAGGTTTTTCTTCAGAAGATATACTGGTATCAAACGGCACCGCTTTAAATCTTCAGCCTGCATGGAAAGCGGATATTTTTCCGGCAGCTAAAGGAATGACAGATGTTCAGATTGCGGTAAATGCTATTGACGGAGGTAACTTTGCTTCCAATACCTTTTCGGTTAAATTTACAGGAATTGTATCATCAATTGAAAACTTAACTTCTGATGATAAGTTACTGGTTTATCCCAATCCTACAACAGGAAATGTTTTTCTCAGATTGCCTGAATATACAGAAAATATCGCAATCAGAGTGTTTGATGTAACAGGCCAACTGGTTATGGACATAGAAAACATGCCAAACGGAGAATTAGATTTATCAGGATTGCCAAAAGGTATCTATGTTTTAATGTTTAGATCGGCAAACTTCAACAGGTTTGAAAAGGTAATATTGCAATGATTTTGAGAAAGTTTAAAAAGTTCATAGAGTTCATAAAGTTGAAAGTTCATAAAGTTCATAAAGTTGAAAGTTCATAAAGTTGAAAGTTCATAAAGTTGAAAGTTCATAGAGTTCATAGAGTTCATAAAGTTCATAGAGTTGAAAGTTGAAAGTTGAAAGTTCATAGAGTTGAAGGTTCATAAGGTTTTGAGACCTGAAAGTGTTTTAGAAATTTCTTCTGATATCGTGAAAAGTGTATTGAAATCATTTTCTGATAGCTTATTCAATTCTTTTGCCAAATAGAGCATTTAGCGTACTTCGCCACATGAGCCTTTAGCTATGTAAAGAAGTTGTCTGAACTCATTATTGCTTTTACGTTCGAATCCTTCGGCAATATTGTTCATTAACGAAACCGAAGCCCTTTGTACCTGGTCTCTAAAGCCAAAATCTTTGCTATGGCCAAAAAATGCATATATCTGGACAGTAAGCTCTTTAGCTTTCTGCCATGCAATAATATTCTCAAATCTCTCTATCCTTATACTTTATACTTTTAACCTTTGATCAAAGAATCATGGCTAAATGAAATCGTCAGCACGCCTTGCGCTAAAACTAAACGCACGCTATACGGGGAAGTTGATTTGTTTATCAAAGGGTATTTATACAATAAAAATTATTAATTCCGGCAATAGCTGGCTTGAAAAAGTATTGCTGGAATAGAAAAAACCGAGAACTTTTATTTTTTAAACAATATTTTTTCGATAATATACCTGGGTCGGGACTTAACTTCTTTATATACCTTACCCAGGTATTCGCCAATAACTCCAATACATAAAATCTGAATTCCACTGATGAAATATACAGGAAGGGTAATTGATGTCCATCCCGGGACAGTTCCTAAGAATAAGTGAGAGTATAATGAGTAGATTGCCATTATTATACTCATAAAAAAAACAATAATACCGATAATGCTTACAATTCTTAATGGTTTAATGCTAAAGGATGAGATACCATCAAAAGCAAATGCCATCATTTTTTTTAACGGATATTTAGATTCACCTGCAAACCGCTCAAGTCTGTCATAATAAACACATGTAGACGGATACCCTATCAGTGGAAAAATTCCTCTTAAGAAAAGGTTAACTTCATTAAAACTGTTTAAATTTTCCAATACCCTTCTGCTTGCCATACGATAATCTGAATGGTTGTAAATTATTTCTACTCCAAGCCATTTCATAAGTTTATAAAAAACCAGAGCAGTTGTACGCTTGAAAAATGTATCTGATTTTCTTTCCTTTCTTACACCATAAACAATATCAAAGCCCTCTCGGAATTTATCAACCATTTCTTCAATTACCTGAATATCATCCTGAAGATCTGAATCAATCGAAATAATACAATCACACGAGTTCATAAATGTATTTAATCCTGCAAGTAAAGCATTTTGGTGTCCAAAATTCCGGGATAATTTTATACCCTGAAACATAGGATTTTCTTTAACAAATTTCTCAATTAATTCCCAAGTATGATCCTGGCTACCGTCGTTAACAAAAACAATCAATGAATCTGAAGAAATTTTTTCAACTTCAATTAAATTTCTAATTAATTGCTCTAATCTGTCTTTTGTATGAGGTAATACCTGTTCTTCATTATAACAAGGCACAACAATACCTAAAATTGGAGTATTAATAATATTCATAGCCTAAATAATTAATTGTTTAAAAGGAGAACACCTACTGGTTGTTTTTCAAAATTATATTTTTCATTAAAGTCATGCACAAGTGAATGAATGATTATTGAATCACATAAAATGGCAGTATCAATTCTGACAGCTTTATTCATGATATAATGAATATATATAAAATTACTATCCTGAAGAAATACCTTATCTCTGAATTCAAATAAAAATGGGTATTCTGGTTCAAAATAGATTCCATTTTCATTACTTTTTAAAGGGCCATAAAACGAATTTTCATAAATAGCAACCCTTGGAGGAGAAGTCCATGCTGGATTAAAATGAAAAATCTGGTTATAAATTTCGGGAATAGGCCAGGTATATGTACCAACAAATTTTATATCTTCCCGAAATGTATCAGCTTGAACCAGAATAATCGTATTTTCTTTGGAATCAGCTGTTGTATTAACTATTTCTCTCCAAAATTGTTTTTGCTCCTTCCAGCTTTCTGTAAAATCTTTCTGGATTAGAAATCCACGGCTCAATAATAATGAAAGGAATATGACAATTAAAACGTTAAGAAACCAAGGTTTAAGATGCTTATTTTTATATATCACTAAATATATAATGTTAATAATTAAAGCTATAAAAATGCTTCCGGCAATTGAACTGGCAAGATGCACACTTGTGGTACGACCATAAAGCGCTAAAGGGGGGAAGTGAGTAAAGGAAAACAAGTAAGAACACATAAGCATAAAAAGTGATGCTATAATTAATTTCAATGAGTGATAAAATGAATAATAACCCTCCAGTGTTATTTTAAATATTGATGCATCGAATATATGTGCTTTAATCACTTTTGATGAAAAATCAAACCGGGCAGAAAAAATCATCCATACTGAAAAGAGTATAATACCGGTTATAAAAATCCATTTAATCAATGACATTGAAGAAAAAACATCACCGAACATATTAATGAATGAATATAATGATATGATAGGACCAACCAGAAGTGACATAAAAATTTTTTTTACTGTCTCTATTCCTTCAATTTCACTTGCCCTGGATTCTCCCAGAATTTTTCGCAGCAACAGCAGAATAAATATAAGTGAAAGACATACAACAATATGAAGAGCAAATCTTTTTATCTGTTTTTTATCCCATTCATAAATAAAAAGTGGTGCAGCCAGAAAAGGTAAAAAGGCATTTTCATAAGTAAGAAGGCTGCAAAAAGCGAAGATAAAAGCAGGCATATTACGTCTTGCAGCGTATAGGTTAAATGCTATTAGAACAAAGGTTAGTGATAATTGTAGCTGGAAGATATGTATTAGTAGTAGTTTTGTTGTATCAGCGGGGTATAAAATAAACAAAAGAGTTGTCAATGAAGCGATAGGGAGCGACATAAAATGCTTTACAAAATAATATAATAAACATGAATTAAGAAATATCAATAATGAGCCAAAAATATAAACTCCATTAAGGCCGCCAAGCTTAAATGAGATATGCGTTAAAAGCTGAGTAAGAGAAAAACCTATTATTCTTCCTTGTCCTCCCTCAATATTAAGAATATTTTCAGCCAACATTTTAAGTAATTCCTGAAATGACTGATTTGCCGGCTTTCCAACAAACCAGTAATCGTCCTCATAAAGCCCAAAAGTCCTGAATTTAATAAAATATGCAAGCCAGATAACGATAATAAAGAGAAAACACTGAAAGATTTCCAATCCTTTATTATTAAGTTTAAACACGTTTACCTTGATCATTTTGATTTTTTTTATTGTTTCATTAATTCAGTATTATTAATACACATCCAAATTGAATATTTTTAAGGTAATTATCAAATTATATTTACCAATAAAAAGACAGAATATATATTTCAGACAAATCATTTTAACACTTATGTTAACAATATGAAGGTATTACAAAATGCAGCCTGAAGTTAATAAATTTTTTTACAATTGTAAACTTCATTGAAAAGTCACATAAATCTGTTTGTTAAATAAAATAATATGGTTTTAGGGATAAATGTAATTTACGATTACAATTTTAATCATTTAACTATTGAACATTAGCATATACTTTACTTATTTATCCGAATCGTTTTGAAAAAAAAAGTATTTTTATTAATCCAGCATATCTGCGAAAAGTTGCCCCCCCATGCTTGAATAATCAAACTTTTGTTCTTTTGACAATATCAACAACTATCTGATAAATATCTTTGATCAAAGAATCATGGCTAAATGAAATCGTCAGCACGCTTTGCGCAAAACTATACAATATGGGGTTAAAAAGGTAATTTAGAAAAGGATCTTCCTTGCATAAAACGCCTCGGCAAATTTACTGGCAGATTCCATTCCCCTGAGCCTCGGAAGCGCATTGAAGGTCTCTTCGTCAAACCAGTGTTTGGAGGCCTGCGATTCAAATGCTTTCAACAGGATTTCATTTCTTTTTTTAAGGTACTTTTCTTCAAGCGGAACATAAAAGTTGGGGATGCCAAGGTCACCATCGTACTTTGGAATTTCATATTCGAGAATCAGGTGATTTCGCCAGGTATTCCAGGTAAGGTCGCTTACAAGCCGGTGATCCTGGTGGCGGTCGTCGCGGTA
>JAWOHT010000012.1:0-23368 GCA_046485045.1 Bacteroidales bacterium
TGGAAAAATACCTGCCTGAGAATTGAATATTTCAAACTCAGCAGCAGAATAGATTCTAATACCATAATCTTAGAGACATACAATCCACTAAAGCATAAAAGTTATTAACCACAAAGCCTAATCATTGTTAATATCTGATGATTTTTTATTTTTGTATCCCCTTTAGCGGGATTGGGCAGCTAAACAATTACGATTTATTCATTAAAGAACAATTCATCCGGGCTTTGGAGGGTTTATATCCTAAAGCCCGGATTGTTTTTTTTATAGTTCGCTGTTACAATACTCAATCACTTCAATAACCGACTTCTCTGATCCCATTCTCCTGTTTTGTGCATTGCAGCACCCAACTTTGTAAGTCGAAAAAAATAACCACAAAGTCACCAAGACTCAAAGTACCACAAAGTGCCTTATTAACTTTACACAACAAAACGCCTTATACCATCTTTAATTTTTGCAACATTAAAATTTATCAGATATCCTAGTCTTTTGCCCGTAAGTTTCAAATGACTTAATATTTGTGCTTCCCATACCGGATTAACTGTTTCAAGTGCTTTAAGTTCACAAATAATACAATCCTCAATAATAACATCAAGCCTTAATCCCTCATCAAATACAAGATTATCATATTCAATCGGAATATCTACCTGCCTTTTATAATTTAATCCTCGCTTTGTCAGTTCGTGACAGAAACAGACCTCATAAACTTTTTCCAATAATCCAGGCCCCAAATTTATGTGAACTGTGTAAGCAGCATCCACGACCAATTTACCAATCTTTTCTATTGATTCAGGAACCGGACTAAACCTATCTTTGTGAACCTTAGTGTCTTGGTGACTTTGTGGCATATTTCCTATTAAATAATGCTTTTAATTTTTTCCATCGCTGTCTTCAAATATATGGATAAATACAATGCGATTTTAACTTGCAACACCCAAAATAACACATTCTAAAATGCTTACGGATTGAAGACTGACTTGAAAGACGAGCATAACGCAGTAATTGGCGTTTTCTTAAAGCTACTAATTACAGCTTGCTGTTACAATACTCAATCAATTCAATAACTGACTTCTCTGAGCTCATTTTCAGCTCATGTTTTTTAAGGTATAGTTCTATATCCGGGTTAACTTGTTGCAGTTTTAAGAGCAGCTCCTTTTTACTATAAACTGCTACCGGGGCAGCACCTTTAATAGCTACCAGAAATATGTCATTTTGCCGAACGAATCTGTTTGATTTTGAATTTTGATACCCCATTGCTTTTGTTGCCTCTTCGAATTTTACAGAGTATTTTCTGTAAAGCCTTATTTCCCCGTCAACCAGCAATTCTAAAAACCCATGTTCTTTATCGTTTCTGTTTATATATTCCACGATATTGAAATGACGATTATCAAATTTGAAGGTGAATTTTTGTCCTGAAGTATTAACCTCCAATACGCTTTTCTGGTCATCCAGGTATTCCATTTTATCAGTGTAAGTATTGTAGCGCAAAGGAACTTTTTCTATCAGAAAACTGTCATTAATAATTACTTCGCCATCAATGAACCTTTCAACCAGGTATGGTGAACCGTCAATCATATTGTACCTTGACTGATCAGTGGCATTTACCTTGCTCCTTTCAAAAGTGTAATGGTCGTGAAGTGTGCTTAAATTAGTGATTGTATAAGCTTGGGAAAAAGAAGCCTGAAAAATGGCGTTAACAAATATTATTATTAAAATCGGTTTCATGACTTTCGTTTTTAGGGTTATAAAATTAAATATTTAAATTGATAATTGGTATGAAGTTGGTTTCCGGCAATTGCCCTGTTTTTTCCTGAAGCAAATACCATCAGCTAACCAGTTGATGTGACCAGAATAAATATTGCTAAACAAATGTCAGCCAATCTTACTTTTGAATCAGTTATTTTATATATTTGCATATAAGGCCATGTTACATTGACACAATCGGGGTTTTACATATTTTTCAGATCATTTATATGAAACACCAGTATCCATAATTAATCAATAGATTACTTAAAATTATAGATAAATTATCTGAAATTAGAAGTGAAGGCATCCGATTGTAACCTATTTTTATGGTCTAATAGAAATTAATTTACTATTTACTTTTAAAAAAAGCTAAACTATGAAAAATTATCTACTAAAAGTTTCGGCAGTGTTTGTAATATCACTGCTGTTTTTGGGTGGTGCGAATGCACAGAACAAAAAGGTTGTGTATTTGTATGACCCTGGTAAAGCAACTGACACAAGTACCATGATGCACCCTGAAATGATAATTGCAAATTTTATTACGTCGCTTGGGTGTGATGTTCACATGTTGGGTGTTCCAAATATATTCAACATGAATCAAGTGCAACGAGATTCATTAAGAGATGCCGACCTTATTGTAATCGGTAGGGGTAATGCTAGTGCCAACTTTAATGCCAAACAGGATTCACTTTGGAACCCGATTACTACACCTGTTCTAAGTTTGAGTATGTTTGCTATAAGTGCTGCGAAAATGAAGTGGTTTGACGGTACTGAGGATTATGGTGGAGTTGCTGATGTTATAAAAGTAAAGGTTAATTTTCCTGCCGATCCCGTTTTTGCTGGTCTTACAATGCCAGGCGATTCACTTGCGTTTTGGAACGGAAGGTGGAATTCCTTAAAGCTCAATTCCAAGGTGAATAATGGAAATGGAAAACTTATGGCTACTTTTAATTCAAGTGATCCTGTTGATTCACTCCTGCGTGTAGCTTATGCCCGTTTTAGTCCCGATGTTGAATTTTATGCAATCAGTGGTGAACCTTTAAAGTACACCGACCACATCCCTCGCGGCTATCGTACGTTCATTGGTATGGGTGCGGATGTTAGTGCTGGAAATCCTTATAACTATTTTGGTTACACTTTTGATGGTCAGGACGTTTTGCAAAAGGAAATTGAAAGATTGCTTGCATTTGCCAGCAGTGTAAATGAAAACGCTTTAGTAAGTGCCGCTGTATATCCAAACCCTGCTGTAAACTACTTAACTGTTGAAATGGATAACCTGAATGAGGTGAGGATTTTGGATATAACCGGAAAACTTATTCTATCTAAGGTTACTAATGGCAATGAATTATCTGTTAATATTCGTGATTTGAAAGCCGGTGTTTACATTGTCTACGCAATAGACAGTTACAATAATACTGCTGTTCAGAAATTTATTAAAAAATAACAGGTTGAATGTTAACCTAAATTGAGCGATCTGCAAAAGATAATCACTTAATCAATTGATTCGTTCAACTTAGGTAAGAATATAAGAGGCTGTGTAAAAAGTCAATAAGTAACGTCATTGCGAGGGAGGCACGACCGAAGCAATCTCCTGATTAAGAGATTGCTTAACTTCGTCCGCAATGACGGTTTCAAAATGACTGACTTTTTACACAGCCTCTTTTTTTATGCATATCAGTCAGTTTTTTGACTTTAATATTTACTCATTGTTTCAAGACAAGCCCTGACTCACAAACCTTAGAGGTACCTGTTATTTAATGGCCTTTCAGATAACCTTTCCAGAATTATAAAATTGTATATCCAAATATAACCGATAAGGTGGCGAAATCTGTTTTATCCGAATTCTAATAAAAAAATATCTATAATTGGAGCCTAAGTATTTTTAATCTCCTTATTTTTAAAATTAAAAAATTAAGGTCATATTTTTCCCAAAAACGCTCAGCTTCAGCAACCAATTGATACACTCATGTCAGCCATTACAACAAATTTTAACAGCAATAAAGTGTTCATATTATGAAGAGATTATATATTTTATCTTTATTTATACTGCCTTTTGTGTCTCACGCACAGAACCTTCCTGTTGTTATAGAAGCCGATTCGGGCGTGGTGGGTTCAGATTATAAAGTTCTGGAAGAAAATAGTGTTCGATATGTCACACCCGGTACCGATATGCTGAATGGCTCTTATCCGGGAAATGAGACTAAAACAATAACTTACAATGTTAAGTTTGCAGAACCCGGAGTGTATCATTTTTATGCTAAAATCAGGGTTGGAACCGGAAATTATAACGATGACAGTTATTTCCTGGCAAGAAATTTCGGGGTTGTATCCCCAACGAATGTTAATGATTGGTATACTGTAAACGGTCTGGCGCCTGTAGGTCATACAAGTTCGTTAGATGTTGTTACCGGTGGCGGAAATGCTGGCACTTTGGTGTGGAAGTGGGTGAATATTTCAAGGTTTCTAAATGCAGAGTCTCCTGTTGTATATGTCGTGGATAGCGCTGAAACCTCCCGGATAATAAGCATTGGTGCAAGAGAAAATGGCTTTGACATAGATAAGATCGCCTTTGCAAAAGCCGATCAGGAATATACGGTAAGCAACCTTGAGCTGGTTCAGCCGGGCTCGCCTGTTGTAGGGTTTCCCGATGAGGCTTATCGAAAAGTAAAAACCTATGTCGACCCGATAATGCCTGGCGCGCATCCTGATATGACATTAATGCGTGTGGGAGATAGTTTTTATTCCACCGGATCTTCCTTTCATTTAACCCCTTATGTGCCAATATATCATTCAACCGACCTGGTACACTGGGAAGTTATCTCAAGAGTTGTTTCCCCGGGTTGGACAGGGTCAATCAACGATATACCGACTGGCGGTATCTGGCAGGGGGCTTTAGCTGAATTTGGAGGATATTTCTGGGTGTATTACAGCATTAATTCTCAACAACATTTTTCCAGGGCCGCCTCTATGACTGGTCCATGGACCCAACCAACCAGAGTCACCGGTTCAACAGTTACAGGTTATGATAACTCAATTTTTGTTGATGATGACGGAACTCCCTATATGTTGATGAAAAACGGGAAATTAATCAACCGGATGCAAAAAATTGATAAAAATACCGGTCAGCTTACCGGTCAGTTATTGAACCTTGACTGGATAAATGCTGATGAAAAGTACAGTTGGGCAGAGGGGCCTGTTATGTGCAAACGCGATGGTTGGTATTATTATTTTATTGCCGGAAATGTAGGGGGCGGACAGTGGGTGTTACGAACATCTGCACTTACTGATAGTTCCCTGTACTGGCAGGAGCTTGGTACATTTTTTCTTACCATTACCGATACCCGGGCTTCATTCCGCGGCCCGAACCATTTAACACAGCCTGTTCAAATTAGCGACAGTACCTGGTGGGCGCTATCGCACAGTTTTGAGTCTGTCCAGGGTGACGATTGGCAGGGAAAAGGTCGTCAGGGATTATTGCATCAGGTGCTTTGGGATGAGAACGGCAAACCTGTGGGAACGGCTCCAACTTCAAACCCCCGGTTAAAGCCGGATTTGCCAAAATCTAATATCCCCTGGAATTTACCCCGTTCTGATTATTTTGAGGGCAGTTCCCTTAGCCTTGGCTGGAATTTTCTAAACCGTACTGCGGCTTCAAGATATTCACTCAGTGAACGCAGTGGATGGTTAACCTTAAATCCGGGAAGTGATAAAACCCATATTTTGCATAAAGAAGGAGGATATTATTATTCGTTGACTACAAAGGTGGAAATTGATGCAACAGCCAATGGAGAAGAAGCCGGACTGTATTTTACCAACGGGAATGAGTCTGTTACTGCAAGGGTTTACAGTAGTTTTACAAATGGAAAGAAAATCGGGTTTCGCTTTAATGATGCCCAGGAAAGTGTTGAAGTTAAATATGAAGTTGAAAACACCATAGGCAATGTGTTATGGTTAAAAGTTGAAAGAGATTACCATCAATTAAAAGGGTTTTACAGTTCAAACGGTGTTACCTGGACACAAATTGGCAGCGAAATTTCCGTTACAGGCCTTGATAAGTCCCAGCCAAGCTACAATTGGTGGATTGGAACCGGTAATGGTTTATTTTCATCAAAGAAAATAGCCTACTTTGATAATTATTTATACAGGGAAGGCTTTTCCGGGCTTCCTGCATTTGGACATAATAACCACTTTGGTGTTGAAGCCAAAGGTACCGGCACAAACAAGGCAATGACAAACACAACCAATAAAGGTGGTTGGCTTATGCTGGGGGGCGTTGAAGCGGGCAGTGAATTAAGAGTGCCTGCAAAAATTGAGGTTGAGGCTGCATCAGCTTCAGGAGGCACCCTTGAGGTTTGGGTCAACGATATTGAGGAAGACGGCACTAAAATTGCCGAAATAACCATAACAAATACAGGTAGCGAAACCAGCTGGAAAAATTTTTCAGCCGATGTATCTGGATTATCCGGGCAGTACGACCTTTACCTAAGATGGAACGGACCTGCAAATGCGTTTCTGGTTAGAAACATCCGCTTTGAATTTAGTGATTCGTATCTTTCAGACATTAATCAAAACATCCTGTCTGAAGGTATCGGCTGGAAGGTTTATCCCAATCCCTTTAATCAATCCTTTACAATAGAGTCTGATTATCATGAAAGTATTTACAAACTCTATAACATAGAAGGGGCATTAATTGAATCGGGCAAATTTAAAGGTAATAGAAAGACAATAGTCAGTGGAAAATTATTACCGGGAATGTACCAGCTGGAATTGGTTTCCGGCGATAACCGTAAGGTAATTAAAATAAATAAAACCTATTAAGCTGATTTTGAAGCTAATTTCCAGACAACAAGTTTTTGAAAAAAAAGTGATTTAATTTCCCGAAAAGGCACAAAGCTCTCAAAGTAAAATCTTTGTGTTCTTGGTGGCTTTTTGGGAAAAAATTGAGTCAGAATGAGAATGAGAAGCAGAATGAGAATGGGAAGCAGAATGAGAATGAGAAGCAGAATGAGAATGAGGGACTGAATGAGAATGAGAAGCAGAATGAGAATGGGAGTAAAGAGAAAAAAAAGCTAAACTCTTATTTCATTCTGTTTCTCATTCTGTTTTTGTCATTCTGCTTCTCTCATTCAGTTTCTCTTTACTTTGAAAGATTTTTAATCATGGTGTAAAGAATTCTTGAAATCTCATCTGCTTTTTTTGTTAAGCATTCAAACTCCTCGTTTTTTATCAAATGATCATCGCATAAAATATCAAGCACAGCAACGCATTCAAATACAGATCCACGGGCTGTAACAAAATAATTTCTCCTGTCTGCTTTTGAGAATTTGCCAGATCCTTCGGCAATATTAAGAGTAACACTAAATGACGCTCTTCCGAGTTGATCTTTGATGTAATTATCAAATTTATTATTCAGGATCAGTCTTTTACACTCAAGGTGAAATGTCTTGGCTTTTTTGTAGACTTCAAGATTCTGGAATTCGAACTTAACGGAGTGTATGACGAGAATGGGAAGCAGAATGAGAATGAGAGTGAACAGAATGAGAGTGAACAGAATGAGAATGAGAATGAGAGTAAGAGGGAGAATGAGAGTAAAGAGAAAAATAGAAGCTAAACTCCTCTATTATTTTATTTCTCATTCTCCCTCTCATTCAGTTTCCCATTCAGTTTCTCATTCTCTCTCTCATTCTGTTTTTTGTACCCGGAGCGGGACTTGAACCCGCACAGCCATTACTGACCACAGGATTTTAAGTCCTGCGTGTCTACCAATTCCACCATCCGGGCGGAACTTGTTGCTAAGTTATAAATAACAAGAAAAAAAATCCCGAATTATTCGGGATTTTTTGAGCGGAAAACGGGACTCGAACCCGCGACCCCGACCTTGGCAAGGTCGTGCTCTACCAACTGAGCTATTTCCGCAAAGATTAATGAAATACAATGTATTAAAGAACCTTGGAATGGATACAATGCCTTTTTTTATAAGGTGGTGCAAATTTATCCAAAATTTTTATACTACAAAAAAATATGCGAAATTATTTCTATTCATGTTTGGTTACAATCCGGTAATTTTTTTAATCTCGTTCAGTTTATTCAGTGCTTCCATCGGGGTGAGGTTATTGATATCGAGGTTTCTGATTTCATCTCTTATCTGTTTCAATACAGGGTCTTCGAGCTGGAAAAAGCTTAGTTGAAAACCTTCTCTTTTTTCTGCCAGTCCGGCAACAGGTTTGGCCGGCAACTTTTGTATACCGGCTTTTTCGAATTCGCTCAAAATTTCGTACGCACGTGTCACGATACTTTTAGGCATACCTGCCATGCGTGCCACATGAATGCCAAAACTGTGCTCGCTGCCGCCGCGCTGAAGTTTTCTGAGGAAGATAACTTTGTCGGGCAGTTCTTTTACTGATACGTTGTAGTTTTTAACACGTCCGAAGGATGCTGCCATCTCGTTGAGTTCGTGATAATGGGTTGCAAACAGCGTTTTGGCCTTAACCCTCGGATGTTCATGTATATATTCGGTCATTGCCCAGGCAATAGAGATGCCATCGTAAGTGCTGGTTCCCCTGCCTATCTCATCAAGCAGGATAAGGCTTCTTTCCGAGAGGTTGTTCAGGATACTTGCTGTTTCGTTCATCTCTACCATAAAAGTTGATTCGCCCAACGAAATGTTATCAGAGGCGCCTACCCTGGTAAAGATTTTATCAACATAGCCTATTTTTGCCGAGGCTGCAGGGATATAACTGCCGGTTTGGGCCATAAGTACGATGAGCGCTGTCTGTCTGAGTAAAGCCGATTTACCCGACATATTCGGTCCGGTGATGATGATGATCTGTTGCGTGCTGCTGTCAAGATAGATGTCATTCGCAACATATTCCTGGTCTACTGGCAGCATGCGCTCAATCACCGGGTGCCGCCCCTGTTTGATATCAATTATATCTGTATCGTTGATTTCCGGCCGGCAATATCTATATTCAACAGCGCATCCGGCAAAAGAGAGAAGGCAATCAAGCCGTCCGATAAGTGTTGCATTTAGTTGTACCGGTGAAATATAATCTGCCAGTTCAATTACAAGGTTACTGAACAATGAAGCTTCTAATGCCTGAATTTTTTCTTCGGCGCCAAGAATTTTTGCCTCATACTCTTTCAGCTCTTCGGTAATATAGCGCTCAGCGCTTACAAGTGTCTGCTTGCGTATCCATTCTGACGGAACTTTATCTTTGTGTGTATTCCGTACTTCGATATAGTATCCGAAAACATTATTAAAATTAACCTTCAGCGAAGTAATACCTGTACGTTCTATTTCACGTTTCTGCAGGTCGAGCAGATAGTCTTTACCTGAATAGAGAACATCTCTCAGTTCATCAAGCTCTTTCGATACACCTTTGGCTATTACCAGTCCTTTACCAATTTGTGTTGCCGGTTCGGTTACCAGGGTGTGTTCTATCTTTTCACGAATGGTGCTGCAAGGGTTCAGTTGCTCGGCTATTTTAACCAGGGCAGGTACGGGGGTACCCGAACATAATTCTTTGAGTGGGATAATGGCAGCAAGTGCATTCTTTAGCTGTAAAACCTCTCTCGGGTTTATTTTTCCGGTTGCCACTTTTGAAATAATGCGTTCAAGGTCGCCCACGATTGACAGTTGATCTTTTATGGCTTCGGTAAACCCGGAGTTTTTTATACAGTATTCAACTATGTTCAGCCGTTCGTTAATAAGTTGTACCTCTTTCAGCGGGAAAGAAACCCAGCGCCTCAGCATTCTCGACCCCATAGGGGTAATGGTCTTGTCCATAATATCAACAAGTGTTTTGGCACCTTCGTTAATGGATTGGAACAGTTCGAGGTTTCTAACCGTGAATTTGTCAAGCCATACATAATATCCCTCTTCAATTCTTGAGAGCGATGAGATGTGCTGTATGTTTCTTTGCTGAATCAGTTCAAGATATTGCAGCACTGCACCGGCGGCAATTGTTCCCAGTTCAAGTTCATTAACCCCGAAACCTTTTAATGAGGTTGTCTGAAAATGCCTGAGCAGTTTCTGCCTGGCTCCGTCGGCTGCAAACACCCAGTCTTCGAGTTTAAATGTATAATAACGGTTGGCGAAATATTCATGAAATATTTTTTGTTTGCCCCTTTCATAGAGTACCTCTTTGGGCGAAAAGTTACCCAGAAGCTTGTCAATATATTCATAACTGCCTTCTGCAGTGAAAAATTCACCTGTTGATATGTCCAGAAAAGCAATGCCGGCAGCTTTATTTTCGAGGTGGAGACAGGCGAGAAAGTTATTCTCTTTATGTTCAAGCACATTGTCGTTGAAGGTAACACCGGGCGTAATCATTTCGGTGATTCCTCTTTTGACTATTTTTTTTGCCAGTTTCGGGTCTTCGAGTTGTTCGCAGATAGCTACCCGCTGACCTGCCCTTACCAGTTTGGGGAGATAGGTATCGATGGCATGAAAAGGAAAACCTGCCAGGTCAACAAACGAAGCAGAGCCATTGGCCCTTTTTGTAAGGGTAATACCAAGTATTTCAGAAGACTTAATGGCATCCGGGCCGAATGTTTCATAAAAATCGCCCACCCTGAAAAGCAGGATAGCATCAGGATGTTGTTCCTTGATGCTGTAATACTGTTTCATTAGCGGGGTTTCGACAAACCGTTCCAATAGGTATTTTTTATTTTTAAAGTTCCTAAATTACTTTAATATGAAGAAAGTGCAAAGGATGACGGCAGATAGATATAAAAAAATTACAAACAACTCCCTGTGAAAAAATTCTGAGCATATTGAAAAAAACAAAAGGCAACTTCAGATTTGCCTGGCCTGTTTTTTTATCTCTTGTTCCCGTTTACGTGCCCTTCCGTTGGTAAAATGTACAATATAAATTCCTGCCACTATTACCAATCCCCCTGTAATGTGCCATATGGTAAGTTGTTCACGAAGCAGCACGATGGCAAGAAATGCGGTGATAACAGGTTGGCCGAGAAGGGTAGGGGCTACAATGGATGCCGGGATATGCCCCTGGGCATAATTAATCAGAAACCATCCGAATACCTGTACGCCAATACCGTATGCAAAAAAGATCACAGTGGTCTGGGTGTTATAGCCTGTAAAAGGATAATTGAAAATGAGCATTGCAATAAACAGCACTATTACAGATGATATTGTACTGAAAAAAAGGTAACTAAGTGTATTCAGAAGTTGTCTTCCGGGTTGGGATAAGACCTGAAATGCGCCATAAAAGAACCCTGCACCTGCTCCAAGAATAGAGCCGAATAAAATGCCGTTAGAGGCAGTAAAATCTTTAAGCAGTAGTACCGGGATACCTGAAAATGCGAGTATTAACCCAATCCAGAAGCCAACCCTGTGTTTTTCACGAAAGACAAGCATCGAACCGAATCCTACCCAGATAGGGGCGGTATTTGCGAATATGGTAGGTATGGTTGCATTGCTTGCCACAATTCCGGTTGACCATAACGACATATCAATTCCAAAACACATGCCCGCGAGAGATGCAAGCATAATGCCTTTTAAAGGCAGCCTGCGTCTTGACCTAAACTGTAATATCAAAAATGGCACAAGCAGTATAGTTGCTGCAATCAACATGCGGTAAAATGCAGTTGCAATGCCGGCAGCTTCTGCTTTTTTAATAAATATAGCAGAAAAACTCATAAAAATCAGTCCGATGATAAGTGCCAGATATTTGGGCATAATTACAATACTTTTAGCGGGTCAAAATTACACGAAAATTGATCGCAAATTATGACGAAAAACAGTTTTTATAAGCAATATTATTTATCTGGCAGAGTTATTATACTTACAAAGTCATTCTTATATCACTTACCGGAAATGTATTGATTCGGTTTCTGGTTATTGATCATTGCAATACTTTGTATTAAGTCAAAAATAAGATATAGTACAAACGCGCTAAAAATAGATGCACATGAAATTAAAAACGATTCTGAAATATGGTATTCCCGCGATAATAGTGTCGGGGGTACTTTTGTCCTGTTCCGGGAGTAACCGTGATTCTGCTGCTGCAGAAGAGATAATTAGTGAATCGGGCAGTGCTGCCGATATGGGTTTTCTTGAAGAAAAGAGTAACCTTAAAAATCAGGCGTTGTTAGTTATCAGCGACTTTAACCAAAAGGCAGACGAAATTAAGGTAAATGCTTACAAGAACAGCATCAGCCTGGATGAAGGTGTAAAAAAAACGCTGGTAAAAATAGAAGGACAGGTGCTTTCTTTAGAAGAGAGGCTGGTTGAACTCAACCGACTGTCGAAAGAAGCCTGGCCGGTATTCAGGGAGTCTTTAATAAAAGAACTGGATAATATAAACAGCAATATTCAGGTGCTCACAAAAACGGGCGCAGTGTAAGCATTTATTTAAACAATATCTTTCCCGAATGGTGTAAGCGCCAAAGAAACCAGTTTCATATGCTGCACCGCAAATGGAATCCCTATTATGGTGATAGCACATAATACAGCAAATATAACATGGGTAAGTGCTATCAATATTCCTCCGGTAAGCAGCCAGATGATATTTAGAAAAACAGCAAGACAACCATAGGCCCGCTGTGATGTTACAGCCTGTCTTCCGAATGGCGCCAGCGAAAACATCGCGAGTTTGAATTGCTGTATCCCGAAAGGGATTCCGATAATCGTCAGACAGAGGAAAATGCCGCCTGATATGTAGCCGATGAACAGGAATATCCCTCCTCCGAGGAATATCCAGAGAATGTTTCCAATTAATGACATAAATATAATATTTAGGTTCTAATGTTCCATTGGTTGATTAATAATGCCCAAATGAATAACTTTTTTCTATAAAATCAAACTTTTTGCTGAATTTCATAATTTTACAGGCTGAAAAAAAATCCGGATGGACAAACAGTGGCTCAGAGATTTCCTGGAAGAGAAATATCAACAGTATAACCAAAAAAGTTTTATTGAAACAGACCCGGTGCAGGTACCTCATATGTTTTCCGTGGCTGAGGACATCGAAATTGCAGGTTTTTTAACATCAGCTATTTCCTGGGGACGACGTACTACCATTATCAGTAATGCCATTAGGCTTATGAAAATGATGGATTTCAGTCCATATGAGTTTACGCTGCATGCCACCGAACATGAATTGAAACAACTTGTTGATTTTAAGCACAGAACATTTAACAGCGCTGATATTACGGGTTTTTTATTGTCGCTTAAAACCATCTTTACTGAACATGGGAGTTTAAAACTCTTTTTTGAAAAAAGTTACAACACCACCGGCAACCTGAAAGAGACATTGATTTTGTTCAGAAAGGTATTTGTTAATGGTTTAATGCTTCAAAGAACCCACAGGCATATTTCAGATATTTCGCAGAATTCATCTGCGAAGAGGCTCAATCTTTTTATCAGATGGATGGTTCGTAATGATAAAAAGGGAGTGGATTTTGGTATCTGGGATAAAATTCCGACTTCGGACTTGTTTATCCCCCTCGATGTGCATACCGGTAATGTTGCAAGGGCGCTTGGTTTGCTGGGGCGCAATCAGAATGACTGGAAAGCGGTGGAAGAACTTACCGCCAACCTTCGGGCTTTTGACCCTGATGACCCGGTGAAATATGACTATGCATTGTTCGGGTTAGGTGTTTTTGAGAGATTTAATACAAAATGATATGCCTAATCCTTATTTCCACTTCAAGCAGTTTACGGTGTACCATGACAAATGTGCCATGAAAATTGGTACCGATGGAGTTTTGCTTGGGTCATGGGTTGGTTTGGAAAATAAAAAAAGCATTCTTGATGTAGGTACCGGCTGTGGCATTATTGCCATCATGGCTGCACAGAGAAGCCACGCTTTGATTGATGCGGTGGAAATTGACAAGGATGCCTGTATGCAGGCCGGGGCAAATATTGAAGCTTGTCCCTGGAGTGATAGGATTTATCTGGAACATGCATCTTTTCAGGACTATGCCAAGCGCTGTAATAAAAAATACGATCTTGTAGTGTCTAATCCGCCTTTCTTTAAAAATCAATTCAGGCCTGATAACAAATTAAGGGCTCTGGCCCGCCATGATGATGCTTTGCCGTTTGGTTCACTTATTTCAAACGCATCAGCGATTCTAACGCCGTATGGAACGCTGGCTGTTATCATCCCATCGGAATTAATCCGGTATTGTGAAAAATGTCTGGTGACTGAAGAACTGTTTATTACAAGGAGACTGAATGTCAGGCCCACACCTGATAAACCAATCAGGCGGATTCTTCTCGAAGCTGAAAGAACAGTCCGCAAGGTAGATGAAGCGTGCATGGCCATCGAAAATGGACCAAGACACGATTATACCGATGAGTACAAAAAGCTTACCCGCGATTTTTATCTGGCTTTTTAATCCCGGTTTTTCGCGATATGCTTAAATTAAAAATGCGTCATTTGGTTTATACCACTTGCCGTGGTTGTAAGATATTGTTTTTAAGGTGTGGATTTTGACTATTTTTACAGGGTTCAAATTTAAAAAAGTATGAAGATTATTGGTTTATTTCTTCTCTTCGCGCTGTTATTCAATGAAATAATCATATCCCAAGGGTTGCCCGAAGGGTATATTCTGCAGTATCAGCAAGATTTTACGAATAAAATATCACCCGAAGAATTCAGGTTTTCTGCTCCTGATCTTTTTGATGTAAAGACAGGGAAAGTAACCGGTTTTCTGCAGATGTCGCCTGTACCTCAAAAAGATTCGGTTCTAAACCGGCAGGATAATTTGTTTATTGTTGATAATATAATTTTTGGTGATTTTATACTTGAGGTTAATGCAATGAGCACTGAACCTGTTACAGAAACGGGATTGAGTTTTTATTTCGGCGTAAAGGACACATTAAACTATTATTGTCTCAGAATATTGACTCATACCGGTGAAAACGACACTCTATTATTTGCGAAGCTAAAGGGCAGGCATAAAAAAATTGATACAAAAACCAATAGTGCCATAGCCTGGGTTCCCGGCAAATGGCATAAATTAAGGATAGAACGGGATATTGTTGCTACCTCTCTGAAACTCTATTTCGACAACATGAAAACTCCCTGTATCGTTATGGTTGACAGAACGTTTATCATGGGTTATATTGGTTTTGGCCCGGGTGCAACTACTACCCGTATCAGCAACATTAAGATCTGGTCGCAGACTTCAATCCCTCAACCGGCAAAGTTTTTCAGCAGATAAGTGCCTGTTGGGATAAATAATAAGAGGCTGTGTTAAAAGCCGGTTAAGCTGAAACCGTCATCGCCGGTTTACCGGGAGAAGCAATGACGTATTTTAGAAACTATTAACACAGCCTCTTGTTGTCAGGATATCCAAATTATCAGAAAACCTTGTTGATCTGGTCTACAAAACAGGCTTTATTCTTTGGTGATCTTGTAAACCATATCGTTAATTTTTACGATATAAATGCCATTTTGCAGCGACTGCAGGTTTAAGCTGTTATTAACGATTTTTTGTTCAAGAACCACTCTGCCCGAAAGATCAGAAATACTTACAGTTACATCTTTATCAATCTGGTCTGAAATAAACAGATAATCTCTCACGGGATTCGGATATATCAATGATTTCTCCAAAGATTTGTCTCCTATCCCTGATGGTAAAGTCACAGTAAGTTTCCCTGGTACATAAATAAATGAGTACTTGTTATCAGTGGCATTATACGGTACAATATTATATTGTCCGGGAGCTGAAGCTGGATTGGCATCGCATATTAGACCGGGCATCTGGCCGAGTACACTTTCATCGTCTCCATCAACGAAACCGCTGTAGGTAAGTTTAAACTGTGGATTTTCTGCACCCTGGACCCGTGAAGTATCTTTGGCTGTAATGGTGAGAACAGGTTTACTTAATGTTAAACGCGGGCAGGTTTCCACGCTAAAGAAAAAATCTGCAATACTTACATCCTCATCTTCCACCCTGAAAATAAAAGTCTGGTCAAAATTAATATTCGGGGTAGGTTTAATGCTAAACTCATACTCTTTTCGCTGGTCTTTTCCGAAATCAACCAGAAATGCTCCCTGTACATCACGTATCAGACCGGCCTGGTTTGTACATGATGCATTTGATTTGCTTAACCTGCTGCTTACTGTTGCACCGGCATTGGTGAGGTTGGGTGAGTCAAAGAATACAAAAGCTTTCGCGGTATTGTCTGTTACCTGTTGCCAGACAGTGTCTTTCAGGCTTGCATAATACAAATAACAGACCTTACTGAAGTCGGTAGTAGAGGTGTGATGATACAATTCTAACCGCAACCTGATATTGCTTTCGTCTGATTGTGTTACCGGAATATCTTCGGCAGCCTTCCAGGTAGCAGTTGCTTCAGTACCGTTGTCGTTTCTCCACCGGTAATGCCCGTGAGCAGGCGATGCGCAGATCTCATTTACTGTAAAAACCAGTAGAACGATTGTTGATAGTAATAATCTTTTCATAATTCATTAGTTTTTTTGGTGAATAAATTGGATAGTAATATAGTTATTGTAAATAATGTTGCTGTGAATATAAACCAGTCGCCTTTACGGGCATAAAACGACTGTGATTTCGAAAAATTGACAACGCCTGAAACCACCTCGGGTTTGTTTCCTGAAGAGGCAACCTGTATTTTGCCGTTAGCATGGATAAACCCGGAAATACCACGGTTGCAGTTCACTACAATATCTTTTCCTGATTCAACGGCCCGCATACGGATATAATAAAAATGGTGTGTATGCAACCTGCTGCCTTCAAACCAGGCATTGTTGGAAATAACAGCTATGAAATGAGGCCTTTGACGAATGGTTTTACGGTAGGGCTGCAGTGACAAAATTTCATTGCATATAAGCATTCCGGCATTGCCGAAAGCTGTCCTGAGCAGGTTGTGTTCTTTTCCCGGAATAATATCGGTAATGGCGCTTCGGTTGAAAAACGGGATTTTTGCCCCTGCAAACGGGTGTTCGAGAAACGATAATAATCTTACTTTATCATACCGGCTGGTAATAGCACCGTCTGGTTCGATATAGTAAGCCGAATTGTACTTATTCTGTTTGCCTGCTTCATCCGGTGTAAATATCCCTATTATATGACCAGCCCTGCTGGGCCAGGTAATATGCAGGCATTTGGTTATCAGTTCATCATCCATGGCCAGGTTCCAGGGAATGGCAGATTCACTCCATACAATTAATTGAGGATTTAGCCTGACTGCATGTTCGTTCAGCCTGAAGAAGATTGAAGCCAGTGAATCGCCGTTTTCGGGAAGCCAGCGCGTTCTGGCTTCGGTATTATCACAAATAAGTGCTACTTTGACCTCCTTTCTGATAATGGTGTGTGACTGGTTGCTTTTAAAAAGGCCAAACAGCAGCAGGCAGGATATTAAACTTACCGGTAGCCATATAGATTTATAAGACCTCTTGAAGAGCATATAAGTAAACATAACATTCACGGCAACTATCAGAAAGGTCAGTCCCCAGATACCCGCAACAGATGTAATCTGTAAAGGCAGTGTCCACTTGCTTTGTGTAAATGACATCGGGTAATTCACCCAGGGTATCCCTGTGAGCAGATGAACCCGCAGCCAGTCAATAATAACCCATACAGATCCTGCAATAAGGGCATTTAACCACCAGCCGTGAACCGGCCATTTAACTCTTAACAGTATGAATAGCTTTAACGACATGCCGGTAACGGCGCCGAAAAAAAACGAACATAAAAACCATAGCGGATAGCCTATGTATGGTGCAGTACCTGTGTACATGCGGAAAGACGCAATCATCCACGAGAATAGTATCATTCCGGCAACAGTGCCTGCAACGAACCCCTTTATGAATACATACCTTGATTGACTTATAACTGTATAGAATAAAGGTATAAGCATAACCCATGCCAGCCAATGGACAATGTAAAGAAGTGCAATTCCTGTAAGAACACCTGAGAGAATGACAGTGAAAATGCTGATAAATGTCTTTTGTGAAATCCGGAACATCAGATTTGGGTATAATTTAGGTAAAACGAAGTTAGGTTAATGAAGAATAGCATAATATGAAAAATTGACCAATGGCCTGTTTGTATATTTGAATGATTGTTTTTGCAATGTATACAACCTGTCGGGTAAAGTCATCCGGTTAGAAATATCTCTGACACATGATTAACAGGCACAGGTTATGAATTTTGTCATGAGCTGTGCCTGGCAATCAATTTCATCAATTCATCAGCATTTATCGGTTTGCTGATATAATCATTACAACCTGCTTCAATCGCCTTGTCTTTATCTCCCGAGAGTGCATGGGCTGTTTGGGCAATAATGGGAATTTCTCTGTTAAATTCGCGGATTTCACGGGTAGCATCCAGTCCGTTCATCCCGGGCATTTTAATGTCCATTAACACCAAAGATATTGAAGGATTTTCTTTAACTGCCTTTACGGTGTCTTTACCATTCACGGTGTGTAAAATGTTAAATCCTTCATTTTGTAATACATAATCAAGGTACTTGTAACTTGTTTCATCATCTTCGGCAAGCAATAAAGTAATTTTTCCTTTCCGGTTTTTTAAAGTCAGGGTTTCGGCAACTTCCGCTTCGGGTTGGTTGTTAACAGGGTTATAAGGTATTGTAAAATAAAAGATGCTTCCTTTGGTGATTTCAGATTCAACCCATATCTTTCCTTTCATAATTTCGATGTAAGCTTTTGCAATTGACAAACCCAGTCCGCTGCCTTCATATTGTCTTGTCAATCCCTGTTCGGCCTGGACAAAACGGTCGAATATTGAGATTGCTCTCTCAGGGGGAATGCCAATTCCGGTATCTTTTACATAAAACACCAATTCTTTATCTTTAATATAGTTGCCAAATTCAATCCCTCCCTGGTGGGTAAATTTCAGGGCATTTGAAAGCAGGTTGGTCAGTATACCGTTGAGTTTGTATTTGTCTGCAATTACAAGGGCCTTTTGACCAAATACAGTGTCTTTTCGTTTAAATGTAAGGTGTGTGGCAAGGGCCTGATGTTTAAAAAATTCATAATGATAATCCATGATCTCTTCGATTGAGGTTTTTGTGTTTTGTAGTTCAATCAGACCCGATTCGATCTTAGATATTTCAACAATATCGTTAATTGTAGCAAGCAATCGCTGCCCGCTTTGGTTTACTACTGCTATAAATTTCTCTTTTTGGCCATCGTTGAGATTTGGTCTTTTAAGCAGGTCCAGGAACCCGAGGATTCCGTTCATTGGTGTTCGTATTTCATGGCTGATATTTGCCAGGAACGCGAGTTTCAGCCGGTCGCTTTCTTCAGCTTTTTCTTTGGCGTGTATCAGGTCTCCGATCATTTTTTTTCTCTGAAACACGATAGACAGCTCATGGGCAACCATCTCCAGCAGTCTGGCGCTGTTAGCGTCATAGGCCGAGGCATTGGTATAGCTTTGCACCACCAGTACCCCAAAAGCCTTTTCGTCTTCCATCAACGGTACACCCAGCCAGCATTCTGGTGGAATACCCGAAAGGGTTAACTGGTGATTCTGTGCAAATTTCTTTCTCTCTTCCCCGGTCACGAGAAGTGTTGTAGCCGAAAGGATAACATAGCCTGATAATGAATTTTTAACCTCCCATTCTTCGATGTTAAATTTCTCGTTTACGAGTATTACCTTTTTCAGAGTGCCTTTTTCCGGATTGTGCAACGCCACATAAAAATTAGCGGTGTCAAGTACGTTGCTGAGTTTGGTGCGTACTTCTTCGAGGAGTGTCTCAATAGATTTTGCACTTGCAGCGGTGCGGGCAATATCATAAAGTATTTGCTGAATTTTTTCGTTGCGCTTCCGTTCGGTAATATCCCTTGCTATACTTAAAAATGCTTTTTCTCCCTGATAGTTTACGATACTGGAGTAAACTTCAACTGGGAAAATTCTGCCGTCTTTTGTTTTATGGGTGGTTTCAAAAATCTCTATTTTATCTTCAGGCATGAAACCTAAAAGCGCTTTGATTTCATCAACATGCAGGGCAGAGTCAATACCATAAATACCGATGGTAAGAAGCTCTTCCTTGGTATAACCGAGTATTTCCAATGCTTTGTTGTTTACATCAATAAGTTTGCCGTCGAAGCCGATAACCCATACGGTTTCATTCATACCGTCAATGAGTTCACGGTATTTTTGTTCACTTTCCCGAAGGGCTTCATCTGCTTTTTTCCGTTCAGAAATATCGTGAATAATCGAGTGCAGGTAATCTTTGCCACCAATATGCACTTTGCTGCTGAATACTTCGACATCTACAATGTTTCCATCGGCTTTACGGTGCTGAAATTCAAAATGGATATTTTTTAACCCCCTTGCTTTTTCCATCTCCTTTTTTAGAATCTCAGGGGGCAGGGTATTGATTTGTGAAATTTTCATCTGTTTTAATTCATCAATACGCCAGCCATAGAAATGTGCAGCAGCTTCATTTGCGTCAACAATATTACCGTTATCAGGATCCAGGATAAGTTTTACGGCAGCATGGTCATGAAAAAGGCTGCGGAATTTTTCTTCACCGGCCTTTAATTCTTCTTCATATTGTTTACGCTTTTCAATTTCCCGGTTAAGGTCTTCTATCAGGTTAATGGCTGCATTGCGTGCTTTCTGAAGTTCCTCTACGGTACTTTGCAATACTTGAAAATCTCTATCATCCACTTTATCAGACATGCTAATTAAATTGTTATTGCAGGTTAAATCTTTTCAACTTCTTCGGGTGATGAATATTTTTTTTGCAGATTTAACTTTTCAAGTAAATCATTAATCTCCTGTTTGAGCTCAACCATCCGGTTTTCCCTGCCCACCATCATCCTGTTGAACTTTTCGAGTACGCTCATTTGTTGTTTCAATTCAGCCTCATTTTTTTTCAACTCTGAGATGTCGCGGGTAACACCTTGCAAGCCAATAACATTACCGTTTTCATCGCGAATAAAGGAAACATTCATTCCAATCCAAATCCTGCTGCCGTCTGCGCGGTAATGCTCCAACTCAATTTGTCGCGACCGTTCGGCGTTAGTGCCGGGAATTAACTCTTTTTCGAGTTCTTCGAGCAAAGTGGTCTGGATTTTTTGTAAAGATTCGGGAGGAAATTTTTCCTGCATGGTACGTTTCATATGTTCTGCGGGTTGCTCACCCAGTAGTCTCTCTACCGATGGACTTATGTAAGAGATATTAAAATTAATATCCGAGGCCCATACCACGTCAGAAATATTTTCGGTTAACCGGCGATACTTTTCTTCACTTTCACGAAGTCTTTGTTCGAGCATTCTGTTTTCGGTAATATCCTGAAGAATGCAATGCAGTTTGTCAAAACTGCCATTGTCTTTGTAGCCTACCCGGCCTTTTAAAGAAATGAGCCTGTGTTCATCGTTTTTGCGTTTCATTTCAAATTCGGCATAAACCACCTCTTCTTTTTTCGATGCTTCAATAATTGAGTTGAGCTTACTTACAGATTCTGGAACTATAAAATCACCAAACCATTTACCAATGACTTCTTCACGATTATATCCAAGTGTTTCGAGCCACGCCTGGTTCACTTCAAGCAGGGTGCCATTACTATCGAGCGACTGGTACCCGAGAGGGGCTTTTTCAAACAGACGTGCAAACCGTTCTTCACTCTCTTTGAGCGCCTTTTGTCTGGCACGGGGACCGCTCTGATCACTAAAAACCAATACCATACCGGATATCCTGCCATCGTTTGACCTGATAGGCGCAGCGCTGTCAGAAATCGGGATTTCATTTCCACTTCTCGAAATAAGGTTGATGTGGTTTGATAGTGAAATGATTTTTCCTTCGTAAAGTACCCTTGCAACCAGATCTTTTTTCTCTTCACGTGTTTCCTCATGAATTATCCTTAATACATCCTCAAGTTTCTTCCCCGCAACCTCTTCTTCTTTCCATCCTGTAAGTTTTTCTGCCACCGGGTTCATATGAATTATGCCTCCTTCTGCATCGGTGGTAATTACCCCGTCGCCCATGCTGTAAAAGGTGGCCTTAAGTTCTTCCTGTGTTTGGTGCAACAGGGTCTTCTTCTGATAAAGCTCTCTGAATATCTCCCTTTGCCTGTAATTATAGATGAAGGCCATTGTAGCTAAAGAAAAAAGTATCAATAGCAAGGCAACAGAAGTAATCAAAACTGTTTTTTTATAAAGGTCCGAAAATACTTCTCTGCTATTGATTTCAGAAATCATATACCATGTTGTGCCCGGTACTTTGCTTATATCAGCGAGTACCTTTTCACCACGGTAATTTATCCCTTCAGACAGGCCTTCAAAACCCGAAGCGGCATGTGCTGCTGTTATATTATGACTGTTTATGGGAAATGCCGTATTGAGTGTGGCATTGTTATGATGCCTCAGAGAACTGAGGTATATTACACTGTCAGCCCTCCTGCTCACCAAATAGGTTTCTGCCGTGGCGCTGGGTGTTGGAAATATGCGGATCAAAGGGTAAAGGTATTTTTCAGGGTCAACCCTGAATATCAAGGCAGTTTTGGCTGTTTCATTTGTATTAATGAGTGCTGTAATATCAAAATGAACTCCCTGATGATAGTTGCAATAGTAAAAATCACTGATAACAATTTTTCCTGTTTGAAAAGCCTCTTCTATATTCTTTATCAGGGATGAATCGTTAAAAGTAAAACTTGTATCAACGCTGAAAATAACTTTCCCCTGATCGGTTATCAGAAAAATATTTTCATATCTTTTATAAGTCATTATTTGTTTCAGGTGACTTCTGAACACTGATTCTGCATTTTTATCGCCATGCATAATGTCAGAGGAAAATTGAATATAAGGGTCGTTGCCGGTAAAGAACAGCGCCTCCGAAATTCTTTCTTTATGCCACTGAACCAGATGATTGATTTTTAATTCTGATATAGCGTGCAGTTCATGATATTTTTTTTGCCTCACTTCGGCTTTTTCATTTTTAAACCTCATGAAACCGGCATATATCATCAAAGAACAGAATAGTACTATTAATCCTGTTAATATGATGAAGGATATTCTTTTGAAGTTCCTTTTCTTCATTAATCAGCATTATTATCAATTAAACTTAAACAGAAACCGGAAATTTGTTAATGGGATTTTAAAAGTTCAACGGTTACTTAAATTTAAGAAAATAAAAAGTAAGATGCAATAAGCTAATTAATATCTATGATTATAATTTCAAGGGATATTGAGATGCCTGACAGATATAAAATTCACCTGCATATGTAAATCAGACAGGCGTGCAATATTTAAGGGCATCTCTAAAAATCCGTTCCGTCATCGCGAACGCAGTGCGGCGATCTGTTAAACCGTGGGTATTTGTTGAGATTACTTCGCTACGCTCGTATGACGGCTTCGTTTTAGCGGGTTTTTAGAGATGCCCTTAAGAAGAAAGAGTAATTCTAAGACAAAACGGTATTTATGGAGCAAGAGTAATTATTTTGAACTGATATCAATCCACCCGAAATTCTCTTTGTCAACTTTCCAGCCGCTGGTGTTCAGCAGTTCGGGCGACAGTTTTCCAAATGGCTGTTCCTTATTTGCCGCATCAAGAAGATATATCTCTTCGCCGAGGGTAACCACGGCAATAATATGGTTAAACTGTTCCGGTACCGGGTAAAGGGTTTCGGGTAACCCCAGATTGGTTGTACGCACCAGTA
>JAWOHT010000044.1:0-27087 GCA_046485045.1 Bacteroidales bacterium
CTCCCAGGACCAGGAGGAAGTGGAAATCCAGGAGCCGCAGGTACACCAGTCCCGGCACGGACCGGGAGAAAGGGACCGGGAAATTGTTCGAAGCCTGATATAGCAGTAGATATAAATGGTGTGGTTCATCTTACATACACTGACAGCCATGGCAGTTCAGGAGATGATTACACACATCCTGATATTATGTATGCTTATAAATCAGCTGCAGATTTTGTTATCCAGCTTATTTACAGAGGTTACCGTAATAATTCCAGTTCTGGGTCGTGGGGTGCAGATTATTTTTCCAAAGGGTCAAATATTGCTGTTAATACGAATGGTGATTATTTTATCATCGCACACCGTCACAATATATGGCGGTGGCCATCCGGAACAGATAATACGTATTATATAATGGTAAACTCAAATCTCGGGAATGGAAGTGTAAGCAATTATGGCACCGATATTTTTGCAACGTATGATATGGCTTTTAATGGAAATGCTGTTTTAGCGCTTTATAAACAAACTACCTATAAAGTGTCCGAATTAACCATTAGTGGGACAGATATTGGCTTTTCCAATACTTTTGATGTTTTAGCTACGTCTGTAAGTTCTTTGGCCGGAAATGATACTGTAATTGCAATAGGAGGTATTTCAGGTACAAAGCTTTATACAAGGCACAACAATCTGGAACAGGTTTACGATGATATTGAGGTGAAAAATACCACGGTTTCTGTAGTTGAGATAAATGGGGTATTTTACAGTGTTTTTACTGATAACACCGATGGCAAAATAAAAATCAGGGAAGTGGCCGAACCTCTTTCTCTTACAAGGTTCTGGTTTAATGCACAAACAGGCCCTGCTGTAATAGACGGACAGGCAGGAACCATTGATATTGAAGTTGTCAATGGTACAGATTTGACAAACCTGATAGCATCATTTACGTCTACATCAGATGTTTCTGAGGTAACAATAGGATTGGAGAATCAAACTTCCGGTGTTACGGTGAATGACTTCTCTTCAGTGGTTACCTATATTTTAAATGACGGCCTTGCAACACGAAACTGGTTAATCACTGTATCAGAAGAACCGGATATTTACAATATCACAACCGGCTCAAGTCCGGTTGAAGGTGGTACAACATCGGGTTCAGGCAATTATATTGAAGGCGACACAGTTACTGTAACTGCTTCTCCTAACGAAGGATTTGCGTTTGTAAACTGGACTGAAGACGGACTGCCGGTTTCCACTGATGCGGAATATAGCTTTACTGCTGAGGCAGAACGAGACCTTGTGGCAATTTTTATTATTCAACACACCATTACCATTCTAACAGAAGGATTAGGCTCGGTGGAAGTGGATAATGAACTTTACACTGGTATTGTCACTGTTCATGAGGGAACAATAGTGAGTCTCAATGCTGTTGCCGGGTCTGAATATCATTTTACCGGCTGGAGCGGAGATTTGACTTCAACAGCTAATCCTGCAACAGATACTATTGATGGAGATAAAGTTATAACTGCCAATTTCGCTATCAACCAATACACAGTTACAATACAGTCAGAGGGAACAGGTTCGGTTGAAGTGAATGATGTAGCCTACACCAATGAAATTACCGTAAATAGCGGGACAGTTTTGAATCTGGAAGCTATTGCCGGACCCGAATATCATTTTACCGGCTGGAGCGGAGATTTAACTTCAACAGCTAATCCTGTTTCATTAACTATGGATAGTAATAAGAATGTTACTGTAAACTTTGCACTTGCCAGCGGATTATATCCGGATCAATTGGTTAATATCGAAGTATTTCCCAACCCGTTTACAGACGAATTGCATATCCGACATCAAGGAACATTAAAGCGCATTGTGGTTGCCGATATTGCAGGTCAAACTGTTTTGGAAGTTCCTGTAGCTGACAGTGAAAAAATACATACCAATAATTTGAAAAAGGGAATATATTTTGTTACCATTGAACTTATGAATGGAGATTCTATGGTACAAAAGGTTGTAAAACAATAAGAACAACGAATATTTATATACCTTAAAAATCAGGTAATATATGCCAGGAAACAAATCATTCAGATCATATTAGTAAAAGAATTTGATATTTGTAATTAAAAGCGCTGAAAAATAGCGCTTTTAATTATTTAAGCACAATATAGAAGGTATTAATGAATAAATATGCTCTTACTTTCCTCCTGAACCAACAAAATAGTCCTCCTTATCTTTAAAGAGAATATTAAAAGTTGTTAAGCTCCCGTAAATACGGGTAAGGTATTGCTGCAGATCAATTTTTTCTTCATCAGTTAACCTGGAATTGCTGTTAATATTCTGCTCGAGTACCCGCAGCCTGTCGCGGAGCATTACTATTTTATGAAAGAAGGTTTCTATGGGAAGTTCTTTCGCTTGCAGGTTTGCATTAGAAGGCTGAAGTACCATTTTGCCGCCTGCCCATTTTTCGCCCATTTCTACAACTTCCTGTAGCATAGCATATTTGTCGAGTGTATAAACAAGCATCTTCTCGAGTGCTTCTATATCAATACCACCTCCGGAGGAGCTTCCCGAAGCCTCCTCTGGTTGGTTCAATACCCTGAATTCTTTATTTGATTTAAGAATTTCGACTTTGCCTCCCCTGGCAAAATAAACATCATAACTTACCAGATTGATTTTACCGATGATACCTTCACCATATCTGTCATGGTCTATAAATGTCCCGATTGCATATTCGTTTGCCATAATTGTATTAATTTTTGTAAGAGTTAAAGATATTAACTTTTATTATTGTCCCATTTCATATATTATTGTATTTTTAAGCCTCAAATAAAAATCAAATAATTATGAAACATCTTTACAATTTTCAAAAATTAACCTTAACATGCTGTGTGGCATTTTTAACCTCATTCGCTTCTATATCGCAAGTTTATGACTTTGTGGTTAATGCAGAAGGCCATTGTGTAATGGAAGCTGAAAACTATTCCGAGAAGGTTCAGATCGGTGTAATCGGTTCAGGTACCGAATCGTTGTGGGATACCGCCTCTTCTCCTGCTAATTATTCAGGCCTTGGCGGCATGAAAGCTGTCAATCCCGGTCCTGCTCGAGGTGATATTGCTGTAGCGCTTGACAGTGCTGCTTATCTGAAATATAACATAAATTTTACTGATGCTGGCACCTATTATATTTGGGCGCATGCAAGTAAAACAGGCCCGAGTGATGATTCTTTCCATGCAGCGCTTGCACAGGGAAATACTATTACTAGCCAAGCGCCTTTCATAAATTTCGGACTGATAGTTGGCTATGTTAACGGCACCTGGGACTGGGTGTATGCCAGCGGTTCCGGTAATAATATCGTTCCTGCAAGCGTTACGGTTCCAACAGCAGGTGTATATAATTTCAGGGTGTATATAAGAGAAAGAGGCTTTAGAATTGACAAAATCATCCTGACTTTGGATCCTTTGTTTCTTCCGGACAGTATTGGGCCTGCTGAAACAAAAAGAGTTTCAGGATTGGATGATCAAAAGGGACAAAACAGTTCCTCTTTGAGTATTTATCCAAACCCCTCTGCAGATTATGCTACGCTGTCTTACAAACTCGAATCACTGCAGAATGTAAATATAACCGTTTACAATGCACTGGGGAAAGAGGTAGCAGTTTTGATGAATAAAACCCAACTTCCGGGAGCTCATGAATTAACGCTGGATTATTCAAAGATACCAGGTTCTTTAAACAACAGTCTCTATTTTATTCGTTTTCAATCAGGTGCAGAGGTGCAAACCATTAAAGCATTTATGTCAAAATAAAAATACCGGCATTGAATAAATAGCAGAAAGCTGTCATGGATAAATATTCTGGCAGCTTTTTTTCATTTTGTTGAAAAATATTTGTGTTTGTGTTGTCAGTTTTTTATACGTTTAACAATATTTATCATTTGCCAGCGTTTCACAAACACTGGATTAAAAAATTAATTGAAAGACATTATGAAAAAACAATCATTAGTTCTACTGTCAGTTTTTATTGCCGGCAATCTTATCTCTCAGTCTATATATTCCCAGGAAACCCAGCCCAAGTTATCATTAAACGAGGGACCCATTGAAAACCGCTTTAATTATGTTATCAAAAATGCAAGTGACTATGAAGATTCAAAAGTGGTGAAATCGTGGTGGCTGTACAGGTTAAAGTCAAGCGTCCTCGACTCACTTAAATCACTGAAAGATAGCATTAACGATGCACAATTGATTATTACCGGTAAAGATTTTCAGATTGATTCGTTAAAAAGCGATATTCAGGTTGCAAATGAGAAACTTTCTAATGCTGTAGATGCGAAAAATTCATTAACTCTCTTAGGGATTAATCTGTCTAAAACATTATATAATACTATTTTGTGGACAATTATCGCGGGTTTGTTTTTCGTGCTTGTAATATTTATTGTATTATTCAAAAGAAGCAACCATGTTACCCGGATATCAAAATCAGACCTTGCTGAACTCAAAGATGAATTTGAAGCCTTCAGAAAGAGGGCTTTGGAACGGGAACAGCAAATTGCCCGCGAATTATACGATGAAGTGAGAAAATACAAGAAGAAGCTCGGGGAATTGTAATCCTGCCTTTATTATTGTCAATCAATATATCAATTACTTCCGGTTAAACCAGATGATATGCTTTTAGTGCGTTAGCTCCGAAAACAGATGCTTTTTCACTTGCAGAGAAAGCAGAAAAATAATTTGTTACCAATTCTATAATTTTATTATACCCACCGGCCACAAGGCATACCGGCCAGTCTGATCCCAGCATCAGCCTGTTTGTTCCAAAAGCATGTAACACAACATCAAGATAAGGCTTAATCATTTCAGGGTTCCAGTTTTGCCAGTCGGCTTCGGTAACCATACCCGAAAGCTTACAAAATACGTTTTCGGATTCAGCCAGTTTTTCAATGTTGGTCTTCCAGGGCTGAAGATTACCCTGCCTGATCTTCGGTTTGGCGATATGGTCAACCACAAATACCTGGCTGGGGTGTTTTCTGACAAATTCAATGGTTTGGGGCAGGTGATGCTCAAAAATCAGAATGTCATATGTTAAGTTGTACTCTTCCAGCTGCCTTATTCCTCTGTTGAAGTCGTTTTTCAGGATGAAAAAATCATCAGGCTCATCGTGTATTACATGGCGTACCCCTACAAGCTTCTGATCTGATGAAAACCTGCCCAATTGATCACCGAGTTTGTCTGAGCATAGATCTACCCAGCCCACAACCCCTTTAATGATTTTGTTTCCTTTGGCAAGTTGCAATAACCATTCTGTTTCTTCCAACGACTGCCTGGCCTGCACAGTTATTGAACCGTCTATGTCGGTTTCTTTCAGCAGGGGTTCAAGATGATCCGGCAAATAATCCTTTTTCAGGATATTCATCTTATTGTCAATCCATTGGTACTCCTTTGGGATATATTTCCAGAAATGCTGATGTGCATCAATTATCATAGGTTTTTTTTGCAAAAATATAGGTTTTTTGTATGTAGTGTTTCTAATTTAAGGTTATTATATGAATTATTAAAGCATAATTCTATCTTTACAGTATATTTAAAATCTTATGAAAGCAGCAGTTTTAGAGCAGTACAGAAAATTTTCATGGAAAGAGGTCGAACAACCTGAGATTTCTGAAAATGAAGTATTAATACGCGTAAAATATGCCGGTATCTGTGGCAGCGACCAGCACATTTTTTTGGGTGAGTTTCATCCTCGTACTCATGTCCCAATGATCCCCGGACATGAATTTGCGGGTGAAATAGTAAAAACCGGGTCGGCAATTAAACAATATAAAACTGGTGACCGGGTGGCTGTTGATCCGATAATATGGTGCGGAAAATGTCCGGCTTGCCAGCGCCACCATTATCCTGCATGTACATCACTCAAATTGGTAGGTGTGGATATGGACGGTGGATTTGCTGAATATATGAAAGCGCCGGAAAATATGCTTTACAAGATTTCTCAAAATATTTCAGATGAACATGCCGCCCTTGTGGAGATATTGTCTATCGGTTTTCATGCATGCAACAGGGCCGGAGTGAAAGAGAATGACACACTGGTTATCTGGGGGGCCGGTAAAGTTGGTCAAACGATTTTGCAGGCTGCAAGAACAAAGTCCAAAAATACCCTGATTATGGTTGATATGCTTGATAAACGATTGAATATTGCAAAAAATGCATATCCCGATATTCATGTTATAAACATAGCAAAAGAAGACCCCGTGAAGCGAATAAAAGAAATTACCAATGGGGTGGGTGTGGATATTGCCATTGAAGCAGTCGGCCATTTTAAAGAAATTGAAGGTAAAGTTAATCCTGTCAGAGGGTGCATCCAGAGTATCAGAGGGGCAGGGACAGTCTGTGTTCTCGGACTTGGAGACGAGGTTACCCCGGTTCTGTTTAAGGAACTGATTTGGAAAGAAGCAAAAATAGTGGCTTCGAGGGTTTCGCATGGTGAATTTGCCGAAACTATTGAAAATCTCAACATGGGAACATTAAAACCCGATGCACTTATATCAGACATACTTACTGGCGCCGATGCACAGCATGCCTTTGAAATGTTAGAAAATGAACCTGAAAACCACCTGAAGATTTTGCTTAAATTCTAACCTGCAAAAGCATAATCGGGGTCAATAAGTTTTCTTTTTTTCATTTCATGATAAAAAAGATCAGGGATAACGGCACTTACCGATTCAATATTGTTTTTTATCCTTTCAGGGTTTGAGGTATTTAAAGAGATGGAAGCCACTCCCGGAGGGGTCATGGCAAAATGTACGCAGGCGATGTAAGGTTTCACATCAAATTTTCTGCAAACTTCAAAGAATTCTTCCCTCCATCTAAATATGTTGTTATTCTCAGGAGTACCAGGCTTAATCTTTACGTAATCGAAGTACTCGCCCCCTGTTAAAAAACCGGCGTTGAATACTGCCGAGTTAATGATACCTATATCACGGCTATGCAGTTTTTCCATAAAAGCCAGTAATTCAGGCGGATGCCTGAATATGGTCATGCTGTTGGCAAACATCACCCAGTCTAAATCCACATCTTCAGACAGTTTTTCTATAATATGCCAGTCTTTTGCCCCCACACCAATACCGCTAACCAATCCTGATTTTTTAAGCCCGGCCAAAGCCCTGTATGCATCACAAATCTGAAGGTAAAGCCTCTTTCGGTCGTTAGTGTCAGCTCCCTGCGCAATATATTCGTCGGGATCGTGCACCGATATAAGTCCCGGTTTGTATTTTCCCAACAGAATGTTACCCTGCTCAAAACATTTTATAATACCATCATAGCTAATGGTCTGTATTGCATCATGCGATATATTTTTCCAGACTCCTTTTTCAAATGCAGGTTCATCTGTCGTTAACGGAACCTGTTGCCAGCCCAGTTTATTACTTATGATTACATCTTCCGGCAATATTTCCAATTGCTCAAGGCATTTGCCAAGTATTACGAGCGCCAGGCCTGCTCCGTATTTCCCGGCAGAATCAAACACCACCGGTGATGCCACATGCTCAAAACACTTTTTAACAAGTTCAAGTTTTACATCATATGCTATCTCTGCGTAGAGATTACCCAATGCGCTTGTTCCGAAAATAACAGGAGGGATTGACATTCCCGATTTTCCAAGCCTGTTTTTAGTTGATAATTTCATGTAATAATATACGCTATTTAAGACAGAATGTAACTTTTAAGGTTTCCTGCGAATTTTTACCAACGAACAATTCAAACATACCGGGTTCTGTAAGATGGTTCCCTTCATTATCATAAAAAGCAAGATCATTAGCAGTAAGGCTGAAACTGACTCTTACCGAATCACCTGAATTTATCCATACCTTCTCAAACGCCTTTAGTTCTTTAACAGGCCGGGTGATACTTGCATATAAGTCCCTGATATAGAGTTGCACAACCTCCTGTGCATCATAAACACCAGAGTTCTCAATCATTACCTTTATCACAAGGGTGTCTTTTAAACCTATGGTATCGGCATTTAACTTCAGATTTGAATAATCAAAAGTTGTATATGACAGCCCATATCCAAACGGATATTTTGGCATATAATCAAGATCAAGGTAATTTGCACTGTAACCAACCGGGTCCATCGGGTTTCCGGGGGAGATATTACGATGTTCTTCCTTCGGGGGGCGTCCGGTATTACGGTGATTATAATATACCGGAATTTGTCCTTCGGCACGTGGAAATGTAACGGTCAGTTTGCCCGAAGGCACTGCCTTCCCGAAGACGAGGTCGTGAATTGCCGGCCCGGCCATTGTTCCGGGATGCCATGCATAAAGAATGGCGCTTAGTTTATCTTCAATTTTTGATAAGACAAGCGGCCTTCCTGCAAGTATAACACCTATAAGCGGCTTGCCTGTTTGCGCTAAAGCTTCTACAAGTTGTTCCTGTGCGCCGGGGAGGTTTAGAAAAGCACGGCTGTGGGCTTCGCCCGAAAGAATGGCTTCTTCTCCCAGAAAAAGGAGCACAACATCCGATTGCCGTGCAGCTGCAACGGCTTGTTTTATCCCTTCAATATCTTTATCTCTGCTGGTTTTGAGACCCGGCGAGTATACTATTTTTTTGTCCTTGTCCAGCTCCTGAAATGCCTTCAAGGGAGTAACAGAATTTTCATATCTCCCGTCAAAAGCCCAGGTGCCAAGCTGGTCAAGAGGGGCATCAGCGAGAGGGCCGATAATGGCTATCTTTTTTATACTGTTTTTCAGAGGCAGCACATTGCTTTCGTTTTTAAGCAATACACAGCTTTCTGTAGCAATTTCTCCGGCTGTTTTAAGATTATCTTCTGTTAATATTACGTTTGCAAGACTGTCGGTGTATGGCCTTTCAAACAACCCGAGCCTGAATTTTACCCGCAGTATATTCTTTACGGCAAGGTTTACAAAGCTTTCACTAATAATACCGCTTTGAACCAGAGAGGGCAGGTGGTCATGCATGGTACGGCTTACCATCTCCATATCTATGCCTGCCTGAAGCGCTTTTAATGCAGCCTCGTTGTTATCTTTGCAATAACCGTGGGGTATCATCTCTGCAACAGATTCCCAGTCGCTTACTACAAAACCGTCGAATTTCCATTCGTTGCGCAGAATTTGTCTGAGGGTGAATTCATTCCCTGATGTGGGTATTCCGTTCAGATCATTAAAAGCGCTCATAATTGTTTGTCCGCCTGCTTCAACAAAAGCTTTGAATGACGGGAGATAGATATTTCTCAGCTCCGCTTCAGGTATTAATGTTGTATTATAGTCTTTTCCGCCTTCGGCAGCGCCATAACCGACAAAATGTTTGCCGCATGCGGCGATGGTTGAAGGATCGGTAAGGTCTTCGCCCTGAAAACCTCTTACCATTGCCTTTGCCAGAACCGAAGCAAGATATGGGTCTTCTCCGGGACTTTCGGCAATTCTTCCCCAGCGAGGGTCGCGGGCAATGTCCAGCATAGGGGCAAAGGTCCAGTCAATACCCGCCGAAGCAGCTTCTTTTGCAGCAATTGCAGATGCCTTCTTAACCAGGTCAGGGTTCCAGCTTGCAGCTTGTCCCAAGGGAATGGGAAAAATCGTTATATAACCGTGTATTACATCGCGACCGAAGATAAGGGGTATTCCCAACCTTGATTCTTCAACTGCGATTCTTTGCAACTCATTTCTCATGGCAAGGCTTCCGGCATTCAGAAATGAACCAATTTTGCCCTGTCTTACAAGCCCATACACCTTGTCATCAATATGTCTTGAAATAGCAAGCTGTTGCATCTGCCCGATCTTTTCTTCAAGGGTCATCAAAATCAGCAGTGAGTCTATTTTATTTTCAATCAATTCATCTTTACTGATCATTTTTTTCTGGTTGCACGAAAGCATAATAACAACCATACATAGAAACAGAATAACAGGTTGCCTTTTCATAGGATGTGTTTATGAATGCAAAAATAATCAATCCCTACGCATTAAAAACCATTAAGAAGCATATGCATGAAGATTATTCCTTATATCCTTTGATAATTTGTAGCTTTTTCAAATCCCTCGATCCTGAATTTCTTTTTTCCTTTTGTTAACTTTTGAAGTTCGGATATTTCAAAACAGTTGAAAAATACCGGTGATAACAGGCTTCTGTCTGCTTTTGGGAATATAAGGTGCTTTTCAAGATTGCTGTCATTCCTGACAATGGAACAGAGCTTTGTACCCGGGTACAACCTGTAACTGGCATTTACGCCAACTGTTTCCACAGGTTGCGTGTTCAGGAATTCAATTATTTTTCGTAAACCGGTAATATCTTCATATGGAAAGCCGGTAGAAAGGTCTACTGCAATTTTTAGGCTGTGTTTTTTTGCCAGTGAGATAAAATCAGTTAGTTTCTCAAATTTGCCATGATCTGAATTATCTGTGTTTAAACTCAACGTAAGCATATCTGCACCTGATTTCGCAAGCCAGTAAAACAATTCATCCGAAAATAGATCGGGTTTCATGTACAAAGTCCATCTCACGGGACCCGAAATAGAGCAGATTGCTTTGCAAATTTCAATGCAATGATTGATGTTCTGATTGAACTCGCTGTCGCACAAATGAAAATGATTGTAGCCTCGTTCTTTAAAGATTTTTAGTTCATTACCAACAAGGTCTGCTTTATGATACACAACCGGTTTATTGGCCTCGGTACAGAAGATACACGAACCTGTGCAGCCGATTTGTGTCCTGAATCCCACGATTCCCCCGTTTTTAAGGTATTGTTCGTAATCAAAAGGTCTTGCCCTTTGAAAAGCATAGCTGTTTTGCTTTAAATACTTAAAACCGTCTGTTATCCGCTCTGGCATCTCATTATTTTGAAGTGCATTAAGTAATGCAACAAACGCTTCTTCTCCGGGGCCAATAATTCCGTAGTCTGCCTCCATGAAATTCAGAATTTCATCCGGCATAATGGAGAATCCCGCACCTCCAAGGACTATTTGGCACCCTGAAGATTTACATATGTTTACATATTTTTTTATATCCGGAAGAAAAAATTCGTTGTTGGGATATAAAACAGTGTCAATCTGCCTGATTGTAAATCCCGCGATATCGGGCCGGAATTCAGAAATTTTTGTTTCCAGTTTATCAATGGGATTATCTGAAAAGCAAAGGTCCAATACATCAAAAACATATCCCGTACCAGACAATGCACCTGCTAAATACTCCAGTCCGATGGGTATTACGGGCGGATATTTATAGCGGTTTGTATTGACAAGAAGAATCTTCATGCTACAGTTTAAGGAAAATGCTAAAATAGCATAATTATGAACTTTCCAAATATCTATGCTTACATGAAATTATTCTTTTTAGAACTGAAGATTCTTGGTAAACATCTGCAATATGCAGTAGAAAAGCATGTTTTAAGATTGATTAATCAATGCCATTTTATTAAGCTTTTATGAGGCTGTGTAAAAAGTCAATTTTTTTGCATTCTAAGTGCCAGAATTTTATAATTCATATTTCAATATTTCGAATTCTGCAATTTTGATGTCACGAATAAGCTTGGTCAGATTGTTAAAAACAATTGGAGGACTGTTATGAAATTCCAAATATCCGAAACGTATGCTCCTGGTAATATATTTATTCAGATGAGGGATAGAATCTGCATTAGCAATTAAGTATTCGCGGAACCGGTTTACTTCTTTTTCAAGATCTTTGGCTTCCGATTCCAATATGTTAATTTTACTGTAGTTTTTAATGAATTTTCTGTTGAATTGTTCCTGTTCTGATTTACTGGCAAACAGGGTGGATTTGATATTTTCAATCCTCATTATTAACTTTTCTACCTGCACTCTTAAATCTGTTATATCGTTTTTGTTCTTTTCATCATCAACACCTTCTAAGTCTGAATAAATAGCCTGAATATTATTATCGAAAAGTCCGATGGTTTCATCAAGATTAGATTCAATGGTAAGGTGACTAATCCTTGGATTATTCTGGCCAAGAACATAAAGTGTAATATCGAGAATAAACAGGACAGAAAAAAACAGTAACAGAGATAAATTTAATATTCGGTTATCTTCTGAACGAAGAATATGAACAAATAACAGAATAAGAAATATGATAATCATTATCCAGGAACCGTAAATTGTATATTCTCTCAATGGCCAATGCATTACTGTAAATAACAAGCTTATAAGGAATATAAATGCAGCGAAAATACCAGTAAAGGCGAGATACCTGCTCCTCTTCAACAACTTTTCTCTTTTAAGTGCAAAAATCAACACAGGAACATATCCAAATGTTAAAGTAATAATGCCTAATGTTAATAATATACCGGCTCCTGGGAGATGCAAAATTTTAAATACCGATGCGACTACAACAGTTACCAATCCGATAATTCCTGCAAGTTTTAGAGTAGTTTTCATAGCATGTAATTTTTTATTGATTAAAATTAAAGTCTGAATTTCAATATCTTTTAAGGTATCAAATGAAATATACTTTTTCACCTTGGAATAGGCGGCATCAAATTTATATCCTTCATCAAGATATTCTTCCACCATACAGCATATATGGTCTATTAGCTCCTCTTCAAGATGTGAATAGGATATACCACAATTCTTGACTTCATTTCTGACGAATTTAATCTCTTCATCAGACAAATTATGACATCGCCAATCCATAATCTCTGCCAATAAGTTTTTGAATGATATTTATATATTCCATCAGCTCTCTGATCTTTACCCTGGCAGTTTCATTGCCTTTTTTTGTAAGCTTGTAATATACACGTACCCGGTTATTTACTGTTTCAGATTCCGTAATTACATCACCATCGCTTTCCAGTTTATGCAATATTGGATATAATGCACCAAATGTGAGCTTAATGGAACCTTCTGAAATTTTCTCAATTTTTTGTGTAAGTTCATAACCATACATATTGTCGTGTTCTGCAAGTACCTTTAATACAATTGATTTTACACTGCCTTTTAATAGTTCTTTTGATATCATCATAATTTAATATATTTTAATCTTATATATAACAAAATTATATATTAATTTTTTATTATACTATAGATTCATTGATTTTTTTTGTTATTAATTTTCTTTTGTCTTTTTCAATCGAAAATCCCTAACTTTAGGTCATGACTTCATCATTAATCAAACCTAACCGAACCATGATGCGATGTAATAAGTTTACAACTATTTTAATCATCTTTTTTCTTGCGTTTTCGAATATTTACTGTCTTTTTTCCCAATCTAAGAATCTGGTACTAAATCCAGATTTTGAAGAGTATTATGAATGTCCCAAAACACACAATCCCGAAAATCAGTCACACAAATTGGTGCCTGGATGGTCTTACCCAAGTTTTGCTGCACCCGATTATTTCAATCGCTGTGGCTCTAATGATGGGGGAGTACCTCAAAACTTTGCCGGTAACAGCGAGCCAAAGTCAGGTAATGGTTATGTTGGGGCTATTCTTACCGGAACAGAGGAAAACCGGCGTGAGTACATCCAGGGTGAACTCGCAGCACCTATGGTTGCGGGACAAAAATATTGTGTTACCTATCATTACAGGCTTGCCTCAGGTTCGAGGCTTGCTGTTGATCAACTGAGTGTTTATTTTGCAATTATTCAGGTCAAAGCACAAACTATTGATGCACTTTCGCTTACTCCTCAACTAAGCAGTCCCGAAGGCCTGTTTCTCGACAATGTAGAGGATTGGGAACAAATATGCCAGGTTTATGAAGCCAAAGGAGGTGAAAAATTTTTTATTATCGGAAATTTCAAAAATTATGAAAACACCAATTATGTTGTAACCGATAAAAACGTAGTAAACCTGAGGAACAAAGCCTATGCATACTACTATTTCGATGATGTGGCCATCAGACATATTGATGATTGCAGGATATGTCCGTGCGTATTACAGAATTTCGAAGCCAGGGTAGTGGATTCTTCCTACACCGGGGGCAAAGACCCGATTACGGGTGAGGTAAAAAAGATCATTAATGATGGGAGAATCAGGATTTCTATGCTGGGTGGCACGGCCCCCTACAATGTAGCATGGAACAATAAATTAACCGGCAGTGAAATAAAGAACCTTTCTGGGGGAATTTACACCTATGTCGCATCAGATTATTATAATTGCAAAGCATCTGGAACAGTAACTTTTGTCCAGCCAGAGATAATCTCTGACAAATTTGAAGATGGATTAAAAAATATTCAGGAAGGGGCTTCCATGGTGCTTGAAAACATATTTTTTGAATTTAACAAAACCACATTGCTGCCCGAATCATATTCCGAGCTGAACAGGGTGGCATCGTTTATACTTGAAAACAAAATCAGTAAAATCGAGATTTCAGGCCATACCGACAGCGATGGTTCCGATGCATATAATCAGAAGCTCTCCGAAGGCAGGGCCAATGCAGTTACGGCTTATCTTGTCAGCCAGGGGGTAAACCCTTTGGGGATGACCGCTATTGGATATGGCGAAGGCCGGCCAATAGAAACAAATCTTACAGAAGCAGGCAAAGCACAAAACCGCAGGGTTGAATTTACATTAATAAAAAGATAATCCGGTTTACTAATCTAAAACATTCATAATGAGCAGAATATATATATCAGTCTTTTTGGTGTTAATGTTAACAGAACTAAGCGCACAGAACATCAGGAAAGGTTTTAAACAATTAGAGAAGTCTGATTATGCAAAAGCAAAAGAGTTTTTTGATGCTGAATACAAGATAAACAATACGAGTGCAGCTGCCGCTTTTGGGCTTACTGTTATTTATGCCGATAATAACTCTCCGTCATACAGTCTTACAGATGCATGGTCTCATGCCCTTATGGTAGAAAAAAATATACATCAGATGAATGAGGATGAAAAAACCGTTATTGCCGAATATTTTGCAAATACCGAGGTAAGACGAAGCAATTGGCCTGTAAATAAGAAAATATTGCAGGCAACAGGCGCTATCGAAGCCAAGCTTATTAGATACATCAGAGAAGAGAATAACCTTGAACTTGCGAATACAGTTATTGAAAAATTTCCCGATTTCAGGTATTATAACAATGTAATCCACATAAGAAACCAGCTTGAATTCAGAAAAGTCGAAAAGCAGAACACGCTTGATGGTTATCTGGAATTTATGAAAAAATACCCCTATGCAGCCCAGAACAGCAAAGCATTAAAATACCGGGATGCACTGGCGTTTGAAAAAGCCAGAAGCATTAATACAGTAGAAGCATATAACGATTTTATGAAAAAATATCCGGCATCATTCAATTATGGCGACGCACTAAAATTGAGAAATGCTTCAGCTTTTAGCCTGGCAAAACAGAAAAATACCATCGAATCATTCGGGTTCTTTATTGATAATTATCCTGACGCCCTTGAAATAGCAGATGCAAAAAGAGTTCAGCAACAGCTGCTCTATGAGTATGCCAAAAGAATACAAACCCTTGATGCATACGATGATTTCATATCAAAATATCCTGACGGCAGCCACTATGTTGATATCTTCAACCTGAAGTCGCTTGACCTGGGAATGAAGTTTTATAATTCCTCTGGTATAAAGTGGAGCAATATTTTGTGGTCGAGAAGTTTTGACAACGGTAAATTCTTTGATTACGCTGGTGGAATAGCTGTTACCGGCCCAAATGAATATGTGTTGGCCGGAAATACATTACAATCAGATTCATTGTATCGTGATGCATGGATCATTAAACTTGATGAAAACGGTAAAATGATCTGGAACAAGGTATTGGGCGACAGGTTTAACGATAGTATATTTACTGTTCTCACCAACAACAACCGCGACCTTTTGATACTTGGCTATACCTGGCTTACCCCTGATTCTGCATCAAGAGAAGGCTGGATTTTTAAACTCGACGCAACCGGTAAAAAAATATGGAACCGCAGCCTGGGCAAATGGAATATTCAAACTGTGGCAATCAATGCAAACAATGAAATCTTCTTAGGAGGTGATAGGCTAAATGATTCTCTTGAACATAAATACAATGTGATGGTCATTAATGATTCGGGTAAAAAGCTTTGGGAAAGAACATATATTTCGCCGGGAGAAATACATAATCTAATGGTAACAAATGATGATCACATTATCGCCGGGGGCTCCGAATGGTGCTTTAAAATGAGTTCGAAAGGTTACCTGGCATGGGAAATTGCGCATGGCTCCTTTGGCATAATAGAGACAATGGATTATCTGTCAGCCGAAAATACAATGGTTCTTGGCAGTTTCTCTGATTCTGCAACAATTTCATTGGTTAAAACAGATGGTAATGGAAAAAAAATCTGGCAAAAAAATTATTTAAACCCCGGATATGTTTCTCTTTCATCGCTGAAGGCATTGGATAACAATACGTTTGCATTAATTGCCAGATCACCTGAAGTTCAGGAGCTTGTTGTTTTCAGAAATAGTGGCAGCGAAATTGTCAGGCATCGGATACCAGATCGGGTGATATTACATGACATTATCTTAGACCAGAAGGGCAATTTGCTTTTGCAGGGCACTGAAAATGGAAATATCAACCTTATAAAATATTCCGGATACGGATTATAATCTCTTCAACATTCTCTTTTGCATCACTGGCAACATACTCCCGTCTTCTTTTTCAATGTATGTTGGGGCTTTAAATACAAGAATCATAAGAGCAATAAAGCAAATGATAAAAAAATAAAACAACCCGAAAGCGAACATTTTGGCTAACATAAATATTTGTATGTTGGTCAACAATATCATGTATTTAATCAACGTTTATGTTAAGTTCGTCAAATTTTATAACTATTTTTACGTAGATTTTTCGTAAAAGATTTGTTTTTTTAGATATTTTTTTAATAAACCCACAGAAATGTCACCCGAAATTGAGCTGCAGTCTACTATAAATACCCTTAAATACGAAATTCACAGGCAAAGAAGGGAACTAACCGAGAGCATTCGATATGCTAGCTATATTCAGAAAGCGCTCCTGCCATCACCGGCTTTGTTCAAAAAACTATTACCCGATCATTTTGTTCTCTTTCAGCCCAAAGATATAGTAAGTGGCGATTTTTACTGGATAACTAAAAAAAAATCTGAAATAATTATTGCAGTTGCCGATTGCACCGGTCATGGAGTACCCGGTGCATTCATGAGCATACTAGGCATTACCATGCTTAATGAGGTTGTGGGACGCGGATGTTTTGCATCTGCAGGCTCAGTTCTAAACCAGTTGCGCGAAGGAATAATGAAAGCCCTTCAACAGACTGGCGAGGAGTATGAACAAAAAGATGGTATTGATATGACCCTTTGTATTTTTGATACAAAAAGCAACAATTTTCAGTTTGCCGGTGCGTTTAATCCATTGTACATTGTTCAAAACAATAATCTTGTTGAAATTAACGGAGATAAAATGCCTATTGGTGTAGCAGCAGAAGAAGAAAAATCTTTTAATACCCATAAGATCACTCTAGAACCCGGTAGTTCGGTATATCTTTTTTCAGATGGTTTTGTTGATCAGTTTGGCGGGCCTAACGGAAAAAAATTCAAATACCAGCCCTTTCGGAATTTATTGTTAAAAATACACCAATTGCCAATGCACCGTCAAAAAGAAGAACTGTTTTATGCATTCGAAAAATGGAGAGGAAATTATCCACAGCTCGATGATTTGCTTGTTTTAGGGTTCAGGTATCATGTTGATAACTATTGAACCGCTATATTGTTACCCTTTATTAGATTTGTTATATTGATTCATATATTACAAAACCTTCAAACAATCTATGAAGCTTAAAGCCTTTCGTATAAGAAACTTCAGATCTATTGTTGACTCAGGCTGGAATTACCTGGCATATGACAATATTACCGCCCTGATAGGACAGAATGAATCGGGTAAGACATCTGTTCTTGAGGCACTTAATTGCTTCTACCATGGGAAAATATCAGACGACATGCTGCGCAGCGACATGACTTTCCCCATTGTTTCCTGTACATTTTTTATTGAAGATGAAAAGCTTACTGATTTATTCAGTGCCAATTCAATTCCCGGGCAAATAAGGGAAATATTTCTGGCTAAACAGGAACTTACCCTTGTAAGAGAATGGAAGGAAGACAGGGTAAGTACGATAAGTATAGGCGATGATGACATACTTGAATATTATTTAATAAGAGAAGAAGTTAAACAGAATTTTGAAATCGTTGTTCAGACTGAGATTTCTGAACTATTAGGCAAAGCAGATCAGATTATCGGTGAGATGCAACTTGCAGAACAGGAATATCTTGATGCCAGGAATGAAATAAACCAGTGGCAATTGAAACTTGAGAATGCAAAAAGGTCAATTAAAAAGGCCCGTAATGCTGGTGCCCTTGCCAGTGCAGAATACGAACTTGAAACAGTGCAAAAAACTTATACACAAAAAGAGCAGCAGTTTAATGCAAAGCAAAAGCTCTTCGAAGAAAAAAAACAACTCACACAAGGTATTTCCGAAAAAGTAACTGTATCTAAGAAATGTCTTGAAACTATTGAAAATACAAGAACAGCAGCAAATGACACTATACTGTTAAGCAAGCAGATAAAAGAAGCTGAGCACATATATGAAATCTATACCAATGAAAAGGAAAAGAAAAATGCCCAGCAAAAACTTGAAAAACTGCTGGCAGAATACAACCGCATTCAGAAAATATATACCGAATGCTTCGAAAAGGAAGAACTTCAGAAACTAATTGCCGATAAGGTTTTTAAGGGACAGAATTATAAAATAGCCGAGGGCGAAGCCCTGAATGAGTTGCAAGACAACAAAAAATTGCTTTCACCCGAAGGTATTGGGGAAATCTTGCTTAAATATATCCCTGTATTTGACTTTTTCGAAGACTTCAGCGGTCTTCTTCCCAATAAAATTGACCTCGAAGATATTCTGCTTGAAAATGAACACAACGAAGGGTTTAAGGCTGTTAAGAATTTTTTGGTAATTGCAGGACTAACGTCAGATTTTTTTCGTGAAAAAAACCACCGCATACTGAAACAGAAAATCGAAAATCTGAATGGTGAAATAACCATTGATTTTCAGGATTACTGGCGGCAAAATGTCGGTAAGAACAATAAAATCCGGCTGAATTTTGAGCTGGAACACTATGATTACACCGAGCCGGAAAAAAGCGGCAAGCCGTATCTCGAATTCTGGATAAAAGACAAACAGGAACGCCTGTATCCTAAGCAGCGGAGTAGGGGAGTACGCTGGTTTCTTTCATTTTACCTCGAACTTAAGGCCACATCTTTGCTAAACTCTGTAAAAAGGGTATTGCTTATTGATGAACCAGGCCTTAGTCTGCATGCACGGGCACAGGAAGATGTGCTGAAAGTATTCGAAGACCTGAAAGGAAGCATGCAGATAGTATATTGCACACATTCACCCCATCTCGTAGATGTGAATAAATTATACCGTATTTTGGCAGTGCAACGAGCCGATGAAAACGATGAAAACAGCGAGTCTGTTATCCTCGATTCACAATCATTGCCCGAGGCCTCTGCCGATACATTGTCGCCAATATATTCATTAATGGGCGCAAAAGTCAGCGAACAACAGTTTATTCAGCAAAAAAATAATGTAATTGTTCAGGACACAGTAACCTGTTTTTATTTACAGGCCATATCCGCATTAATTGGTTTTGATAAAAGTGTACACTTTATACCTGCCTCGGGAACCAATGGTATTCAAACACTTGCTAATATTCTTACCGGTTGGAGGCTCGATTTTTATATTCTGCTTTTTGGTAATGGCAACATTAAAAAAGTGGCCGAAGAGATCAGAAATACTCATTTTCTTGCAGACACCAAAAGTCCTGACAAAAGAATTAAAATTTTTGATGATTATACAGCCATTGAGGATATGTTTTCAACCATTGACTTTAAAAGATATTTACTTCAAAAACGTATCGGGATTACAGAATCAAATTCTGAATATATTTTGACAAATGAACTTTCAAGAACATTACTGGCTTCGGGCTTTTTGACTTTTATAAAAGAAAATAATAGCAGTATTAAAGACTTTGACGAAGAGACACAGCGTAACTATATCGAACTTTTCCAGACACTTCAGCACATGATTGAATGATCTGATTATTGTCTGCTGCCGACAAGTAAATATGTACGGCATAATTTTCATTTCTGTTAAAATGAAAATTTTTTTATTAACAGGTAATAGTTCCTGAATAATTATTGCAATTTATATTTTTCGAAATATCCTGATTTTTAGATTATTAAAATTTTATTTGCAAATAATACTAAAAAAACTATTGACGAACGTAACATTTTTTTTGACGAATGAGTATAAATAATTGACTAAATTACTATATTTGAAGTCATAATTGCATAATTATTCACATAAACCATTCAAAATGACAGTTACGTTATTACTTCTGGTTCCGCTTCTTTCACTTGCTGTGATTGGTTATTTTGTGTTTACCGCACCGGAATTTAAAGAAATTCGTTAACAGATACGGACTGCTAAAAACTTTCTAAGAAGCTGAATTATGAAATTTGGCTTCTTTTTTGTTATATATACTTCCGGGTTTTATCCTCCAGAATTTTTTATCTTATTTTTCATTTGCTATTTTTGGCGGGTATCAAGTACAATTCAAAAATAATTTACAATGGTACGGATGATTAGATTAATTATTGTGCTGCAAGTCTTCATTTTGGCCTCTCTATCGGTTTCTTCGCAAGATTTGCACATTTCTTCTTTTACTAAGGAGTTGAACGTAAAGTTTACAACACTTGATGAAAAGAAAATTGAAAGAGGTATAGTAACTATAAACGAAGCAGAAAAACTGCTTTCTGAAGCCCAGGCCATGTATGATGCTCTTTCTGAGCTGGAAAAGAAAGAAAAAGTTTCGGTCGTGTATCAAAAATCTTTAAAGAAAATTCAGGAAGCTTCTGAAAAGCATAAAGAAGGGTACCAAGCTATACATTTGGTATTTAAGGAGAAATGTAATGAATTCTGGAATGCCATGAGAAAAGTACAGCATTTTGCTGCTGGAGTTGAAAAAGGAAGGTACTACGAAAAACAGGCCGTCAAACAAAAAGCCATGTCGGCGCAACGCCGCGACCAGGTTCTGTGGACCGACAGGTTTGAATATGCCAAGCTTAAATCAAAAGAAGCAAATGAGCTCGATATGTTAATAATCAGAGATCAGGGCAGGGCTTTGCAGGTGTATTCAGACTACCCGGTAGAATATAATTACGGATGGGAAAATGATGTTACATTAGAAGAGATTAAGCAAATCTATAAAAATCCCGCTGTAAATGAACCACCTGAAGATATTTATGCCACAGTAAACACCGAAGCAAAGGTTGATCCCGTATTGATGGAAGAGATCATTTTTAAGGTACAGATAGCTGCCCATACAGTGCCTCTCACCGAGGAATACCTGCGATCTGTTTATAAAGGCACAATGCCCATGGATATGATCTACGAAGACGATTGGTATAAATACTCCATCGGTAGGTACCACAGCTTTACCGAAGCAAATATAACATTGCAGGAGTGCGGTGTAAGAAAAGCATTTATTGTTGCATACCAGGGAGGCAAAAAACTTACAATTCAGGAAGCTTTGGGTATTCTGGAACAAAATCCCTTATAATCAGTACAATTTTAGCCTGTAAACAGGAAGTTCAACAATAAGTTTACCTTCTCCTTCGGCAAATATGTTGAATATAACCTCTTTACCCGGACTGAGATTATTGATCATCATCTTTGTTTCCAGACTAATCCTATTCCCCTGGTTTAGATGTTGTTTGTATAATCCACCATAGATATATCCAATTGTGAACCTGTTTACTTTAAACCAGTTATCTGAGTTGATAATGTCTGAACTTATGAATATGGAGATGCTGTCGGCCGCAAGCAGAGCGCTCCTTGAAAAAAAAGACAGGCTTTCAAACCTTATGGTATCTATCTGAAGTTTTGGTTCGGGAATTGATTTAACACTGTAAAACCTTTGGCCGATAATGATAGTATCATTATCCTCAATTTTCATCAATACAATACGCGATAAACCTGTTCTTGCTGGTATTACAGTAAACCAAAGGCTGTCAATAAATGCCGTTCCATTGTTGCTAAAGAGTATATATTCGTTAATATTTTCCGGTTTGCACAGGTTCAGGCTTATCGGGTTATCTATACCGGCATACAGAGTTCCTGACCTTGAATTGAGCAATGACAATGCACTGTCGGGAAGGCTGCTTCCATATTTATACTGACATTTAACTGGTGAAATGTGTAAAACAAACAATATCACCAGGAATACATGTTTAATCATGTCTTATATTCGGGTTCATGCGTATTCTGCATCTTTAAAGTAGAAAGCAATCCGCAGGCGGCCAAGATATCTATCCCGCGCGATGCCCTTAACGTTGTAACAATTCCTTTTTTATTTAGTTTATCTTTAAATTCTTCAATGGTTTCTTCGTCTGAGGAAATAAACCTTGTGCCAGGTATTGAATGAAACCTGATGAGGTTAATACGGCATTTCAAACCGTCTAAAAGTCTCGCGAGACCGTTGATATGTTTTGGGGTATCATTTAATCCGCGGAACATGATATATTCAAATGATATCCTTCTCTGGCGGCCGAAATCGCTTTCTTTTAAAAGCCCTGTTATTTCATGTATATTATGAATAGATTCGATGGGCATTATCCTCTTACGTTCTTCGGGAAATGGATTGTGGAGGCTTATTGCAAGGTGGCATTTGCTTCTTTGTATAAATGTACGTAAGGCTGGTAGTATGCCAATGGTAGAGACTGTTATTCTTGTCGGGCTCATCGCCAATCCGTAATCTGAAGTCAAAATCTCAAGGCTTTTTAAAACTTCCTCAAGATTGTCGAGAGGTTCGCCCATACCCATATAAACAATGTTGGTAAGAATTTCACTTTCACTGATTTTAAATATCTGGTTCAGGATTTCTGAACAGTTTAAATTTCCCTGGAAACCTTGTTTTCCTGTCATGCAAAAAAAACAACCCATTTTACATCCGACCTGCGAAGACACACAAAGGGTATGTCTTTTGTTTTCAGGAATATACGCAGCTTCAATAAATCTGCCGTTCGTTGTGGCAAACAGGTACTTTTTTGTACCGTCTGCTGAGATTTTTACATCAACAGGGGCTGTATGCACTACAGTGAATTTCTCTTTGAGTTTTTCCCGATGACTTTTTGAAAGGTTGGTCATTTCATCAATCGAGCCACACCTTTTTTTATATAACCAGTTGGCTATTTGTTTACCGGTATAAGTAGGAAGTATATTTTCTGTTACGATTGAGTTTAATTCTTCAAGTGTTTTACCAAAGAGATTTTCCTTCATGCCAGAGGATATTATTTTAAATAAAAAGCCTGATAATAAGAAAGATGAAACTTTAATTTCAAATTAATTATGTGCGAAGAGATCTGTTTCGGGCCAGTTTTCAACACTTCTCAATGCTTTAAACATTGTCCTCGAAATTTCATTGTGAATTTTCGATTTATTCTTTGTAGTTGTATTTAAAAGAACTACCCAGCTAATATCATTTTTGTGCCTCATTACAAGCGCTGAAGTTCCGGCGAGTGTACCTGTCCTCCACCATGTACCATAACCATCAGTGCCTCTCCATCCCAGCGTATTGCCTCTCACTTTCTCAGTCTGGGTCATCATGTTGATCGTTCTTTCTGAAAGGATATCTGCTTTGCTTTCAAAACCATCTATTGAAATAATTAGTTTGAGTAATTCAGGGGCAGAAGCTATCCATCCACCGGCAGCACCAAGAAGTTCAATATTATTGCCACCATAGGGAACAGGTACAAGTTCGCCTGAACCATCATAGGCATAGCAATCTGGTGTGTTTTCCAATTCATAATATTTTACTTCGTGGGGCAACTTGTCATCGTAAAAACTGCTTCCAATGTGCATATCATATATGCCAAGCGGATGCAATATTGCAAATTGTATATAACCTTCGTAATCCATTCCGGTAACCTTTTCGATGACTTTACCAAGCACCGCGTACCCGAAATTTGAGTAATTGTAAGTTGATCCCGGTGTGAATGTCAGTTTCTCCCTGAGCTGGTAGCTTAGAATATGATCAAGCGTTGCAGGTGGTGGTACACCCATTTTTCTTGCTATGTACAACGAGTTAAATATAGGATCAGATTTACGGCTGTTCCATCCTCCGGTATGACTAAGCAATTGCCTTATGGTGATGTTTTCAACACGTTTGTCATTGTAATGGAGAAACATTGTATCGTTTAAAATACCTTTCGTACCGAATACCCTGTCTTCAAGATTCAGACGGCCTTCTTCATACAATTTCATAATAGCCACAGCGGTTATCAATTTCGATACGCTTGCAATACGAAACAAATTTTTTGGTTCGGTGATCAAATGTTCCTCTTCGTCAGCATGTCCAAATCCTTTGGCATAAAGAAGTTTACCGCCCTTAACGATTGCAACCGAGGCACCTTTAATTTCTTTGCTTGTAATAAATTCATTGATTATTGAATCTATATTCCGGGTGCTTTCATTATCAGAAAGTCCGTTGCTGATTTTATGCGAAAGGGGAGTGAATTCCGAACTTGGAAGATTTCTGTTGCTGCCATGCTTGAAAGAAAAAGTCATGGTAATTTCGCCAAAAAACAACAATGCAAAGAAGATTAACCCTAAAATAATTTTAAGGCCCATAGTTTCAGGTTTTTTTTTTACTAACACTTCTTATTATTAATTGTTCAGAAGCAGCAAAAATAGCTCTAATTTCCAAGACCCCCAATTGTGAGATGTAAGTAAACCGGTACAACGATTAGTCAGGTTTCTATTTATATCAATTTATAAATATTTATAAATTAACCATATAAATCAATTCACCAGATTTTTTAATTGAATATTGCAAAATTTTATTTTATATGATTGATCAAAGAATAGCCTGATTTTGTCATACATATTTATTGCTTCGTGTGATCGAACGGTTTCTTTATCAAAAAAAGAACAGAGAAATCATTTAAATTATTATAAGACAATATCTTAGATAAGATGAGTTTATTTTTTGAAAACCTTTTGCATTTATTTTTGTTTTTACATTTGAATCCTGCAATAAACAACCAAAAAAGGAATTTGATATTATGAAATACTATAACATCATCATTTACTCGGCTTTGTTGTTTTCATTAACGGCAAATGCGCAGGATACCTTAATAAATTTAAGCAATACTGATATGAAAGAGAAGATTGTTAAAACAGATGGTGAATGGAGAAGAAAGCTTACTCCTGAACAGTATCATATAACAAGACAGAAAGGAACAGAAAGGCCATTTACAGGGACATATTTTGATTTTTTTGAAAAGGGATACTATAAATGTATCGGGTGTGGCACATTATTGTTCAACTCTTCAACCAAATTTCATTCTGGATGCGGATGGCCGAGTTTTTACGATATAACCACCGAAAAATCAATTTTACTTAAGCAGGATACAACTCACGGGATGATAAGGACAGAGGTGGTATGCAAAAAATGTGATGCCCATCTTGGACATGTGTTCAACGATGGGCCACCACCTACCGGTTTAAGGTACTGCATTAATTCAGCCGCCCTGGAATTTGTAAAAGAATAGGCGGTTGATGCCGATCAATTGCTCATTTTTATTGTGCATCCGATAGCTTTGGTTAGAGATGGCTCAGGTTCTTTACCCTTTAATAGGGCATTTATTGCATTTTCGAGATATTTTTCTTTTACTGCCGAAGCATCTTTATAGTTATCGTCAATTGCACCAATATACTTAACTACCATTTTATCATTAACTTTCTGAAGTAAATATACGTGCGGTGTTCTTTCAGCCCCATATGCCTTAACAACCGATTGGTCTTCATCTCTTAAATAAGGGAAAGAAAAATTCTTTTCTTTGGCCCTTTCCACCATTGCTTCATAGGAATCTCCGGGTACAATCTTTTCATCGTTTGAATTAATTGCAATAACAGGGTATCCCAACTTTTTGTATTTCTTATCTGTCTCAATCAGCCTGTCCTGATATGCAATGACATATGGGCAATGATTGCATGTGAATACTACTACAAAACCTTTGGCATCTTTATAATCGGAAAGGCTTATGTATTTGCCGTCCACATTTTTAAGCTTAAAGTCTGTTGCGATGTCACCAACATTTATTCCTCCTGCAACTGCTACAGTGGCAAAAAAGAACGAGAATACAAGCGATACTGTTGTTTTCATAATCTTATAATATTTAAGTTTAATAATGAATCTAAATCATCGTATGTAAGAAGATGAGGGAAAAATTCCCTGTAATTTTTATTATATATGAGGGTAGCGGGTATGTTGCCATTCCATCCGGGATCAACACGCGGAATCCAATGATTGCTGTTCACATCATCAAGTACCAAAATCTCTGATTGCAAATTGTATTTATCAATAAAGGGTAACAGGCTTTTTTCAATGTCTTCGATAAAATCAAGGCTTACCAGAAGTACTTTCACATTTTTATCCCTGTATTCCGAATTAACCTGCTCAAAGTCCGGCAACTCTTTTCTGCATGGAATACACCAGGTAGCCCAGAAGTTTATTATATAGGTGGTATCGTTATTAAAATGTAAACGTGGTTCAAGGTTTTTAAAATCCAAAACCTTAATTTCTTTATTTTCAGGAATTTCACCGTATGCAAAGATTATAAAGACCAAAGAATATAATATCATTCTCATTTTTGAGGTACTTTTTTTAAGTAACAAGAATGCATCCGGGATGTTCAAACTGAAAATAGTTATCTGGCGGGGCAGATCAATTGCAAGATCAGGCAATGACTAAGATAGAAATAGAATATACAAGTGCAAAAATACTTTATAATATAATAAAAATTAACAAGTTTTTAACAAGACAGGCTTCAAAACCCGATATGAAAAAAACCAATTAAGAAACTATTCAATACTTATCTGGTAATCATCAGTCCGCAGGTTATCCGCAACACTCTGGGCGTATTCAAAATCGAAATACACTTTAGGTTTATGTTTGGCGAATACAGGGTATCTGCCAACTGCATCTTCTGAATTAAGATAGTTGTAACCTACTAAATAAAGATCGGAATTTATCAACTTTAATTTATATACAGGCCTGTGTTTACAGACTTCCAGAACTTC
>JAWOHT010000158.1:0-3633 GCA_046485045.1 Bacteroidales bacterium
GGCAACCAGCTTGCTGTTTTTCCGGATGCAACGAATATTCCTGAAAAACTGCTCCAGAAGATAGCACGGGAATTTAATTTTTCAGAAACCACCTTTGTTTTTCCTGCTGAAAATAAGATCAACGACTGTAAAGTGAGAATTTTCACTCCCGGCATGGAAATTCCAATGGCAGGTCATCCTACCATTGGTACGGCTTACATACTTTTGACCCGGGGAGTTATGAATCGCAGAAATAAAAACTTTCTGATACTTGAAGAAAAGGTGGGTGATATCCGTGTTGATTATATCGAAGACAGTAACGGATTTCATTCTATAACCATGAGACAGCCCTTGCCCGTATTCGGGCCCGTAGAAAAAGATTTTAAACTTTTAGCCGGTATCCTGTCTATTTCCTCAGATGAGATTAATCCCGACCATCCGATTCAAAGCGTTTCATGCGGCAATAATTTCCTGTTTATTCCTGTTAAAACCCTTAAAGCCATGCACCGTATCGAAATAAGGAATGAACTGCTAAAGGAAGCAAAGCTTCAACTCGATTCAACCGAGATGTTCGTGTTTACCGAAGAAACCATTTATGCCACCTCCCGGTTTCATTGCCGTATGTTTGCACCCCTTTTTGGCATTTATGAAGACCCGGCTACTGGCAGCGCGGCAGGACCTTTCGGATGCTATTTATTTAAGAATAAAATTGTTAATACGTTTCCGGTACTGCTTGAACAGGGTTTTGAAATGGGCAGGCCCAGTATGCTTACAGTTGATATTGAAAGCAGCAATGATAATATTACTGCCGTAAAAGTGAGCGGGGATGTGGTATTGGTAAGCGAAGGGTTATTATATATCTGAAATGGCTTAACAGGTGAAATGGAAAGCATAGAAAAGAAAAGTGCATTAGTTATTGAGCATGTATTGTTTATGTTACTGACTTTTTTTCGTGTGACATGAATGAAAAGAGAATCCGAAAGAGAAATTAACTGTCTGCGCTATCTGCAAGAAATCCCAATTTTCCTATTTTAATTTGACCAAGCCAGGTTAAGAAGTAGGATTCAAAATCCACTATCCCGAAAAATTTAAAACTTCACCATCAGCATTACTTCCAAATCCGACCGGGTGTTCCCTTTTATAACATCAAGGCCTGAACCGATTGTTTCTGTGTTTTCGTACCTGGTGATAGCATATCGGAGCCATAGTGTAGCAGAGCCTATCTTGTATTTTACCATGGCGTATCCGCGCATGCCCTTGTTGAAAAATGAGGGAACAGAAAATGTGTAAGGAATCGAATTTTCATAAGCATAGATTCTTGAATCATAAGAATCGCCATCAAACAAGGCAAACCGCAACCAAATAGCTACAGGCTTATTTTCGGGGTTAAAGACCAGGTCATGACTGATATAATAGCCCATATCTCCTGGGTTGTTTTCTTTTTTCACCTGGCTTACTTCAATCCGGTTTTTGAAAATAAAGTGCTGAAATACAGGATATACAGCGTTTAGTCTAAGTTTATTTACCGTAACATCTTTGGTTACCGGTACAGGCAATTGTTGTTCGTTTTCATCCTGGCTTTTGGTTTCGGATTTAAACCTTACAGATAATTCAGTGTGCCTTACCGGGGTATATACAGCCTGAATAAGATAATCACGCCCTGCCGAGGGCTTAGTGACCTGGTAACGAAGCCACGGCGACCTGAACACATCAAAATAGGCGATCATTTTGATATGTTTAGCCGGGAACAGGGTTGTGCCCACATAAAGTCCCTGTTCGTTGTTTTTCGAAGAATATTCAGAGAAAGGGTTATTCCGCAATGCATAAAACGCTCTCGAATAGTTGCGGTAAAGCAGGGTGAATGCAGCCAGTTCCGTAGCCTGCACCATCAATCCGTTGAGGGTTGCCCCATTGCCATTGCCATAGGCAGTCTCGCCGAAAAACTCCAGCTTTTTGTGCCTGTACCTGTAATCAATACCGGCATTAAAGAGGTTTGAGCCTCTGAATGTATATAGGTTATATGGTTTTTCTGCCGGGGCATACTCTCCTGTAAAAATATAATTAACAAGGGTAATACCTGCTGTAAAATTGTTGTGGGTAAACTTTGTGTTTAGTCCCGCTGCTGTTTCGATTACTGCTTTTTCATCTTTTATTTCATTAGGGGTACGGTGGTATCCCGAACTTTGAAATGAAGTGAATGCATAATCTGAACTATCGGGCGTAACGGTAATGTTTGCGTCAAATGATTTACGGGAGAAGAAACCGGTTGCTTCAAACCCGGAAAACTTCACCGTTCCTGCAATTCCCCTGAAAAAGAGGTTTTCATCGGCCGATGAAGAGTGTCTGATACCTGTGGGGCGTTTGACCATGTCTGTACTAAAAGATGTCTTTCCGAAAGCCAATCCGCTGAACAGTGTAAGTCCCTGACCAAATTGCAGTTGATAATCTCCAATGGTCAGGTTCTTTAAACGGCCTGTTTCTTTTACCTGCAGGTAGCCTGAATAAAAGTCAAACCCTTGTTTATTGCTGCCAGTGAAGAACTCCTCTCCCGCATCTTTTTCTGCCTGGAAACCAAACAATAGTTTGTTGTAGTGTCTGTAACTATATTTTATCCTCATTTTGAAGGGAGTTCCAAGATATCGGCTCTTGTCGGGTTCGGTCAGCAAAACCGAATCGTGTACAGGTCTATATCCGGCTTTCTCCTGCAGCGTTCTGTTACCGGTGATGAAAAGGTTGTGCCTGCCATATTTTAAAGCGTTTTTTACACTTAACCGCGGGTACTCTTTTACAGTTTCTAACGAAATAAATTTTTTCAGATATTCTGCGAGCTGTTCATTAAAACCATAAACATATTGTATCTCAGCCATCGAGGCTACAGGCCCCTTGTTCTTAACATAATCAAGCAGGCTTTTAATCTGGAATTCTGTGAGAAAATGCAGCTTTGCCAGATCTTCGTAAGTACAGGTATTAAGGTTCAAAGGATTTTCTGCAAAATACCATAAATCTTCAGCCAATTCGGTGAAATCGGTTTCGTTTTCGTAAATTTCGGATATTTCCTCAATCACTTCGTCAAGTGTACCTGTCTCGTAGGTCTGTTGTGCAAATATAACCCGGCATGATGAGATGATAAGGCAGATTACAAATAACCATTTACCGATCATATGCTGATAAGGTTTTTTAATTAGTGCGGGTACAATTTAGTAAAAATCAGTTAAATGGCAAGAGGTGAGGAAGACTTTTTTTGTGATAATGTGATAATGTGCTAATTTGCTAATGTGCTAATGTGCTAATGTGCTAATGTGCTAATGTGCTAATGTGATAATTTGCTAATTGAAGAATGATTATAACGAACTTATAGGACTTTGGACAATTGGATTTAGAATATTGGGCTATTGACCGCGGAATTATGAATCCATACTGATTCTTAATACGAAGGTTCTCGAATGCATATTCATCATTAATAATTTGAATCTTGGATTTTTTCAGGTAGAAAAATTGGTCCCGTAGGGACATGATATCTATAGCAATATCAGATCAAACAAAAAAGTCCCGTAGGGACGAGATATTAATTATTGAATATCTCTCAGAATATACATTTGATCATAAGAAATATCAAATTTCTTCAGGAAATTCTCATATTCTTCCCTGAATGTA
>JAWOHT010000167.1:0-3667 GCA_046485045.1 Bacteroidales bacterium
TAATTGACATAGAACATATAGATGAAAATTCGTTTGCATTTGTTGGAAATAAAGCAGCTAACTTTGGAGTCTTATACCATATAAGTAAAGAGAGTGGCTTTAGAGTACCTGAATCTGCATTTGCAATTCCTTTCTTTTTTTATCATAGACATGTTTCGGGTTCGCAGGCATCTGTTCTTATCGATAGTTTAATGAAGTGTTCAAAGCAAATGAGTACAGATAGCATAAAACTGTTGCTGATAGATATAAGGGAAAAAATAAAAGCATCCCCAATTGATATTTCGTTGCTTAATTCTATTAATTCAAAGGTTTTAGCGAATGATAAATATTTAAACTTAAGGTTTCGCTCCTCTACCAATGCTGAAGATGCAAAGGGATTTTCGGGCGCAGGAATATATACTTCGAAAACAGGAATATACAAGCATAGCAAAAAAACGTATGAAAAGGCCATAAAAGACGTATGGGCAAGTTTGTGGTCATATGAAGCTTTCGTTGAAAGAGAATATTATAATATCCGTCATGAAGATGCGTACATGGGAATACTTGTGCACCGATCGTTTCCTGATGAAAAGGTAAATGGTGTAGCCATCACTAAAAATCTGTATAGACCACAAAGCCTTGGTTTTGTGGTAAATGCTCAAATTGGTGACGAAAGTGTTGTAGAGCCTAAGCAAGGAATAACTTCAGACCAGTTTATTTGTTATCCTGATGCGGTTACAGAAAAAGTAAATGCGATTGACATCATAACCCAGTCGAACCTGCATGAGAATAGTTTGGTAATGTCGCCTGAAGAAATAAAACATTTGGCAAATCAGCTTGAGATAATCAAAAGGAATATGTATGATAAAATGCAAATAAATGAACCCTATGAAGATTTTGGATTGGATCTAGAACTTAAATTAGAATCAGAAAAAAGAATACTGTACATTAAGCAGGTAAGGTTGTATAACGATTAGTCACTTCTATTGTATGAATATTTTGAAAACATCACATCTCATAATTGCTTTCTTTACAATTTTTATATTTACCCAATGTAAAATACAGCGAAATGTAAACATGGTTGGTGCAAAAAAAACAGCTGAACAGGGTTCTCTAACCGATATCGATGGCAATACATATCCGTGGGTAAAAATTGGTGAACAATATTGGATGGCTCAAAATTTAAGAGCAACACGTTATGCCAGCGGTGCAACCATACCTTATGTTAAAGATAGTGATGAATGGGATGCGTTGAAAGATTACGGCAAAGCGTATTGTTTTTACGACACTGCCGGAACCGGATATAAACAGTATTCGGTAGAGAAGTTTGGGGCATTATATACCTGGGCTGCGGCAGTAAATAAACAAATAGATGTTCCGGAATCTAAGCACGTTCAAGGAGTTTGCCCCACTGGGTGGCATCTGCCATCCGATGAAGAATGGACACAGATGGAGCGATATCTCGCAGAAAATGGTTTTGCTTACGATACAACTATGTATGATGGAACGGAAACCGATACAGAAGCGCGTGAAAAAATTGCACTATCATTAGCTACTAATTCCGGATGGTATTCTTACCGGGACTTAGGCAGTGTGGGCAATACCATGAAATCTAAAAAACAAAACTTATCTGCATTTTCAGGACTGCCTGCCGGTTACCGACACTATAATGGTATTTATGGTCATATAGGTACTATTGGTATCTGGTGGACTTCAACTGAACAGAGCAAATCTCTGGCAACACTGCGATTTATTGGCTCAAAATACACTTACGTAAGCCGGTTGAGCTACGAAACAAAATACGGTATGGCTGTTCGCTGCATACGCGATTATTAATCTATAATATGCTTTCTAATGGTAAGAAAATTTGCCACTAATATGTAAAAGAAGAAACAAAACACCTAATAAAATACGATATGAATGATTTCTTAATAGCGATAATAATCGGACTTGTAGCAGGATTGATAGATGTTACGCCGATGATAATTATGAAACTTGAGAAGGTTGCAAATATCTCAGCTTTTGTTCATTATTTTGTGCTTGGATTGATTATACCTTTTGTCAGTTGGGAAATGACACCTTGGCTAAAGGGGGTAATAATTTCATTTATTTCAGCAATTCCAGTGATGATTATTGTTTACCCGAAAGACAAGAAAGCGATAATTCCAATGATTGTTTTTTCGTTGATACTTGGTGCAGGAATTGGAATCGCAGGGGCAAAATTTATTGATTAATTTAAACATAGAACTATGAAGGATTCACAAATTAAACGATTAGAGAAAGTACTGAAGAAAATAGAGAAAATATAGAAGGCCTGTACATGAAATTATTTGTTTTGTTATTTTTAAAATTATTAAAAACCATATTATGAAAAAGTTTATTCTGTTGCTATCAATGATTTTTTTTGCTTTTGGTTACCAGTATCAGCGCCCGGTTCATATATTTATGATCGGCGATTCCACTATGGCAGACAAAAAACCGGAAGGCAAACCTGAAATAGGGTGGGGGCAGGTACTGCAACTGTTTTTCACCAGCGATGTGATAGTTTCGAACCACGCCCGCAATGGCAGAAGTTCAAAAAGTTTTATCGGTGAGGGCTTGTGGCTGGCGGTGCTTGACAGCCTGCAACCCGGCGATTACGTGATCATACAGTTTGGGCACAACGACCAGAAAGCCGATACGTCAAGACATACCGATCCTTATACCTCTTATAAGGCCAACCTTGAAAGGTATGTGAATGAAACCCGCGCAAAAGGGGCAATTCCGGTTTTATGTACCTCTATTGTACGGCGTAAATTTGACGAAGAAGGCAAGTTGGTTGACACCCACGGTGAATATCCTGATGCTGTGCGGATGGTGGCTGAGCAGATGAGCGTTCCACTGATTGATTTGCAGGAGAAAACGAAGAATCTTGTCTATGCTTTAGGTCCTGAGAAGTCGAAGGTTCTTTACCTCCATACTGCCCCGGGCGAATTTGATAACCGGCCTGATGGCATAAAAGATGATACCCACCTTTGCAACGAAGGGGCTAAAGTTATAGCGGCAATGGCCGTTGAGGAGATGAAGGTAGCGAATCTTCAGGTGTGTGAGTATCTAAAAGCGAATAATTAGTATTTTTGGTTCAATTATAACCCAATGCTATGAATAAACAACAATCTCGCAGAGATTTTATGCTCAACAGCTCAAAGATAGGGCTTGCATGCGGTGCGCTTGCATTTTGTCCCGGTATGAAGGTGTTTGGTAATCTTTTTCAGGATGATGTTCCCGATCCGAAGAAGCTTAATTACTGCGGTTATGTTTGTCCGCCCGGCTGCCCCATGTATGTTGCCACGGTTGAAAATGATGCTGCTAAGAAAGAACAGGCTTTTAAGGACTGGAAGATCGAAGAGAAATACGGCATCGAATTTAATGCCGATGAGGTGTTTTGCCATACCTGTAAGAACAAAGATAAGCCACAGGGTGTTGTGGTTTCGAACTGTTTGGTAAGAGAATGTGCCATGGGCAGGGGATACGATTGTTGTATCGAATGCAATGAACTGGCCAGCTGCGGGTTCGATCTCTGGAATGCCTTTCCCGGTTTTCACAAACAGGTAATTGAAATGCAGAAAAAGTACAAGGCAGCCATTGAAAAAGCCTGACAGGTAAAATGATTATTTATAAATTGCTCCCTGGGCTGCCAGTGAGGTAT
>JAWOHT010000184.1:0-5557 GCA_046485045.1 Bacteroidales bacterium
CCAGTATCTTCCTGTCACCCGAACCGACTGTCATGCCCTGCAAGATGCCGGTTGGGGCTTCGGCTTTGCTGCCGCTGAAGGTCTATCAGTCGGCCGACAAGGATGCAGCGTCGGGCACCAAGGTCGAGAAACTGCCGGCCGCCGCCGGTTCTGCCCAGGTGGTCCTGAAAACGTTCATCGAAGTGCCGATGACCGGGGCTTATCAAGTGCACTCCGGTTATGAGGAGAGCTCTTATGCCACTGCTACGCTCGATGGCAAAGAAGTTTACCGCCGTAATGCCGGCGAAGCGGCGACCATTACCACGGTTAACCTGGATAAGGGGAAGCGCTATCCGGTAGTCATCACATATCTGAATGGCGGTTCCACACCCTTCTGGATGGAGATGGTGGATCTCAAAGGCAAAGGCGATCTGGAATGGGTTGTAAAGGAACTCGGCATCTATAAGTGCCTTATGGATGATAACGGCGCCTGGACTAATCGCAGCGATGTGATCTTTAATAACGCGCATCTCGCCCAAGGCAGCGGCAGTCCGCTGAGCGCGACGGCCAATGGGCGGAACATTGGCCCGGAACTCGGTTTCGGCTATGTGATGGGCACATTCCACGATGAACCCGTGCTATTGATAAAGGCCTGCATGGGCAACCGGTCGATCGCGTGGGATTATCTGCCGCCGGGAAGCGAGCGGTATGAGGTCGTTGTGAAGGACGATAAAACCGGGGTTGAGAAGACCTACGTCTTTGCCGGTTACAAGGATCCGCAGAGTCAGTGGGAAAAGGGGACGGAACCGCAGCCTAGCGGCTGGTATGCCGGCAAGCAGTACGATGACTGCACGGCGGCGGCCAAAGCGGTTCTTGACAACTTCGGAACAAACTATCCGGAGTTCAAAGAGCAGGGCTTCGAGATAGCGGGTTTTGTCTGGTGGCAGGGACACAAGGATCAGAATCCGGTGCATGCCGGACGCTACGAGCAGAACCTGGTCAACCTGATCAAGGCGTGGCGCAAGGAATTCAATGCCCCGGACGCCAAGTGGGTGGTGGCGACCGGGTGCGGCAATCCGGGTCGTGAAGGCCCGGGATTGACGATAGCCGAGGCGCAGCTTGCTGTTGACGGTGACAGCGGGAAACACCCGGAATTCAAGGGGAACGTCAAGAGCATCGATTCAAGAGGATACTGGCGCAGCATTGGTGAGTCACCCTCCAGTAAAGGGTTCCACTACAACCACAACGCCGAGACCTATTCAAACAGGGCAATTCCCCAGCTTATAAGGATAATTGCCAAAAGTCCCAGGTTTTGCGTCCATTTAATATCTTTAAACCGCAAGTGGCCGTACCAGGCAAAAGTCATAAATGTATTGGAGAGAACCAATAGTGCAATCGTTATTAATCCTTTCATACAAAATTGAATAGTAAAAAGAGTGTATAAATTATTGTAAAACAAACCGGTGAAATTATAAATAAACCACGATTTGCGTTAAAACCATGCATGGGTTTTTACAAACAATAAACTGGTTGGATTATAGTTTTTCAGACAAGTTTTTTAACCAGGTCAGCAGCTTCCTGCAGGCTTATGGCAGAGTGTACTTTAAGCCCCGAATTGTCTATAAGATTCTTTGCTTCTTCGGCATTAGTTCCTTGTAACCTTACGATTACCGGCACATTAACAGAACCAATAGATTTATAGGCATCTACAACGCCCTGTGCCACGCGGTCGCATCGTACAATTCCTCCAAAAATATTAATAAGGATTGCTCTTACAGCAGGGTCGCGCAATATAATCCTGAAACCTGCCTCAACGGTCTGTGCATTGGCAGTGCCACCCACATCGAGAAAGTTAGCGGGGTCCCCGCCGGAGAGTTTGATAATATCCATGGTGGCCATGGCAAGACCGGCCCCGTTTACCATGCAGCCTACGTTGCCGTCGAGCTTTATAAAGTTCAGGTTATGCTTCGATGCTTCAAGTTCAGCTGGGTCTTCCTCGGTAATATCTCTCAACTCTTCATACTCGGGATGACGGAAAAGTGCATTTTCATCAAGGTTAACTTTTGCATCGGCTGCAAATATTTTGTCGTCTGAGGTTTTAACCACGGGATTTATTTCAAACAGCGAGGCATCTGAGGTTTCGTAGGCTTTGTAAAGAGCTGATACAAATTTCACCATCTCTTTATATGCATTGCCCGACAGGCCGAGGTTAAAGGCTACTTTTCTTGCCTGGAAAGGTTGGATTCCGACCTTTGGGTCAATCTCCTCTTTAAAAATGAGGTGGGGCGTTTTTTCTGCAACAGTCTCTATATCCATTCCCCCTTCTGTGGAATACATGATGGTATTTCGACCGGAAGCCCTGTTGAGCAATATACTCACGTAAAATTCTTTTACTTCGCTTCCACCTTTATAATAAATCCCTTGTTCAATCAGTACCTTGTTCACCTTTTTACCTTCGGGGCCGGTTTGGTGCGTAACCAATTGCATACCGATGATCTGCCCGGCAAATGACCTTGCCTCATCGAAAGAGCGCGCAATTTTTACACCTCCCCCTTTCCCCCTGCCTCCCGCATGTATCTGCGCTTTTACAGCCCATGTATCAGTACCCGTCTTTTCAGCTATCTCTTTTGCTGCATCAATGGCATCGTTGGCAGATGAAATAACCCGGCCATATGGTACCATTACGCCAAATTTCTTTAAGATTGCTTTTCCCTGGTATTCGTGAATATTCATGTCTTATTAAAATAATTGCATTTTCAGGTTACGAAAATATTTAATTTTTTTAACTTAATGTATCTTTATACCTCTGTAAGATAAAACACTTCTGAAACTATTATGAGAAAACTCAAAAACGAAGAGTTGAACAGGCTGAGGGTAGATGAATTTAGATCGGTGTCAAAGCATCAGCTTGTTATAGTTTTAGACAATGTGCGAAGCCTCAACAACATTGGCTCTGTATTTCGCACTGCCGATGCATTTCTTATCGAAGGTATCTGTCTATGCGGAATTACTGCCACACCCCCCAATAAAGAAATTCATAAAACTGCGCTGGGCGCTACAGAATCGGTTGACTGGACATATTTTGAAAATACCCTTGATGCAGTGAAAAGCCTTAAGGAAAAGGGCTTTAAGATTGTTGCCGTGGAGCAGACCACTAAAAGCATTATGTTGCAGGATTTTATACCCCAGCCCAACACAAAGTACGCCCTTGTATTCGGTCATGAAATAAGAGGGGTAGAACAGGAGGTGATCAATTTCTGCCATATGAGTATCGAAATACCCCAGTACGGTACGAAACACTCTTTTAATATTGCGGTGAGTGCTGGCATTGTGTTATGGGATTTTATTAATAAATGGAAATAGGATTTTTTTCTTACAAGACTTAAAATAATTGATGATATGAACAAGGTGATGAATGGTTGATTAAATTTTAAAAGAGTTTGAATTGAGGTTGATTAATCTTTCTAATATTAAAAATACCTAACAGAACATTACAATGAACGGGTTTGAACCAATCTTTAAAGAGCTTTTAGCACTGATTGAACAATGGGAGTTAAAGCTAAATGCATTGTCTGAAAACACTGTTACTAACCGAAAAAACAGTCAGGACCGCACAATAAAACAGATACTCGGCCATATGTGCGATTCTGCATCAAATAATACGCACCGTATAATTCATCTGCAGTACGGGGAAAGCCCGCTGCAGTTTCCAAATTATGCATCCTATGGAAATAACGACAGGTGGATTTCCATTCAGAATTACCAGGATGAAGACTGGAAAAATCTGGTTAATCTCTGGAAATATTCAAATTTACATATTGTTCATGTTTTCAGAAATATAGACTCAACCAAACTTGATAATGTCTGGGAAGCTGATACCAATAAATTTTTTTCGTTGAGGGACAGTATTGTGGATTATCTTCGCCATTTTAAGTTGCACCTGAGTGAAATAACCGAATTAATCGAAAACATTGAACGGTAAACAGCCTCGAAAAGGAGTTACTCAGCCATCTGCATGGGTAAAGAAATCACTTTCGGATTTATAAATTTTTTTTTTTCATCATTGAAAACCTATATTTATTTCTATTTTTATCCTCCGGTTGGTAAAACCGTGCATACCATTGACATTAAGCTAATGTATGATTCTTAAGTTCTGAACAAATAAAAATTATATAATATACATGAAACGAATAAAATATTTTCATATCCTGATTTTGGCTTCATTTTATCTGGCCTTTACTGTAAAAGGACAGGATAAAATTATCATTAGTGAATTCATGGCGCTAAATAACAGCACGCTGCAGGATGAGGACGGCGATTATGAGGATTGGATTGAAATATATAATGCAGGGACTTCTGAAGTAAACCTTGCAGGTTGGACGCTGACCGATGAAGTAATCAATTATTCAAAATGGCTGTTTCCTGAAATTACATTAAATACAGGGGAATACCTGGTAGTTTTTGCCTCCGGCAAAGACAGAAAGCTGGAAAAAAACAAACTTCATACAAATTTCAAGCTCAGTGGATCAGGTGAATTTTTTGGACTGGGTAAGCCTGATGGCTCACAATATGCTACTTTTTTTGCACCCGCTTTTCCGGAACAATACCCGGATATATCCTATGGCCTGATAAATGATACCTATCTCCATTTATCCTATCCGACTCCCGGTGCAGAAAACACTAATAAGGCTTACATTTCAACGCCTGTATTCAGTAAGGCACATGGTTATTATTACACTCCATTTAATTTAGAACTTTCAAGTAACCTTGAGTCAGCAGACATATACTATACAACTGATGCCGCTACTCCCACTGAAACAGGCGGGTATAAGTATTCCGGACCAATAACTATTTCAACAACTACGGTTATCAGAGCTGTTGCCAAAAAAGAAGGCACTGGTTATGGGCAGACAAAAACCCAGACTTATATATTTCCCAATGATGTAAAAAATCAGCCATCCGATCAGCCGGGTTATCCGTCAACCTGGTTGAGTCCGATAAGCCATGAAACTTATTTTGAAATAGCAGGCAATTATAATATGAAATCCGAATTTGTAAATCAGCCAGATGTAAATTCGGTAATAATTAAGTCGTTGGAAAGTTTACCGGTGATTTCAATAGTAAGTGATATCGATAATTTTTTCTCAAAGAGTACACATCCCGATTCGGGAGGAATTTACATGTACAATGGAGAACCCAATGGTCCCACCATCGCTTTAAAGTATCATTTAGGACGTGGTTGGACTCGTCCCGGGTCGGTTGAATATTTTAACTCAGATCAGAGCGATGGCTCTTTAAATTTTCAGGCCAACTGTGGATTAAAAATACATGGGGGAGCCAGCCGTACAAGGAGAAAAACTGAAAAGCATTCTTTCAAAATCGGTTTCAAATCAGAATTCGGCCCCACAAAACTTAAAGAACAGGTGTTTGGAAACGGGTCTCCAAAACAATATGACTGGCTGATTCTACGGGGTGGCTTCGCACCCCGTCTTGGCCAGCAAGTTAAAGATCCCTGGGCAAAAGCCACCATGAGAGCGATGGGACAATATGCTGCACGGAATAAATTTGTGCATGTATA
>JAWOHT010000197.1:0-5372 GCA_046485045.1 Bacteroidales bacterium
ACAAAATATGGACTTTTTAACAAAAGAAAAAAGTAGGCAAAAAAGAAAAGGTGTTAATAACCAGAATAACTTTCCGCTGCGCTACAAGTTATTTCCGGTTATTAACACAAATTACATCATTAGTATTATATTTTTTATTAATCTTGTTTTTAAGATAAAACTGTCCTAACACTGGGGGTAATCATACTTCCTATGCGCTTAAAAAAAAATCCTGAATTGAATTCAGGATTTTTTTTAGTAATCGGGTTCGGGTTGTTATTTTTTCTGCATGGCCTCATATTCAAGGCTCGCAAGAATAAAAGGTCCTGTTGCTTTAGGATCGTTGTCTCTTTTACGCTCATTGATATAATATTCATAGCTCCCGTTACGGTATGGGTCTCCTCCAAGACCGGCAACCGCACATACAGGGGTGATCCTAATTAAACCGTTTTCATCTCTTTTAATCAGGTTATTTATGATGCCTTCATAAGCTTTCACTGCATGGTCCTGATACTTTTCATCAATATAACCGAGGCGTAGCGATTTCAACATGGTATATGCCAGCATACTCGATACTGAACCTTCCAGATAATTGCCTTCTCTGGTACCCTGATCGAGCACCTGGTACCAAAGACCGGTATTCTCATCCTGCACTTTAACCACAGCTTCGACCAAACGGTTCAAAACAGCTACTATCTCGTTTTGCCTGGGGTGATCTTCCGGAAAATAATCAAGTACATCAACCAACGCCATGGCATACCAGCCCATCGCCCTGCCCCAGAAATGAGGCGAGCAACCTGTCAAAGAATCTGCCCATTGCTGTTCCCTGCTCTCATCCCAGGCATGGTATAAAAGACCTGTTTTGCTGTCTCTGGTTTTTTCTTCCACAGCTGTTATCCAGTTTGCAATATCATCAAACATGTCAGGTTGGTTGTACAATTTTGCATATTCTGCCATAAAAGGGCCACCCATATAAACTCCGTCAAGCCACATTTGGTGAGGATACCGCTTTTTGTGCCAGAACCCGCCCGTAGAAGTCCTGGGATGGTCGGCCAATTGTTTTTTTAAAGTATCTATTGCCACCTTATACTTTTGATCTCCGGTTTTTTCATAAAGGTTAATAACCATTCTACCGGGATTGATATGATCAATATTATATTCCTGCATATCATAAGACCTGATTTGGCCATTGTTATCAATCATGGTATCTGCATATTGCCTCACATATTCAAAATACTTCGTATCTCCTGTTTCTTCAGACAGTATTTGCAGCGACATACCTATAAGCCCATAGGTATAACTCCAGACAGGATTATCCCTGTCTTCCATCAGCCACATATTTGGATAGCTTTCTATGAGGCTTTCAGCCATCTGTTGAGACCAGGGTTTCGATTCTATTGATTGTTTATTACTGCTTTTACAACCGGTATAGAATAAACATACCGAAACGATAATCATCGCCATACCAAAAAGTACTTTCATTTTTTGTTTCATGTTTATAGATTTTTTTCAACTGTAAATATATTCAATAAATTTTACATAGAAAATTATCATATGTTATCGAATTGCCAGAATCTTAAATCAATATAACAAGAGCAGCGCCTGAAACAAGCAAAATTTGTATTAGTATGCCATATTGTCTGTAATTGATTAGGAAATATGTCAATTTGTCTTTTTATTGATGATGGCACCACTTTTGAAAACTATTTTGTGAAATTAAAAATTACAAAACAAACAAAAATATGGAGGATAAAGCTATGTTACCGAATGTGAGAATCAGAAAAAGCTGGCCGGGCCTGATAAATGAATTTCTTAACGACAACGCCATGCCTGGTGTTTATGGCTGGGAAAAGAGCCAAAGCTTACCTGCAGTTAACATTTCAGAAGGAAATGACGATTACAGGATAGAAATTGCCGCTCCGGGTCTGGGCAAAGAAGATTTTAAAGTAAGCCTCGACAATGGTATACTGACTATTTCATCTGTAAAAGAGACTGATAACGGGTCGAACGAGCAAAATGTTTTAAGAAAAGAATTCAGTTACAGCTCTTTTTGCCGTTCATTCCGCCTGCCCGACATGGTAAATGGCGACATGATCAAAGCTACCCATAGGGACGGTATACTTAATATCGTGGTTCCCAAAAAAGATGAGGCAAAAGTAAAACCTGTAAGGGAAATCAAAATTTTATAAAGTCAGAGAAGTTTTGGTTTCAGGAGAGAGTTTTAAAAGCCCTGCAAATATACATTCCTGCACAAGCCAGCCTGGGTAAACCAGTCGGGCAGGCAGGAATGTCTTGTTTATCATTATTTCAAATAAGTATGGAAAGTTCTTTTGACCCCGCACAACCTCATGCAAAGACTATCAGGACGCCCTCTTTCTTTTTTTCGAAAATATATTGTTAAAAAATCATAAAATATTATAAAATAAGTATTGAATTTGTTTTTTTTGTGTTCCGAAAACCGGAATACTAATGATGTAAAAATATGGATATTGTCGTTGAAAACATTACCAAAAAGTATGGCACCCAAAAAGCCGTAAACAATGTGTCATTCACCGTTAAGACCGGTGAGGTATTAGGTTTTCTTGGCCCGAACGGCGCCGGAAAAACCACTACAATGAAGGCGATCACCTGTTTCCTGATGCCCAACGAAGGCGACATTAAGGTAGGGGGCATCTCAATCAGGGAAAATCCCGAAGAGATTAAAAAACATATCGGTTACCTGCCTGAAAACAATCCGCTCTATACCGATATGCCTGTAATTGATTATCTTAAATTTATTGCCGAGTTGCACCATATACCTCAGGGCAGGATAAAGGAAAGGATCCTTGAAATGGTTCACTTGTGCGGTCTTGAGGGCGAGAAGCACAAAAAAATAAGTGAACTTTCCAAAGGCTACAAACAAAGAGTAGGACTGGCACAGGCATTGATCCACGACCCTAAAGTACTGGTGCTTGATGAACCGACTTCAGGGCTCGATCCCAACCAGATTATGGAGATACGCGACCTGATAAGAAGGATAGGACGTGAAAAAACTGTAATCCTTAGTTCACATATCCTTGCCGAAGTTGAGGCCACATGCGACCGGATACTCATCATTAACAAAGGTGCAATTGTTGCGGATGGCTCTTCGGGCCAACTCAGAAAACAGGCCCAGGGCAGGGAAATATTAAAAGTCACCATCGAAGGAGGGGAGGTAAATACCATTTACAAAGCCCTGCAGGAGTTATCCAATACCGAGCTGGTAGATTTTATTACCAAAAGCGACTGTCAGTTTGAAGTGCAAAGCAAACCCGATACCAGTTCAAGAAAAGATATCTTTAAACTTTGCGTTGACAATGGATGGTACCTGACAGAACTAACCCCGACAGAGACCAAGCTTGAAGATGTTTTCCGTGAATTAACGATGAATTAATAAAATATTTAACCAATGAAACAGATTTGGATTATTGCCAGGCGTGAACTCGATTCTTATTTTAGTTCGTTGCTTGCATACATTGTGATTATTCTTTTCCTGGGCTTCACAGGCCTGTTTACATGGCTGATAGGCAGTGATATATTCCTTAGAAAGGAAGCTAGCCTGGATGTTTTTTTCAACATTTCGTTCTGGACACTTCTTTTCTTCATACCGGCAATCACCATGAGGCTTATTGCAGAAGAAAACAGTTCGGGCACCCTTGAACTTATCTTAACCAAACCGGTAAATGAATGGCAATTGGTTGTAGGAAAATTTATGGCCACAATGCTATTAATCATCATTGCATTAACGCTTACATTACCTTATTACTTCACGATATTCGGACTGGGGCCTGTTGATCACGGCGCTGTATGGTCGGGCTATATCGGACTATTGCTTATGAGCGCTGCATATGCAGGCATTGGTATTTTTGCAAGCAGTCTCACCAAAAACCAGATCGTTGCATTTTTAATAGCGCTTGTAATCACAATTCTTTTCCACTGGATTTTCGGCATCCTTTCATATAACCTGAAAGGCTTCATGGGAAATCTGTTAAGTTTTTTGAGCGCTCAGACTCATTATGAATCAATAACCAGAGGGGTGATTGACAGCAAAGACATTATCTACTTCCTCAGCCTTGCATTCCTGGGCCTTTTCGCTTCCGAACTTGTTTTGACCAAAAGAAATGTTACCGAAAACTAAATGTTAACCAATAAGTTATGAAAGCAAAATCAACAATAATATATGCACTTGTAATGGTAGTTGGAATATTAATTTTGCTTAACTACCTCTCCAACCGCTTTTTCTTCAGGCTCGACCTTACCGATGACAGCCGGTACTCACTAAGCCCGGCCACAAAAAACATACTCCGTTCACTGGATGAGCCGGTTACGGTAACTGCCTATTTTACAAAAAATTTACCACCACAATTTGCAAACCTGAAGCGTGATTTTAAAAATATGCTTACCGATTATAAGACCATTTCAAAAGGTATGGTGGTATATGAATTTATTGATCCGGCCGAAAACGAAGAATCAGAGCGAAAAGTGCAGGAGAAAGGCATCGTTCAGGCACAGGTCGGCGGACGTGAAAAAGATGAGGTGAAGATTCAAAAAGCCTATATGGGCGCTGAAATCCAGATGGGCAATGAATCGGAGGTTATATCAATAATACAATCAACCCAGGGAATGGAATATTTTCTTACCACAAGCATAAAAAAACTTTCGGTACATGAAAAACCGCTTGTAGGTATTTTACAGGGACACGGGGAGAAAAACTTACAAGAACTAGGGTTCCTGGTTCATAGCCTCTCGGTTTTAAATGATGTTCAACCTGTTACACTATCCGACAGTACCTCGGAACTTGACAGATTCAATACCCTGGCAATCATATCCCCAACCGATTCTTATAGTAGCAGTGAATTAATGCAGCTTGATAATTTTCTGGCTGCCGGCAAGGGAATATTTGTGGCAATGAACAGGGTGAATGTTGACCCCAACACAGAGGCCATGGGCCATGTGATTAATACTGGGCTCGAAACCTGGCTGGCAGAAAAGGGGATCATCGTAAATGAAAATTTTGTGCTTGATAACACCAATATGCCTGTCGGAATTCAGCAGGAAGCAATGACTCCTTTCGGGCCAAGTATCGTAACAAGGCAGATTGAGTTTCCGTACTTCCCGATCGCCCGAAACTTTACAGAACATTCCATTACTGCCGGATTACAAAATGTGCTCTTCAGGTTCGTAAGCAGTATTAATTTTTCAGGCGACAGCAGCCTTATATTTAAACCTCTTGTTTTAACTTCGGAACAATCAGGCACCCAATCGGTTTCAGCCTGGCTGAACTACATGAAAGAATGGAACGAAACAGACTTTCCGTTGTCTAACCTTACTTTGGCAGCCTCGCTGGAAGGTCTTATTCAAGGATCAATATCTTC
>JAWOHT010000060.1:0-25506 GCA_046485045.1 Bacteroidales bacterium
TTCTCAAACAGAAAACACGATTACATGGCAAAGAACTTTTAGCGGAACACATAAAACTGAGATGCAAGGAATTCCAGCATCTATGAAAAAACTGAAATGGAACGAGATTGTTGTTACCCGGTTTGAAGGAGAAAGAATTGCTGAAGATTGGTTAGTTTCAGATTTAGCTTTTCAATTAATGATAAAACAAAGAATAGATAAAAATAAAAAAGCACGAACGCACAATCGAGACTGCCCCGCCAGATAAACTGACGGGGAGAGCCTCTCACAGATCAAGGAAATGTGCCTTTTTTTATGAACGTGTGAGAAGGTCGTGCTCTCCGCTTCGCTAAGGGTCAGTGCATTCCTCACGGAAAACCACCCTTGAAGAATATTCGGGGCCACTAGCTAACAGTTTGGAGCGTTACCCACGCCTGCAAGAGCCTGTCCCGAAATTGATTCGCGAGACTTACACCCTATGGAACTTAGCGCCAGCGATCTCACAGCCTGTTCCGATTATTCGGAAACCGAAGGGAGTAAAAACACACACTTGCTGTTGACTGAATCAAAAGAAAAATTTATATTTTTCGAATTTAATCAGAACTTACAACAAGTGTGTGCGCTGCTCATGCAGGGCGCACACACGCGGTATCGCAAAACGTTGTGTGCAAGCTAAAAAAACATCTTCGAACAGACATTATCCGATCATTAAGATAAAATCTGATTAATTTTGAGTAAATTTGAGAATTAAAAGATAAAATTATGACTGATATTCAATTATATACAAAATTATCTGGATTACCATCAAATTTAAAATCTGAGGTGGCCGATTTTATTGATTTTTTAAGGTTCAAATCTATAAAACAGGATAAAAACAAAACAAAAAGATTATCAGGTAAGGCTAAAGGATTGATAAAAATGAAAGATAACTTTGATGAGCCAATTGCAGGATTTAACGACTATCTAAAATGAATATATTGATTGATACCCATGCATTGATTTGGTTCATTACCGACAATGATAAATTGCCACTTAAGACTAAACAAATAATTGAAAACAAAGAAAATAATTGTTACGTTAGTATAGCCACGTATTGGGAGATAGGTATAAAAAATTCAATTGGTAGACTTGATTTAAATTCTGATTTGGAGACGATTTTCCAAATAATTGATGAGACAGGTTTTGAAACCTTACCTATAACTACAACACAAATATTGAGAAATGCCAATTTAGAGTTCCATCATCAGGATCCTTTTGACAGGATTATTATAGCACAATCTTTAACGGAGAAAATGACTGTTATTACCAAGGATAGTCAATTTGAGAATTACAATGTTCCGATTATTTGGAAGAAATAGCCAGCACACAATGAGTAGACTACCCCGCCAGATAATCTGACGGGGAGAGCCCCTCACACCCATATCCCTCAAAAAAAGCGGGACAGGCTGTACGGGTCTTCCCGAATCAAGTTCGGTACAGGCTTTATCTGGCGGTTCATCAAACAATATAATCAGGTAATTCTAAATTAAAAGTTTTTATTAATACACCCTTATTGCTCAAAAATATCCAAAAACATTTCCTGATTTATAAATTCAATAGTTAAAGGATTCCAAATGAAGCATTTTTGTATATATTTAAAATTATACATAAATGAAAAATTTACTGATTGCAGTTTTTGTCGTAACTGCCCTATTAATTTCAATTCCATTATTATCACAAAAAAGGGATTATTGGCCACATGATGGTTGGAAAACCAAACTGCCTGAAGAGGTGGGAATGGATACTTTAAAGCTTATTAATATGAAAAGTACCATTCAATCTTCCATGAAATATGTTGATGCATTTCTTATTGTTAAAGACGGCTACCTGGTTTTTGAAAATTATTATAATGGATATAATGATAGTACATTCCACCATTTGTGGTCGTCAACAAAAAGCGTCACGAATATTATGATGGGAATTATGTTCAAAAAGAAGTATGTGGATGATGTAAACCTCAGGGTTATTGACTTCTTCCCGGAATATGATACCATTAACTCTGATCGCCGGATAGAAGATATAACACTGGAACATTTAATGGCATTTACTGCCGGCTTGAATAGCAGAGATGCTGAAGCATATGCATCCTCATCAATTGATGCATTGAAATACTACTTTGGAAATACCTTTATTTCAAATCCGGGTGCCCAATTTAAATATGCAACCCCGGCATCGCATTTTCAATCAGCACTTATCACAAAGATACTTGGCATAACGGAAAAAGAGTTGGCAGAGCAAGAATTGTTCCCCAAGCTGGGCATTGATAATTATAACTGGATTACTGATGAATCAGGGTACTCATACGGTGGCCACAATTCGTATTTTTGTCCCAGGGATATGCTTAAGTTCGGATACCTTTATTTAAACCAGGGAATTTGGAATGGAGATACCATTGTTGATCCGGAATTTGTTAAAACTTCTACTTCAATTCATACTAACGGAGGTACTCCACATAACGAAAAATATGGCTACAATTGGTGGATAACAACAAATAATGGCTATAATGCTTATTTTGCCGGAGGATTTGGGGGCCAGTTTATTTATGTAGTCCCTGATTTGGATTTAGTCGTTGCTATTACATGTAACAGTAATTCTCATCGCGAAAATGCCAGGTTTTTAATAAATACTCATGTTGTTCCATCAATAATTCAACAATCTACTTCTATTCAATATTTGAAAAAAAACGAAAATTTGGAAATACAGGTTTTCCCAAATCCGGTTAAAGACAATGTGAAGGTAAATTTCAATATAGAAAGAAAGGTATCTGTAAATTTAAACTTAACGGACCTATTTGGCCGAAAAGTTCTGAATTTACTAAATAACGAAATATTTGAAGCAGGGAATTATACACTTGGCTTTGATCTAAATTTATCCTCAGGATTGTATTTTATTAATGGACAGATTGGAGAAGCTTTTATAAGAAAGAATTTGATAATTATTAAGTAAAAGGGCATAGTACAGATGGGTTTATACCATATGTAAGAGGTTACAAATGATATAGTGCCCGCAATAAAACCCGCCAAAATGTTGGCGAGACATCGCGCACCCCTTAGTTCCACCGCGGCAAAGAGTTAGAGAGGCGGGGGTGGGAAAGCATGAGAATTATAATGAAACATGTATACATTGATGTTGGCTTTAATGGCAAACTCCTGATAAATAGTGAATTATTTTTTACATCCCCTGCATAGCGCACGTTTAACCAAGTGTAACGCGTGCTAAGTAATCAACTCAATTTTTAAAAACCCTTTTATATCACAATATCTCAGGCTGACTATAGAATAATCTTCATGGTTAGTGTAAACATTTTGAAGGTGATTTAAGTGTTAGAACAATTATTTACCTGGATTATGAGGTAAGTAGTTGGCACGCATTAATGAAAACGCGCGCCATGAGGGGGCTATTCAGGGAGATGCTTCACTATCGTATAGTCAGTTATTATCAAGATAATAGTATCTATAATGGATATACAATAAAACATGCTTTACTGAAAAATTTTGAATTACAATTAAGTGCCACAGATTTGATAATTAAAGCAAGCGAAGAGATAAAAAAATATAGTAAAGAAAGTTTGTGAATACCAGTGTATCCGTAGGAGTTAAAAATATTATTTATAATTCAGTGAAAAACAATTCATGTATTGGCTTGTTTGGGCAGGTCACTATTCCAAAGTTTAAAAATTCTCTAAATACATTATTTTCTCCGGAGGCAAGGATTTTAGTTAGCAGGCCTTGTACTAAACACACAATGTTAACTGGAAATTTGGGTGGTTATATGAATAATGAAGAAAAATCAGAAATTGTATATGCCCTCAATATAAAAAGGAAAATAAGGAAGCGATTTGAAATGTTTGCTGAATTCTATAAAAATTGTAAAAAAACAGGTCCTGCCAGAAGCCCAAATAAAAGATGGATGCTGGGTTTTGGATATTATTTTTTGAGTAACCTGTATGCCGATTCTTCTTTCGAGGGAGGTATTTTAAAATAAAAGTGCATTTATCATATTAATCATAATGCCATAATTTTTGTTGGATAAATTAAATCCATTTGATGTTGTTTTATTGATTATGCTTCCTCTTGAAATAAAACCGTAGTATTCCATCTCAATTTAATTGTCAAAAAGGCAGCAAATACCAGTAAACCATTAAACCTTATATAATTGCCTGAAAACATTGTCTTCATCATTTTATCCGATATGTTAGTCCAATATCAAACCGGCTATTTCGCCCATCCCGCCCCAACACCGGACTGATAGATAGTGCAAACATGATAGAAAAAAGGCAGAGAGTAATAACCGCAACAAGCGGTATAAAAAATTGAAGTTTAGTTATTTATGCAAACTTTTTGTCCCGCATCAAGTTCAGTGTAACTTGACAGGCAAGTCGCCCGCAATCCCCAACGTATACTGCCAACCGTTTAAGGCCGCATACAAAAAAGTACAATTTATGCTGAGCGCAGCCGAAGCATCAGTACTCCCGATTTAGAATAACTAAGATTTGATTTATCAAATCCAAGTTATTCTTTATCGGGATTGCCGTTTGGCTTCCTTCACTCCCAAAAAAAACCACTTGCTGTTGTCTGAATTAAAAAAAAATTGTATTTTTCGAACTTAATCAGTGCTTACAAAGTTATGGGCAAATAGGAAAATATCTATTAATGAGATCAATAACATATAAAAAATTAAATTGAATAAAAACACAAAAAAACCATGATATGATTAATTCAAAAATTATATCATGAAAACTACCTAATAAATATTTTATTTACAGTTATCAAATACAGGATTGATTATGAAAACAAATTACATCTTTAAGGTCACATTATTATGCATTTTTATTACACAATTTTATTCTGTTAATGCACAATCGGATTGGTTAACAATTCAAAAAGTTGTTTCATCAGACAGGGCGCTTGATGATAATTTCGGGTCTACTGTTGCTATCTCCGGAAATTTTGCCTTAGTTATGGCTGATTGGGAAGACCATGATACAAGTGGCTTGAATTTTAAAGATTATGCAGGTTCTGGTTACATTTATGAGAATATTACAGGACAATGGGTACAAAAAACAAAAATTGTTGCTTCGGACAGAAATACAGATGATGGATTTGGAAGAAGTGCTTCTATATCGGATAATTACATTGTTGTTGGGGCTCCTTTGGAAGATGAAGATGAAAATGGTTTAAACACTAGAACTAATGCTGGCTCAGCATATATATTTGAAAGAGACTTAATAACCGCAAAATGGGCCCAAAAGAAAAAAATTGTTGCACCGGATAGAGCATCTGGTGATGTATTTGGGGTAAGTGTATCAATTTCGGGTGATTTTTTAATTGCGGGGGCTTATCTGGAAAGAAATGATGAAAATGGTAATAATGAGATGATTGGGGCTGGTTCTGCGTACATATTTAAAAGAAATAATGCTACTGAGAGTTGGATTTTTCATCAAAAGATTGTTGCACCCGACAGAGCTATCAATGATTATTTTGGAAGAAGCGTAGCTATTTCAGGAGATAATATTATTGTAGGGGCATATCAGGAAGATGAAGATACCCTTGGGAATAATACTCTTTCACTGGCAGGTTCAGCCTATATTTTCAGCAGGAATACCATAACTGACACATGGAGTTTTCAACAAAAAATAATTGCACCCGATAGACAAACAGATGACAGATTTGGATATATAGTGGCAATTCATAACAATTCCATTATTATCGGTGTTCCGTATGAAGCCCATAATGAAAATGGCTTAAACCCAATGTCATCTGCAGGTTCGGCTTATATTTATGAAAAAAATAATATTACCGGTAAATGGGATTTTAATAATAAATTGGTGGCAAACGACAGGGCAATTGATGATTTCTTTGGAGCAACTGTTGCTATTAATGGAGATTATGCGGTAGTTGGTGCATACACTGAAGATCACAACCAGGATGGATTAAATATGTTAACCTCTTCTGGTTCAGCATATATATTTAAAAAGAACATAAATACCGGTATCTGGAGCCAGCAACAAAAAGTAGTGGCAAGTGACAGGGCATCCAATGATGAGTTTGGTTGTAGTGTTGCTATATCAGGTAGTACAGTTCTTATTGGAGCTCATTACGAGGATGAAGATTCGTTAGGAAATTCAACTTTATTCCAAGCAGGTTCTGCATATTTTTTTCAACAAGAACAATTGTTGCTCCCAACCATAACTACCCAGGAAGTTGATAACATAACAGATGCAACAGCATCCTTAAACGGAACTATTACGTTTCTTGGTTCACCTGAAGCAAGTCAATATGGTTTTGTGTGGAGCACATCTCCAAATCCGACCATTGATAATTCAACGATTATTGAATTAGGTATCCCTGCTTCAACTGGTCAGTTCACTTCTATATTAACTGAACTCACTGAAAATACAACCTATTATGTAAATACTTTTATAACCAATGCTGGTGGTACTTTTTACGGTAATGAAGTTCATTTTTCCACCCAACCTTTGCTTGAAGTGCCGGTAGTTATCACGATATCATTTGACAGTCTGACAACAAATTCAGTTAAATGTCATGGAAATATAATTTATTTGGGTACGCCTAATCAAACACATTATGGCTTCGTATGGGATACATCTTCAAATCCAACAGTTGAATTGCCTACAAAAACCAACAATGGCTTAGCTGTATCAACAGGCTCGTTTACTTCTTTAATTACAGGTTTGAGTGAGAACACCACCTATTATGCAAGGTCATATGCAACAAACTCAGCTGGAACAAGCTATGGAAGCGAAATATACTTTACAACAAAAATCACACCCGTTCCGCCTACTGTTGTAACAGAACCTGTCGATGATATATCCGATGTTTCAGCAACGTGCCACGGTCATATTACTAATCTGGGAACTTCTACTTTGGTAACGCAACATGGATTTGTATGGAGTACTGATCCTGCACCCACAATTGATTTAGCTACAATAGTCCAAAAAGGAACAACAATTGAAACAGGATCATTCAGTTCGTTAATCATCGGACTTACGAATAACACAACTTATTACGTAAGAGCTTATGCAACAAGTTCAGCAGGGACTTGTTATGGTAATGAGATAAGCTTTGTTAGCGGATCTGTTACTTCAATTGATCAAGTTCAATCTAACGAATTTTATATTTTTCCTAATCCCGCAAAAGACAAATTGAATTTTAAAGGGATTATTGATGCTTCAACAATACAAATCATAGATGTTAACGGGAACATTCTGGTTTCATCAGATATAAAAGATGATGTTTCAATTCCTATAAATTTACTGCCCAGTGGTACCTATCAAATAATTATTTGTTCAGATAAAGGTATAAAGTACCAATCAAAATTTTTAAAATATGATTGATGCATATTAATTTAGTTGATAATTAAATAATTAGTAACAACCGCCAGTGCCTGACAATATAAGATTCAAGGCACAGTTGAGCCCAAAAAAGAGGCAGTAAGTTGGAGAACCTACTGTCTCAGAAAAGAGTTTGATAACTTGAGTACCTGCTCAATTGTGTTTTATCCCGATTTAGAATTTGTAGGGTTTTGTCCTGCAAAACCCTACAAATTCTTTATCGGGAGCTGCCATCCCTTACATAGCGCGCGTTTAACGAAGTGTAACGGCTGCTAAGCAATCAATTCAATTTTTAAAAACCCTTGTATTTCAAAATATCTCTGGCTGACTATAGAATAATCTTCATGGTTAATGTAAACATTTTGAAGTCTATTTAAGTGTTAGAACAAATGTTACCTGGATTATGAGGTAAGTAGCCGGGTTAATTAAAACGTGCACCATAGGGGGTTTTGTCAGGGTGGGTGTAGCATTTTAAAGGAAACTGTATGTATGTTTCATGCCGGGGTAACCGGGGCCCTTGCCACCCAGCTTCTTAAATCTGGCACCCACATAAGATATATAATACTCATAAACAGCATTTTATAGCTAACAAACAGCTACTGATATATGCGAAATATATGTATCTTTAAAGAAAAAGTACATATATTTGGATGTTTTTGGTGTAATAGCAGACACCCCCTACAACACTCATAATTGTCGTAAATAATGATAAATTTTTGTATATTTGAGTAAAAAAATATGAATAGGAATTTGATAGATAGAATAACGATAAATCCTGAGATATGTAATGGAAGACCAACCATTCGCAATACAAGATATACGGTTGATTTGATTCTTGATTTATTATCTGCAGGTATGAGTGATTTAGAAATAATTGATGATTATCCTGCACTTGAGAAGGATGATATCAAAGCTTGTTTGTCATTTGCGTCTCAATTATCAAAAGTAAAAACAATTCATAGGATTGTTGCATGAGATTTCTAATTGATGCGAATTTACCTTTTAAATTAGCCAAGTCCTTAAAAGATAGAGGATATGATGTTATCCATACCGATGATTTGTCTGATAAGGAAAGAACAAAAGACAATGAGTTAAGAAAGATTTCAATTGAACAAAATCGGATTGTAATAACAAAGGATTCTGATTTTCTTGATTCACATTTAATAAATGGTATTCCTTCAAAATTATTACTAATTACGACTGGAAACATAATCAACAAAACTCTTATTCAGTTATTTGACAATCATTTTGAAACACTTGTTGACTTATTTAACTCCTATGACTTGATAGAGTTAGATAATGAGCAAATAATTGGACATGAAAAATAGCTACTACACCCAGTCGAGTAGAGGGCCGATAGCCGTTTGGCTATCGGAGCACCTCTCACTATTTATCCCGTATCGCAGATCGGGACCACCGTATCCCGCAAAAAAAGCAGGACAGGCTGTACGGGTCTTCCCGATGAACCGGGAGCGGGTTCAACAAACAATGGGAACCGAAGACGAACGAGCTCAGCGAAGCTAAATAACGGTGAACTTTTGAGTAGTGGTGCCACTTTCAGATACCATGTAAGTAAATGTTCATACCCTCGCTTGCCCAATCTTTCGATTGTGATTGTTGTACCTAAAATAGGGTTTTGGGCAATTACTCCCTTTGGTCGTGAGAAAAGTTGCCCATCTACCCATCCTACTTCTGCTCCAGCATAGACACACGTTTAACCAAGTGTAACGGCTGCTAAGCATTCAATTCAATTTTTAAAAACCCTGTAACAGATCAGTCTACAAACGGGGCATTCAATTTTGCGGTATTGAGGTCGGTAACTGATACTGTCTTAAAAAATGACCAACATGTTTTAGACTCATTGAAAATTACCGATTCTTTGCAGACTGATCTGTTACAAAACTTTTTTAATTTCCAAAACAATGAGTTCAGTCAAAATATTAGTATTTGTTAACATATCACATACATATAAGTTAACATTTATTACATTCTTATTTACATTTGACCTACCATTCAATAACATACCACCACATTCTGGTTCATATTTCGAATTACATTTGCTTACCTGGAAAAGAAATTTAAATTGATTTTTATGAAAAAAGCCAATTTATTGTTCGAGACAACGAACAATGTCTTTTTTATATCCTTATCTCATATATCAAAAGGGGTATTCTTATTGTTTTTATCGAGTATATTAAGCTTATCTGCTATTTATTCACAGGAGCGTACCATTACCGGTAAAGTGACTGGAGCAGAAGATGGTATTCCATTGCCTGGTGTAAATCTTATAATTAAAGGAACCTCAATAGGAACCATTACCGACAATGATGGGCAATACAGCATAAGTGCAAACCCGCAGGATACCCTTGTAGCTTCCTTCATAGGATTTTTATCCGAGGAAGTATTCATTGGTAGCCGTCTGGTTATAGATTATTCTTTGATTGAAGACATTTCAGAACTTGATGAGGTTGTTGTTATTGGTTATGGAGTTCAGAGAAAGAAACTCGTTACCGGGGCAACAGCACAGGTAGACGGCGATAAGTTAGAGAAAAGAAATTCTACCAACGCATTACAAGCTTTGCAGGGTCAGGCAGCAGGAATAAATATCACTTCAAAATCCGGTCAGCCTGGTGAAGGGTTAAGAGTGACTATCCGTGGTGTTGGTACAATATCAGATGCAAGTCCATTATACATTGTCGATGGAGTGCAAACCGATGATATTAAATACCTGAATAATGCTGATATAGAATCGATAGATGTTTTAAAAGATGCGGCTTCAGCAGCCATTTATGGTTCAAGAGCTGCAAACGGTGTAGTTATTATTACCACCAAACAAGGGAAAGCCGGTAAATCTCAGGTTACCTTCGATGCATATTACGGACTTCAGAACCGGGCTAAAAAAGCAGAACTACTTGATTCACGTGACTATGCAATTATAATGAATGAACAGCATTTTAACTCAGATGGCACATCTGATGGAGTTCCTTTTGATATTTTAGATTTACCTGCATATACAGAAGAGGGTGTTGCAAATACTAACTGGTTAGACGAGTTGTTTGTTAAAAACGCAGTTACACAAAATTATACCCTGGGAGCATCAGGAGGCAGTGAAGAGGGAATATATTCTTTCTCCCTTTCTTACACAGGTCAGGAGGGTATTGTTGGTGGCCGGTCTTTATCTAACTACGATAGATATAATGGCAGATTCAACTCAGAAAAGAACCTGTATAATGGAAAATTAAAAATTGGGGAGCACCTTGTTTACTCATACATTAAGAAAACGGGAGTAAAGGTTGGTAACCAATATGATAACACACTTCGGGGTGCATTTAACACCAGTCCTCTTAAACCTGTTTATGATGACAGAGGTGAACTGTTTAATTCTCTGGATACCTTGAATGCCGACCAATATGGAGAGAATTATTGGAACCAAACGGAGGGCCATCCATATGGTAGCATGGTCTATGACAATCAAAATATAACGCTAACTCATAAAGTGGTTGGTGATGTATATGCTGAAATTGAGATTATCGAGAATTTGAAATTCAGAACAACTCTTGGCATAGAGAGTAAAAACGAAGAATATCGTTCATATACCCCTGAATATGAACTTGCAGAATTTACATTCTCACCCTACTCAAAAGCGAGACAGAAAATGTCAAAAAATTATACCTGGAATACCGACAATATTCTCTCCTACAGCTTTACCAAAGGTAAAAATAACTTTGATGCAATGACAGGGATGTCGGCAAGGAGTTATTCTGGTGTCTGGGTGCAGGCCGACGGTGCTGATCTCGTTTTTAATGATCTGTACCATGCCTATATGGATAATGCAAGAGCCAGAGAATATCCGAAATTAGCGAATCAGGGGAAACCTGAAGATGAAGATAAACTGTTAAGTTATTTTGGTCGTGTTCAGTACAATTACAATGAAACGTATTTACTAAATGCTACCTTTCGTGCTGATGGTTCCTCTAAATTTGCCGAAGGGAACCGCTGGGGATACTTCCCATCAATATCTGCCGGATGGATTTTAACAAATGAGTCCTTCATGAAGTCTGCTACAAGCTTTATTAACTTTTTTAAGTTAAGAGCAAGCTGGGGTCAAAACGGAAGTCAGAAGGCATCTGCTTTTCAATATTTGGCACCTATTCAATTTTCAGACTCCTATTATGCCTTTGGTGAGGTTGAAGGTGTAAGCACTCCGGGGGCTTTCCCAAAAAGATTGGCATACCCTGACCTTATATGGGAGACCTCGGAACAATTAGATATCGGATTTGATGCCCGTACACTTAGAAATAAATTATCTGTAGTTTTCGATTACTACAGAAAAATAACAAAAAACTGGTTAATTCAGGCGCCAATTCTTGCAACAGCGGGTGCAGAGGCCCCGTTTATTAATGGTGGTAAAGTATTAAATACAGGCTTAGAACTGGCATTAAGTTACTATAAAACAAATGGTAAATTAACATTTAATACGGGTATCAATGTAGCTTATAACAAAAACGAAGTATTGGAAGTTCCTACTGAAGATGGTATAATACATGGCAGTACCAATACCTTATATGCAAATTCTACTGAATTTTATCGTGCTGAAACTGGCCACCCTATTGGTTATTTCTGGGGATACGAAATGGATGGCCTTTTCCAGTATACTTCCGATGTAACAAATCATACCGCTAATGGAAAAGTAATACAGCCTAATGCCAGACCAGGCGATATTCGTTTTGTTGATCAGGATAAAAATGGAGTGCTTAATGACGCTGATAAAATTGAGTTGGGCGATCCAAATCCCGATCTGGTATTTGGCGTTAACTTTAACTGTAATTATATGGGGTTTGATTTGGGAATACTGCTAAGTGGAGTTGCCGGTAATCAGATAGTACAATCCTACCGGGAACACTCTAATCAAAATTCTAATTACACCGCAGCTATTCTGGACCGCTGGAACGGCCCAAATTCTTCCAATACAATACCAAGGGTAACGAATTCTAATATTAACTACAAGCAATTATCAGATGTTTTTATACAAGACGGAAGTTACATAAGAATTAGTGATGTTACACTTGGATATGAATTTAAATCGGTTTTGGAAACTTTAAAATTTGCACAACTTAGAATTTTTGTTTCTGTACAAAACCTATACACCTTGACCAAATATGATGGTATGGATCCTGAAGTTGGTTATGGATTTGATGTTGATGATCAGGATAAATTCTCTTCAGGTATCGATTTAGGTTACTATCCAGCTCCCCGGACAATATTATTTGGTATAAATGTTAAATTTTAAAACTCCAACAACATGAAGTATATATATGTTATCCCCTCAGTTATTATTATTTTAATAACGAGTGCATGTGGAGAGAAATTTCTGGATGCTGAGCCAATTACAGAAAAAAATGATGCCACTTATTACAGTACCCCTGCAGAAGCTGAAGAAGCTTTGGTTGGCTGTTACGATGCTATGCAGCTAATTTATTCAGATGGTATAGCCATACCTTTGGCTGCAGATGTTATGTCCGATCTTTGTTTTGGTGGCACCGGCACTTCAGATGTGGATGACTATGCAATGGTTGACGAATTTGATAAAAACAGAGCTCCAGGCCTGTTAAATTTATATGAAAAGAACTGGATTAATTTTTACAAAGCTATAAACAGATGCAATAATCTGATTCTTAAGCTCGATCAAATTGAATGGGGTAACGATACTATCTCAAAAGCACGAATAGAAGGAGAAGCAAAATTTTTGCGTGCCTACGTGTATTTCGATTTAGTGCGTATGTTTGAAAGAATACCTTTACTTGAAAAACCCTCAGAGGAAAACATACCCCAGGAAGATAGTGTGGCGAACACCTATACCTTAATTACAAAAGATCTGCTTTTTGCAATTGATAACTGTGATGATCCGACATATAGTGAAATTCCCGCCACCGACCACGGGCATGCTTACAAATGGGCAGCCGGGGGATTGCTGGCAAGAGTGTATCTTTACTATACAGGGTATTATGGAAAAGCTGATTTGGTTGGCCTGGTGACCAAACAACAGGCATTAGATTATCTTGAGGATATCATCACATACAGCGGTTATGGTCTTGTGGATAATTTTGCCGATCTATGGCCGGCAGCTTCAACCTATAAAGCGGCTAAAGCCGGCATACCCATTGCTGATAACACCTACGCCGGAGAAACCAATAAGGAAGTAGTTTTCGCAATTAAATATACCTATACGAGCAATTACGATGGTAACCAGGATGGAAATCATTGGATGGTGATGAATGGATTGCGCAAAGTAAGTAATGGAAAATATGGTTATGGAGCCGGATGGGGTGCATGTACTGTGCCTTCTGAGTTGTATGCCAGTTGGGATGCCGCTGATGATCGAAAGGAAGCCTCTGTAATGGCCATACAGGAAGAAGGTGTAAAATTCCAGCTTAAGGATCAAAAAGATGTAAAGGAATATACCGGTTACTTTACAAAAAAATACATACCTACGGCTGATAAAGATGGGAATAGTATTGCCCAGGATTTTTATGGAGGTGCCAATTTTATGATAGGACAGTTTCAGGATTACTTTGTTATCAGATATGCGGATATTCTTTTAATGGCAGCTGAACTTGGAAGCGCTAATGCTTTAGATTATGTAAATTTGGTACATTTACGTTCCTGTCCCGACACTCTTCTGAGTGTTGATAAAGATATTATTTACGAAGAAAGAAAATGGGAATTTGCCTTTGAAGGAATTCGTTATTGGGACCTGCTTCGCTACGATCATACATTAGAATATGCAGCTACTAAAGTTTCCTATAGGGGTAAAGTTAAAACTGATAATATAGTAGTTGATAAAGTTATTAATGGTGAAAATTTAAAACTAACCCGGGGCTTGTCTCAAATTCCTTACAATCAGATTACGCTTTCTAACAATGTATTAAAACAAAATACAGGCTGGGAATAATAAATAGAACAAATATAAAAGTATAACTGACTTAATATTAATTTCCTTAAATTACTTAGAACAATGAAAAAAATGAATTTTAAATTATTATTTGTATTTATCAGTGCATTTGCATTGATACTATCATCTTGTAAAGATGATGAAGGTATCGATTATGGAGATCCTAAAATTCCCGCCCAAGGGAGAGACTTTACTGTAATTATTGATGATAACGATGTTACATTTACTACTACATTAACTGGTATTACCTGGTTTACCAATGCTCAAACCGGTACAGAACACCAGGTTGCGGGTGGAGAAGTTCAAATTTTTATTCCTATTGCAGGTTCTTATCCATTTGTATGTAGCAATATCAATGCTGGAATCACTTATTCATCAGATACTTTTTTTGTAGCTATTGAAACAAGCAATCTTACTTTTCTTGAAAGTGGGGCCTGGAAGCACCTTACAGGTGGACATACTGCCGGAGTAAGCAATGTTAAAAAATGGAGAGTGGATATTAATTCTGCTGGTGAATGTGTTTATTTTGATGGTCCTTTGTATTATAGTGGATTTGAAGACGCAGCTAAAGTAAGATATCCATTCTGGGCATGGGATGTTACTGACGAAGTAAGTGCAGAAAATCCATACGTTTTAGCTCTTGATGGAGGTGGAACATTTGAATTAACATCATACTTTAACTGGGAACCAGCTTATAACCAAGGGATAATGGCAGCTAAAGATTACGGAACCATTAGTTTCGATGGTATAACAGGAACGGTTACTACTACAATATTTGGAGTTACTGAAACCGGCACATTTAGTTTTGACGATGAAACCATGAAATTATCCATTAAAAGTGTTGTTCTTCCTATAGATACCAGCCGTCTTAACGAAGGTCAATTTGAAGAGGCTAATCTTGGTAAAGTAAGAATTTTCTCCATTTCAGACTCAGCAATGCAAATTGGTATTAAGCGTTCGTTTGAAGGTGGTAAACCATCAGAATGGACCAATGTATACAATTTTGTTGTTGACGGTTATGTTTATCCTCCAAAAGTATTGGCAACTCAACCTGTTTTGACTAGTTTTTCAGCCGCTGACATAGTCGGAACTTGGAAATATACAGCAGTTCCTTATGACTGGATTGGATGGGAAGACCAAAATGCAATGAACAACTGGGCAGACACATCTGCTATTGCTAGTTGGGCACCACGTGGAGCTGATGTTGCTGCAGTTTATGATGATGTGTTTGTATTCAACAATGATGGAACTTGTACCTTAAATGGTGTAGCAAATACATATACTGTTGCAGCTGGTGTAATTACATTCGGTACTGCTTTAACAACTGAAATTGCAATAAGTTGGTTCGCTATAACCGGTACAAATGCTTACGTACTAGATGTTCTGGATCCAGCACCAGCTACAGGCCAAGTTTGGATAGGTATACCTGATGGTAGTGGAAAATTAGAATCACTTGCTGTTCGTTGGATTAAACAATAAATCCTCAATTCTTAATTGATTAAACAAGATTTACCGGGAAAATTCCCGGTAAATCTTATCCTAAATGGTTTCTAACTATTAAATTTAATATCAAATACCATTTATATTAATGAAAAATTTTTTTCTCTTATTAGGATTAGTCACTATTTGTATTGCGTGTACCCACAAGGTTCCTGATACGAGAAGTAATGAAAAATTTAATGCCCAATGGCGATTTTCCTTAACAGACGATAGTTCGGCATCTTCTACCGATTTTGACGACACTTCCTGGAGGATATTAAACTTGCCCCATGATTGGAGCATAGAAGGTAAATTCGATAAAAATAATCCCTCAGGAATTGGCGGTGGAGCACTTCCCGGAGGAATCGGATGGTATAGAAAAACATTTACACTTCCCACAGAAGATTCAACCAAAAGAATTTATATAACATTTGATGGAGTATATCAAAATAGTGAAGTTTATATTAATGGTATCCTATTAGGAAAACGGCCCAATGGATATATTACTTTTCAATACGATTTAACTCCATATTTAAGATTTGGTGATGAAAAAAATTTAATAGCAGTAAGAGTTGATAACTCCGATCAGCCTAATTCAAGATGGTACAGCGGGTCTGGAATATATCGGAATGTCTGGCTTGAAAAAACACATCCTATTCATATAAATTTCCAGAGTACTCACATTACAACCAACTCAGTTTCAGAAGAATCCGCTGAAGTAGCAATTTCGATCACCATAAAAAATACCACTAAACTTAGTGAAGACCTTATAATAGATACAAAATTATTTGACCAGAGAAAAAAAATTGTGGCACATACCGAAAATAAGCTTACCGTTAATCTTAATGATACAAGCGAGCTAAAGCAGGTACTAATAGTTCGTAAGCCAAATCTCTGGAGTATTGAAGATCCGCATGTATACACAGCAGTAAGCACCGTTAAATTGCACGATATAGAAATTGATACCTATGAAACATCCTTTGGAATAAGGTATTTCCATTTCGACAGTGAAAAAGGCTTTTCCCTAAATGGGAAGCAATTGAAAATATTAGGGGTTTGCAATCATCATGACCTGGGCGCTCTTGGAACTGCTGTTAATAAGAGGGCGATTGAACGGCAACTTGAAATACTCAAAAAAATGGGGTGTAATGGAATTCGCACCTCTCACAATCCTCCGGCCCCGGAATTATTGGATTTATGCGATCGGATGGGTTTTATCGTAATGAATGAGACCTTTGACATGTGGGCAAAAAAAAAAGTTGAGAACGATTATTCCAAGTACTGGAATGAGTGGCATGTTCAGGACCTTAGCGATCACCTTCTCCGCGACAGAAACCATCCATCTGTTTTTATGTGGAGTATTGGTAACGAAATTCTGGAACAATGGGATTCAACAGGTATAACCATCGCAAGAGAATTATCTGGTATTGTTAGAAAACTTGCTCCCGGAATACTTGTAACCTCAGGATTAAACAACCCGAGCCCCGATAATTATATTTATCAGTCAGGAGTGCTTGACCTGATTGGGTACAATTATAAGCACGAAAAATTTAGAGACTTCCCCGAAACGTTTAAAAACCAAAAATTTATAGGTGCTGAAACCACTTCTTCGCTGAATTCGAGGGGAGAATATAATATGCCCAGTGATAGCGTTCGTATCTGGCCCTATAAATGGGATGAGCCTTTTTATGACGGTAATCCCGGTAACACTTGCTCATCATATGATAATTGTCATGTTCCATGGGGATCAACGCATGCTGATGCCTGGAAGCTTATCAAAAAATATGATTTTTTATCAGGGATGTTTATCTGGACAGGATTTGACTACATTGGCGAACCAACCCCATATCAATGGCCTTCGCGTAGTTCATACTTTGGAATTATTGACCTGGCAGGTTTTCCAAAAGATGCCTATTATATGTATCAAAGTGAGTGGACAAACGAACCTGTTCTTCACCTCTTTCCTCACTGGAACTGGGATCAGGGTCAGGAAATTGACGTATGGGCATATTCAAACTTCGATGAGGTTGAATTGTTTCTTAATGGCGAATCACAAGGTATAAAACGTAAAGAAAATGACGATGTCCACATTCAATGGTCTGTTATTTATGAGCCTGGAACAATCAAAGCGATTGGCAACAACATAAATGGTGAATCGAAAGAAGTGACCATAAAAACAGCAGGAGCTCCGTATAAAATCAGATTAACTGCAGATAGAGAAAGTATTCATGCAGATAATTATGATCTTTCTTTCATCACTGTTGAGATATTGGATTTTGAGAACAATTTAGTCCCGGATGCTGATAATCTGGTGAATTTTGAGGTTTCGGATTTGGTTTCTGTTGCCGGGGTTGATAACGGCAACCAAACAAGCCACGAATCCTTTAAAGCAGATTTTCGAAAGGCATTTAACGGAAAGTGTCTGCTAATAGTTCAAGCAAAAAAAGAAAAAGGAAGCGCGCTGATAAAGGCTATATCAAACGGTCTGCAAACAGCCAGCATAAATATAAAAATTGAGTAAGATTTTTCATAGTGTAAAGTTTCAGTTATTGCAAGGGTTCTGGAGACAGCACCCTTGCTTTTGCTGCAAGACTTAAATATTCGTTAGAATTATTAATACAAAAATGGACCTGTTTCATTAATTTTTAAAATTTCAGGGTATTTGATGATGGAATAGGGTTCAGGTATGTTGTATCTGTTAAAAATTTATTATAATGTTGAAACAAAATAAAAGAAATCATAATATGACCAGATTAAATTTGAAGGCGCTAACAGTATTAGTAATTGCCCTTTCTACTGTTTATATAACAGATGCTCAAATTCAGGGTTTCCAGTTACTAAACGAACCCATCGATATCAGTGCTGATTTTAACGATTTTCAAAATACCTATTATCTCGCCGATAGTTTAGTAAGCTTTGATCCATCAACCGGACAAGGACTATTGGCCTATGAACGATATGAATATGCCACCCGCATGGCATTCGATAACCTGTTGGGAAAATTAGTACCTGTTCCTCCCAATGAATTTCCCCAAAATGAGTACGAAGTATCGCCCAAATTACCATTTTCAATTGATTTTACTTCACCAAGAACTGTCAGGATAAGGGCTAAATCGGGTTTTGTAGTGAGAGAACAAACAGAATCCCTTATGCTTATCAATGGAACTGCCCCGGTAGATAAATCCTGGAAATATGAAAAAACGGAATCCGGTCATCAATACTCTTCCGAATTTGGAAAAGTGGTTATCGAAACCTATCCATGGCATGTAAGTATTTATAGCAAAGATGGTAAACTGTTAACCTCTACCATGCACATGGAAGATGTAGCTATTACGACGTACACCCCGGTTTTACCATTTTCATATGTGCGCCGTGCTGAGGATTATTCAAGAAGTTTTTCGGCAACATTTACACTATCGGCCAATGAAAAAATTTTTGGATTAGGAGAATCCTATCAATCCTTTGATAAACGGGGGCAGAAAGTAGTGCTTTGGACAGATGATGCCAATGGTGTACAAAACGAAAGCATGTATAAGCCCATTCCTTTTTACATGAGTAGCCGGGGCTATGGTGTTTTTATGCATACTTCAAGTCCGATTACCTGCGATTTCGGAAAATATTTTAGTGGAGCAAATGCCATGATGATTGGCGATGAAGAATTGGATTTATTTGTATTTATCGGAACACCTAAGGAAATTTTAGATGCTTACACCGATTTAACCGGAAAAGCCGAAATGCCTCCGTTATGGTCTTTTGGATTCTGGATGAGCCGTATTACTTATTTTTCGCAGGAAGAGGGAATTGCTGTTGCAGACAAATTACGTGTGAACCGCATACCTGCTGATGTGTTGCATTTCGATACAGGTTGGTTTGAAACCGACTGGAGATGCGATTATAAATTCTCTTCCTCTCGCTTTGATGATCCTGAGAAAATGATTAAAATCCTTAAAAAAGAAGGCTTGCAAACTTGTTTATGGCAACTACCCTATTTCGTTCCTGAAAATTCATTATTTCCTGAAATTATCGAAAAAGGTTTGTTTGTGAAAAACAATAAGGGAAACTTGCCATACGAAGATGCTGTTCTTGATTTTTCTAATCCGGAAGCAGTTTCATGGTATCAGAATAAAATTAAAGGTTTATTGGACCTGGGAGTTGGCGTCATTAAAGTTGACTTTGGTGAGGCTGCGCCTGCAAACGGCCTGTATGCTTCAGGGCTTACCGGATTTTACGAACATAACCTATACCCTTTGCGCTACAACAAAGCAGTAGCTGAAATTACAAAAGAAACAACCGGAGAATCCATTATCTGGGCCAGAAGTGCCTGGGCAGGTAGTCAGCGCTATCCTCTGCATTGGGGAGGCGATCCGGCAAATACCAATACAGCCATGGCAGCTACATTAAGAGGGGGCTTATCAATTGGCGTTTCCGGATTCACATTCTGGAGTCACGACATCGGGGGTTTTGTATTGAAAACACCAGAAGATATTTACCGCCGTTGGACACCATTTGGCATGCTTAGCTCGCATGTGCGAAGCCATGGTGCACCACCAACCGAACCATGGGAGTACGGTGAGGACTTTTTGAATGCGTTTCGCAAAGCCGACAATATGCGTTATCAACTTATGCCTTACATTTATGCCCAGGCAAAAGAAAGTAGCATGCATGGATGGCCAATGTTAAGGGCTTTATTTGTTGAATATCCTGAGGACCCAGGTAGCTGGCTGGTTGATAATGAATATCTTTTTGGCTCCGATATGCTTGTTGCTCCAATGTTTGAAGAAGGTTCTTCACGCGATGTTTATCTTCCTGATGGCGAATGGATTGATTACCAAACCGGTAAAGTGTATACCGCCGGATGGCATACTGTTGAAACCGGTGAAATACCAATTGTGGTAATGGTTAAGAACGGCAGCATAATACCTCACATCGATTTAGCGCAATCAACCGCGTTTATGAATTGGGGTAAAATAACACTTAAAGTTTATTCCAGTGATAATAAAGAGGCTAACGCGCTAATTTGTTTACCTGAAAATCAAGAGCTGAAATTGATAACCATTAAGGATTTGAAGTTGGTTGAAGATCCCTTCGTGGGCAAAATTAAGTGGGAGATTGTATCTGGAATTAATCAATGATAAGCTCCCCATAATCTTCTATTTTTCTTCTTCATCTATATAATTTAAAGGGAAATTGTATATTTAAATGACAATGAAATAATAAATCATAAACTTGATATTTTAAGTCTCATATATAGGTTGTCAAGTAAAGAATACAGTGTTTAATGAATACCATTAACAAAATGAACACTTTTAAAATATTGATTTTAGGATTATTCATGCTCTCAGGATGCAAAAAAGATGAACACAATTCACTTACTGCCACTCCAACCAATATTGAGTTTCTGAAAGATGGAGGCAGCGCTAACCTGACGATCCAGACAAATGCAGATGCCTGGGAAATAAGCAATCCGGCTTCTGACTGGTTGTTACTGTCGAACACCAGCGGCACACAGAAAACGGCGTTGGTTACCCTGAGAGTAAGCACCAAAACCCTCAACATCCGAACAGATACCCTCACAATTACTGCCGGGGATGCGAGACCGGTGGAAGTTATAGTTTCTCAACCTTCATCTGAATATCTTTATGACCTTTCTGTAAATGCAACAACCCTTAGTTTTAAACGTGCTGAAAATTCCAATGCGCTCACCATCATCACCGATGCGCCACAATGGCTTATTGGCTCCGATGCTGACTGGCTGAATTTCAGCCAGGAGACTGGCGAAAGCGGAAGTACCACGATTCAGGTAACAGCATTGAAAAATGCAGGAATCGATCCTCGCACAGCAACAATTACAATAAGTGCAGAATTTGCTCCTTCAATTTTAATCACTGCTAATCAAAAAGGTGAATATTACCCCAACTACAACACATCTCCCATTGCGCCCGATGCGTCTGGTATGAGTAGCACTGCAACAGAACTGGCAGCCAATATTATTCTTGGCTGGAACATTGGCAACAGTCTGGAGGCCATTGGCAGTGAAACCGCCTGGGGCAATCCACTCGTCACGCAAGCCTTGATTGATACAGTTAAAAGAAAAGGATTTAATGCTATACGGATACCCTGTTCATGGAACCAATATATGGCCAATAGTTCAACGGCACAATTAAAAGAAAGTTGGCTCAACAGAGTTAAGGAAGTTATACAATACTGTGATAATGCAGGTATGTACGTAGTACTCAATATTCACTGGGATGGTGGGTGGCTCGAAAACAATTGTACCGAAGCAAAGCAGGAAGAAAACAACGCTAAACAAAAAGCTTTCTGGGAGCAAATAGCAACTCACCTGCGCGATTTCGATGAAAAATTACTATTTGCAAGTGCTAACGAACCAAACGTGGATAATGCAAAGCAGATGGCCGTTTTAAAATCCTACCATCAGACATTTATTGATGCAGTGCGCTCTACCGGGGGAAGAAATACCTACCGTGTGCTCGTCATCCAGGGCCCTTCTACCGATATTACAAAAACCAGCCAATTGATGACAACACTTCCGGTTGATCCTGTCCCAAATAGAATGATGGTAGAAGTGCACTACTACACACCCTGGAACTTCTGTGGCATGGAAAAGGATGAAAGCTGGGGAAATATGTTTTACTACTGGGGCGCAGGTTATCACTCTACAACCGACCCCACTCGTAATGCCACATATGGAGAAGAGGCAACTGTGGTTGCAAACTTTGCATTGATGAAAAATCAATTCATAAACAAGGGCATTCCGGTTATCCTTGGAGAGTATTCCGCAGTGCGGCGGTCATCCTTAACCGGTGATAATCTGACACTTCATCTGGCATCAAGGGCATACTATTTTTATTATGTAACCAAACAGGCAAAAGCAAACGGGATACTCCCATTCTATTGGGATAATGGTGGTATTGGCACTAATGGATCTGGCATTTTTTACAGGAAATACAATGTCGTTTTTGATCACCAGGCACTTGATGCATTGGTTAAAGGTGCCACCGAATAAGCGTTGGAATAGTGAAATGGACTGAAAATAAATAATCTACAAAAGTCAATACCCAATGAAGAAAAGAATAATTGCCAATATTAAAAATATCTTCTTACTAAATTTGATTATCCTCCTGGCATCCTGCCAGCTACCGCATTCAATCGACAAGAATGCAGGCATGGAGGCTTCCATTGATTCATTGCTGAAAATAATGACTCTGGAAGAAAAAATCGGGATGATTCATGCCTCTTCATCCTTCACTTCCGGAGGTGTGGAACGACTGGGGATACCTGAACTTGTTATGTCGGATGGCCCTCACGGGGTAAGGCATGAACACGGCCGCGACTGGACAGTAGATGAAACCGACGAAGATTTTGTCACCTACCTGCCTGTTGGGATTGCGCTGGCATCAACATGGAACAAGGATTTAGGCTATAAGTTCGGAACTGTTCTGGGGAGTGAAGCAAAAGCACGTGGCAAAGATATTATACTTGGCCCTGGTGTAAATATCATCAGAACTCCGCTTAATGGCCGCAACTTTGAATACCTGAGTGAAGATCCATACCTGGCCTCACAAATGGCAGTTGGCTATATCAAAGGTGTGCAGGACCAGGAAATTTCTGCATGTGTTAAGCATTTTGTGGCCAATAACCAGGAAACCGATCGCAATAAGGTAGATGTTATCGTTTCGGAACGTGCCCTGCGGGAAATTTACCTTCCGGCTTTCAGGGCCAGTATTATAGATGCAGATGTCAATTCGGTTATGGGAGCCTATAACAAAGTACGTGGCCAATATTGTACTCACCATGAATATCTTATTAATGAGATATTAAAGGATGAATATGGGTTTTCAGGTATTGTGATTAGCGACTGGTCTGCGGTACATGATACAAAGGAAGCCCTGCTATACGGTACCGACATTGAAATGGGTACTGATTTGTCTATGGGCCCTAACCCTGATTACAACAAATTTTACTTGGCCGATTCTGCACTAGCCATGATAAGAAGAGGGGAAGTGCATGAAAAGTATGTTGATGACAAAGTGCGCCGTATTCTCAGAGTAATGTACAAAACAAGGATGTTCGGGACCCGGACCCCTGGAGAGGTAAACACAAAAGCGCATCAACAGGTTGCGCTTCAGGTTGCCGAAGAAGGAATTGTTTTGCTGCAAAACGACGGGATCTTACCACTTAATGCAAAGAAGTACAAGACCATTGCAGTCATAGGCCATAACGCTACAAGGAAGCATGCCCACGAAGGTGGCAGCTCACAAGTGAAAGCTTTGTATGAAGTTACCCCGCTGGAAGGAATTACCGGGCTGGTTGGAGCAGATTCAAAAATAATATATGCCGAAGGATACAAACCCTTAGCAGATAAATCAGTGGATAAAAAACTGGCTAAAGAGGCCATTGATCTGGCTGCCAGTGCCGATGTTGTGATCTTTATAGGAGGTTGGATTCATAATTATGACCCAACTGTTTGGGGCCGCGATGCCTATGATGCTGAAGGACTGGATAAAACAAACCTGAAGTTGATTTCCGGGCAGGAAGAATTAATCAATGATATTGCAAAGTCCAATCCAAACATGGTTGTTGTGATTTTTGGAGGAAGTAATGTTGAGATGGCAAACTGGATGGGGAATGCTAAAGCCATTTTACAAGCCTGGTATCCCGGTATGGAAGGCGGAAATGCATTAGCCAACATTCTGTTCGGGAAAGTCAGTCCCTCAGGGAAATTACCCATGACTTTCGCCAACTCGCACATGGAATATCCTGCACATGCCATTGGGGAATTCCCCGGAACAGACCTTCGGGAAGAATATAAAGATGACATATTTGTTGGTTATCGTTATTTTGAAAAAGAAGAGATCAGGCCCTTATTCCCATTTGGCTACGGGCTGTCATACACAACTTTTGAATTCAGTGATATCAACGTAATAAAAAAGAGGGAGAATATTGTTGTTACCTGTTCTATAACCAATACCGGCAATATGAAAGGCGCCGAAGTGGCCCAGCTTTATGTCCATCCCGTCAATCCACAGGTGGAAAGACCAATTAAAGAATTGAAAGGATTTGAAAAGGTCTACCTTAATCCTGATCAATCCCAACAAGTGAGTTTTATACTTAACCGTGAAATGTTCAGCTATTTTAATGAAGAAGAAATGGACTGGAAGCTTGATCAGGGTAGTTATGAAATTCAGATCGGAAGCTCCTCTGGTGATATCAAACTAAAGAAAGAAATCGATTTTTAATATTTTAAATTTTAACACCCCTGCAATCATATGAATACAGGAAAAATATCACTCGGGGAAAAAATTGGCTATGCGCTTGGAGATGGGGCAGCAAATATTGCCTGGCGCGGTGTATCTACCTTTCTGCTGTTTTTTTATACCGATGTGTTTGGAATTACAGCTGCAGCAGCTGGATTATTATTATTGGTAGCCCGTTTTAGTGATGGGGTTAGTGATATAGCTATGGGTGTTATCGGTGATAGAACAAAATCGAAGTATGGAAAATTTCGACCCTGGATATTATGGACAGCCGTTCCTTTGGGTGTGATATTATCTTTGCTATTTACAAGTCCTGATTTAAGTTCAACTGGTAAAATAATATATGCATATACTACATATATATTATTTACTTTAATCTATACCGCCAATAATATTCCTTATGGCGCATTAATGGCTGTAATGACTGG
>JAWOHT010000065.1:0-4980 GCA_046485045.1 Bacteroidales bacterium
TTTCAGCTTTATATGCCTTTTGGGTAAGTGGCCTTCCTGTTTGTACATCATATCCAATTACCGGGTCTGCATTTTCGATTATAGTAAACATCTTTTCAAAGACCTCGTTCACGAGACGTTCATCAACATGGTGCAAATGACTGTGTATATACTCCCGTTTCTCAAGTAAATTCATAACTGTAAATTTTTTAGTACTTACAAAGTTAACGTTTTTCACTTTTATTAGTTTTATTAAGTGGATGATATTTATTAATTCCCGCTTTCAGCCCGCTGTTCGGCTAAGGCAAAGCCTTAGCCGAACCTTTTTGTTTTATTTATTTTACAGCCTCTGGCGAACTGGGGGTAAACACTCTGATCTTCAAAATTCATTATTCCTTGTTCGATATTCATTATTCCTTTTCCCTACCTTCCCCCCCTCCCTGGTTTAAGTTTTTAACTTAAACCTAATGTATGAGATTAAGTCTGTGACTTATAGTCTTAAACTGAAGTTATAAACTTCCTTTGATTAAGAGGCTTAAGTCACAGACTTAAGCCAGGGAAGGGTTTTCAGGCAATAGCCTGTTAAAATATGTTCGACTTAGGCAAAGCCTTAGCCGAACCTTTTTGTTTTATTTATTTCACAGCCTCTGGCGAACTGGGGTAAAACCCCTGCACAAAAACAAAAAGGCACAAGCGGGACGCATTGCGCCAGTTTTTGTTTTTTCCTACAGCCTTGGACTATTGAGGGGGAGTATTAATTAAAGAAATTTTTTTATTTATCTCTTTATTTAAATTAAAATAGTAACATGGTTGTTTATTTGGATCAATTAAGAAGCTTCGCTTGATACATAGAATTTTAAATCGTAGAAAAATTCCTCCTTGATCATAACAATCAGGACATCCAATTATACCTCTAGGCTCTAAAATCATAAATAATGGAATATCTAATTTTAGCTTTTTATAATTCTCTTTGTAATATATTCTTATTGGTTTTTTAAATTCAACATTTTTAAACATCTCAATATTATCGAAAAAATCAAATGTATCCTTTGAGATACATGTATCAATTGAATAAATTTCTGTACAATTTTCAATACACATCCCATAATACTTGCCAAAAGAAATTTCTGAGGGTTTTATCCTAACAATAAATAATGCTCCTAACAAAATTAATAAAAAGCAAAATAGTTTTAAAATAGATTTTCTCATCACTTATTTATTAATTTTTCCTTTTTCATAATTCTTTATAGACATATTAATTTGCTTATAATCAAGAGTTAGCGTACCTGATTTATACTTACTTAACATTAAATTATTAGGGAAAAGACTACTTGGACCACGATAATCTGTATTTTCAATCTTAAAAAAACTTTCGAAGCCTGTCTCATATTTTCTATCAATGTGTCTTAAACCCAAAGTATGGCCAAATTCATGTGGCAATACCATTTTAAAAGCCCCTGATTGTATTCCTCCAATATATCGTGCGTTTAATCTAACAACTCTACCCCCTATTTCATTCACTTGCCCTAAAGTACGAATTGGATTATCAAATACGTTTTCATCAATAACTTGTATTAAATGCTCGTCTTCTCTCCTTTCACCAAGTTTGTTTATAATTCTAGCTTCAACATCAACTTCTACATTAACATTTCTAAACTCTGTTATTATTGGAAGATTATTTGCTGGTCTATCTAAACCACTATACAAATTAACAGTTTCATATTTCGATGGTTCTTTATAAGAAATTGAATATGATTTCTTTAACTGTTCAATTGTCTGTGCTTTAATCGAATTCAAATCAAGGTTATTAATACTTGATGAATTTATAATAGCAACAGTCAACTTCATATGTACTGTCTTGTCGCCATTATTATTTATTGTTGTTGTAATTATCCAGTCCTTACCATCAACCTCTCTATTAATAATAGGATTATTATTAGTAAAATTAAAGGGTGATAAGAAAGAATATTTTGCTTCCAATAGGTCAGCAGACCAGAAGCGACCTATCCTTGCATCGTGCATTCTATATTCAAATGCGTAAAGTGTTCCAGTTGAGCCATATACTTCGTCATCCTTTTCGACACCGTTAAACCTGTACCTATACGTATTCGCCGCAAAATTCCTTCCGGGCTGGAGCATGCCGAACGGGTAATAATGGTTGTACGAAAGCAGTTCGGCATCGTTGGTTATACCGGGTAAAGCGCCGGAGGCTGCTAACCTGTCGCTTACCACCACGCGTACATTGCCCAGGTGGTCTTTCAGCTCGTATTTCTTCAGGCCGGCGCTGCGGGCATACAATGCATGGTTTATATCACCGGCAGGTACCACCTTAAATACCGGCTGTGCCAAATGCCCTGTCAGAATGGAGGTATCCGCAAGCGTCAGGCTAAATCCTGTGGTTAAGTTGGTGTTGATTGCAAGAATGGTTGATGTTCCTGCTACACTTGCATAAATGCGGCCGTCGTTTTCGAGCCTCATATTTTAATAGATAATAACCTTGTAAACCTGTGATATTTCCTGATTATATATCCTTATAAAATACACTCCGCCGGTTAAATCGTTTACATCCATTGTATGTGTATAAAGTGAACCTTTGTATCCCTTGTCATTGAAGATTATTCTTCCATCGCTGCTGCAAAATTCTATGGTTACATCTTCGTTTGATGCAAGATCAATCTCCAGGTTAAGGAAATCTCTTGCAGGGTTCGGGTAAACCCTTAGGTTAAGCGGATTCTGTTCGTTATCATCAACCCCGGTTTCAAATGTCACCTTCACAGCTTTGCTGGTTTTGCATCCATTGGCAGCGGTTGCAGTAACCGAGTATTGACCGTACTGTGTAACCACATAAGTAGAAGTGGTTGAATTGTCCTGCCACAGATAAGATGGATGCCCCTGCTCGGGTATCAGCATATATGGGAGATTGGTCATGAGTACACCTTCGATATCGCCAAAATCAATAACAGGGCTTTTTTTAACAAGGCCATAATTCAAAGTAAGTGTATCATTTACAGGCCTAAGATCTTCAGAATAGTTGGTATAGAACCTGAGTGTTGCCGGTATGCCATCGGGTATGTTTATTGTCTTGCTGAGGTTTCGATAGATATTGCTCCCAAATGCAAATACATTGGCCAGTAAAAATGCATCCTCGCCTATCAGTGTATTGTTAAGCTCATAAGCCACACTTATTGTTTCTCCGGAAGCAATACTTGAATTTCCGAGGTTTTTGATCTGTACCTGCACATTGCTGAAACTGCCGGAACAGGAATCGTTAGGTAAGTTCACGGCTGTCACCCCAACATCGGTAATAATCAGGAAGATGGTCACAGAGTCTTTTGCATAGCATCCCGTTCTGTCATCGGTAACCTTTACTTTATAAACCCCCGACTTTGTAACATCATAAGTCTGATCGGTTGCCCCGTCCTGCCACAGGTAGCTGAATGAATTACCATAACCGGCATCGAGCATGTAATTGAGCCCTTTGTGTGTGTAAATATTGTCGAGGCCAAAATCAACCATCGGCCTGGTTTGCAGATAAATGGTGTCGTATATGGTGTCGTTTGCCTGGTTAAGGTCGTTTTTGGTATTGGCAAATATCATGAATGGGTATTCGCCAAATGTATTTAAATGCTCAACATACGAGAATGTTCTGCTTACAGTACCTCCCGGATAAATTGGAGATACAACCGCAAGTGAATCGTTTCTGACTTGTCCGTTGCCCATTTTGTACTTAAAATATACCTTAGAGCCAACCGGTATTGTATCATTACCCGTATTCATGGCCTGTACCTGTACATTCACATTTCCCAGAAGATTGCAGGCCGAAACCGGGTTCAATAATGCAACTGGCGACACATCCCTGATTTTTAACCTGATAAAAGCGGTGTCATATCCCTGGCAACCATAAGTGTCAGTTACGGTAACATGGTACAGGCCTGTTTCATCGGCAACATGCACCTGAACAGAGTCGCCGTCTTCCCAAAGGTAAGAGATGAACCCCGGCCCGGCATTGAGCGGGTAGGTGAGCGCTTCAACAACTTTGTCCCCACCCAGGTACACATCGGGGTAACCATATACCCTTATGTTCAGGTTCAGCGTGTCGTTACTGCGTATCGTATCACCCCCGAAATAGGTGTAAAGTTTAAGCTGATGTATTCCAACCGAAGAGAAATCCTCAGAGTAGCCGCTAAATGCAAACATCCTGGTTTCACCCGACTGAAGCGGTTCAGTCAGTATCAATGTATCGGTAACGGCAGACCCGCTATTATAAATATACGAAACGGCTATTTTTGTATTGCTGACAATGCTATCGGTGCCAAAGTTCTTTATTCTCACTTGAATTTGCTCGTTATCAGACAATTCGCAAGAAGAGACCGGCGAGATGATGGTGTCCATACCTACATCAAAATACAGCAACTCAACGTATACCGAGTCATAATTGTAGCAACCGTTGCCTCCCGAATTTGTAACATGCAGATAGAACCATCCGTCGCCGGGTACCTTAAGGGTGTCGGCAGTTGACAGTTCAACACCCAGGGTGTCTTTCCATGAATAAACATAATTAACATCCTTGTACGACCTTATGACAACCGTATCGGGTTCCCTCGACTGTATGGTGTCTGGAAGGTTTGTTAAAGGCAAAGGATAGGCATTAAAAGTAGTTGTAAGGGTGTCGTTATTAGAACTATAGAACCAGGGGTCGTCTTCGAAAAGGGTAAAAGCTGATAACTGGTAAACCCTGGCTGTTTCGATACTGATCTTCTCAGAGAAAGAAAATTGCACCGTGTTTCCCGGATCGAGCTCCGATGCCAGGAATAGTGTATCATAAACTGGTTCGTTGCCATCGAAAATATATCCCATAACAATTGTATCGCTGGCGCTTATTTTGTTAAGCCCGTAATTTTTAACCGTAACGGTAACCTCGTCAGCAACTTCATTAAGACAGTCGTCAGATTGTGAATCAATCGAAAAGACGCCAACATCGGGTGGGGCAGGGTATATGCT
>JAWOHT010000075.1:0-5466 GCA_046485045.1 Bacteroidales bacterium
AAGGTAATATAGTGCAAACCAAATAAGAACCCCGATGAACAATACGGCAAGAACAAACGGATAAACCTCTGTAAAACTCAGAGGGGCCTTTTCAATGGCTTTAATATCGCGTATGGTATTGGTGGTATCAAGCTGAAAAGGCAGCACTTCGAGGTAATTTGACCTGCTGCGGATAGTATCGGTAGAATTTGTACTATGCAAAACAAATTCGAACGGGGGAATGAAATAAAGTCCGCTGTCAAAGACTGTGATAAACAATTTCTGCTTCAACACTACCTTTTCTTCTTCTTTAAGCCATACAGAATCAATTGCAGTTTTGCTGACAATCTCAATTTCTTAGGTAAGATAATCACCGAAGGCAGGAAATTTAACAATGTCTCCTTTGTTCTTCTTCACTTCTATATTCAAGCCAATCTGGTCGCCAATCACAATCGTATTCGAATCGAGTTGTGCCTGAACAGAAACCAATTGAGCAAAGACATCATTGGTTTTTAACAGCATAATAACCAGTAAGATGAACAATATCTGATATGTAGTATTTTTATTCATATTCGTTAACTGAGAAAGGAAAAAATATTACATTTTAGACGATCGCCGTTTAAAAAGATTGATAAGCGGTTTCACATAATCTTCTTCGGTAGAAACCGAAACAGTATCAATCCCCAGTCTCATAAATATCTCGTTGAGCTCTTCGGTTTTCTTCTTCCAGGCATTTTTGTACGAATTCCTGATATAAGCTGATGAAGTGTCAACCAGGATATCCTTGCCTGTTTCGGAATCAATAATATTAAGCAAACCAATGTCGGGTAATTCTGTTTCGCGGATATCGAAAACCCTAATACCAACAAGGTCGTGTTTTTTTGATGCTATGCGCAGTGCATCTTCATAGCTTTTGTCCATGAAATCAGAAATAAGGAAAACGATGCAACGTTTTTTAATGGCATTGGTAAGAAACTTTAAACCCTCGGTAAGGGAGGTTTTTCTGTTTTCGGGGTTGAAATCTATCAATTCTCTTATAATCCGCAATATATGCTGTTTTCCTTTTTTCGGGGGGATGAATTTTTCAATCTTATCGCTGAAAAAAATCACTCCGACTTTATCGTTGTTTTGAATGGCCGAAAAAGAAAATACCGCGGCAATCTCGGTTATCACATTTTTTTTAAGCTGAGATTGCGTTCCAAAGAACCTTGATCCGCTAACATCAACAAGAAGAACAACAGTCAATTCACGTTCTTCTTCAAAGACCTTAATAAATGGATGGTTAAACCGTGCAGTTACGTTCCAGTCAACATTTCTGATGTCATCACCATACTGGTATTCGCGCACTTCGCTGAAAGCCATCCCTTTGCCTTTGAATGCACTATGATACTCGCCTGCAAAGATATGCTGCGAGAGCCCTTTAGTCTTTATCTCGATTTTCCGTACACGTTTTAGTAAATCTGTAGCTTCCACAATCGGCCCTATTAAATTTTTTCAGTTTTGTAACCTGAAAGTCACTGTAAAAAACCACTCTTCTTCTTTCAGGGTTATCATATACTTCTTACCATTTTCAGCATAAGCCCAGGCATTCTTTCCGGCGGTTGTATATTTTTGATCCAGCCTGGCTGTTAAATCATTTATGTTTGAATAATCACTAATCCATCTTACCAATGTGCAATGATCGTCTTCAGATAAGAAAAACAAAATGGTTTGTTCTGATATCCGATCTTCATACTTCAGGTATTTATAGGTATGGTTAATTACATCTTTGTTTTGTTTAAAGTTTTTTAAATCCTGCGACATTAGTCTGATAATTTCGTCTTTATGCTTTCCAATATAATTCTGTGCCGGGGTAACATTGGTTATCACTGCAATAAAAAAAGACGCTATGCACAAGATCTTGTTTATCATAGATTTAAGGAACTTCTACACTGTTTAAGATATCTGTAATTATATCTTCTGAAGTAATGTTTTCTGCTTCGGCCTCGTAAGTCAACCCGATTCTGTGGCGTAACACATCGTGGCAAACCGCGCGCACATCTTCGGGGATAACATAACCACGCCTCTTGATAAAAGCATAAGCTTTAGCAGCCGAAGCCAGGTAAATACTTGCCCTGGGCGAACCGCCATACCTTATCATGTTGGAATACTGTCCCAGTTTATATTCTGCCGGGTACCTTGTGGCAAAAACTATATCAAGAATATACTGTTCGATTTTTTCATCCATATAAACATCTTTCACCACATTTCTTGCGTTGATGATATCTTCACATTTCAGGATTGTGGAGGATGCAGGAAACTTTTTACCAAGATTCTCCCTGATGATTAATCGTTCCTCATCTTTATTCGGATAACTGATAACCACCTTCAGCATAAAACGGTCTACCTGCGCTTCGGGCAGCGGGTAAGTACCTTCCTGCTCTATCGGGTTCTGGGTGGCCAGCACCAGAAAAGGTTTTGGCAATTCGAAAGATTCACTGCCAATGGTCACCTGTTTTTCCTGCATAGCTTCCAGCAATGCACTCTGCACTTTGGCAGGTGAACGGTTGATCTCATCTGCAAGCACAAAATTAGCAAAAACAGGCCCTTTCTTTACCTGAAATTCTTCGTTCTTCTGCGAATATATCATGGTGCCGATAAGGTCGGCAGGAAGCAGGTCGGGCGTGAATTGAATACGGCTGAATTTTGCGTCAATAGTGTTGGCCAGGGTTTTAATTGCCAATGTTTTCGCCAGACCCGGCACACCTTCAAGCAGTATATGCCCGTCAGAAAGAAGGCCTATTAACAGACTATCAATCAAATGTTTTTGCCCTATGATAACCTTCTTCATTTCAATGGTTACCATATCAACAAATGAACTCTCTCTTTGAATTTTTTCGTTAAGTTCCTTAATATTCACTGCAATTTCGCTCATATGTTATTTTTTTATATCAACAATTTTCAAGCCACAAAATAACAAATTTTATCCCATTAAAAAGTTTTAAAAAATCTTAACATCTGTATTATACAGTATATCTGTGTTTTATAATCTGTTAAAAAATGTTAAACCATATTCTGGAGTGTTAAGGTCGTTCATTTAAGAAATTGAACCATAATCTGAAAAAAGTTTCTTTATGATAGAATTTTTCAATTTAGCCATAAAGTTTCTTGTAAAAATCTGATTTTTGCATTCAGAAATTATTAATGATGCGCTATTTTATTGAATTGAGTTTTAAAGGCACCAGGTTTCACGGATGGCAGGTACAACCCAATGCCCTGTCGGTGCAGGAAACATTAAACAATGCTCTTTCGGTAATATGCAAAGAAAAAACTGAGACCGTTGGGGCAGGCAGAACAGATGCAGGTGTGCATGCCTCATTTTATGTTGCGCATTTTGACCTTTCGCATGAAATAGCCACTCTCAATAAATCTGTTATCAAAAGTCTGAATGCCATTCTGCCCAAAGACATTTCTGTTACAGATTGTTACAGGGTAAAACCCGATGCCCATGCCCGGTTCAGCGCCTTAGAGAGAACCTATCGGTATACTGTTCTTACTGAAAAAGACCCGTTTTATAATGAATATGGCTGGTATTGTAAACAAAAACCCGATATTGACCTGATGAACAAGGCTGCCAATTTGCTTTTCAATTATAATGATTTTAAATGCTTCAGCAAATTGCATTCAAATAACAAGACAGATATCTGCAGGATAACTGCTGCAAAATGGGAAGAAACCCCGGGAAAATTGGTTTTCAGCATCACAGCCGACCGCTTTTTAAGAAACATGGTAAGGGCAATAGTTGGCACGATGATTGATATTGGAAGGGGTAAGACGAACTTAAATGACTTTGATATGATACTAAAAAGCAAGAACAGAAGCAGCGCGGGAGCCTCGGCCCCTGCTTGCGGGCTATTTTTAACAAATATCAGGTATCCTGTTGATATTAAGTTAACCGTATGATTAATTTGTATTTGTATTTTTAGTAAATTACAACAAATATTAAAACCGGATATAACATTTATGAATTTTTGCCGTACAAATAATTAAAAAGTGAATGATGATGAAAAGGATATTTACATTGATGGTATTAATTGGAATTGGAATACAGTATTTGATGGGACAGGCAAGTATTCCAAAAACACAGGCGATGTTTATTTACAATTTTTCGCGGTTGATCGAATGGCCGGCAACATATAAAACCGGGTCTTTTGTAATCGGGGTGCTGGGTTCGGGAGATATTACCGGAGAACTCAATACCTATACCACAGGTAAAAAAGTCGGAGTGCAGGATATTGTTGTAAAGCAATATAAAGACCCCGCTGAAATTGACAAATGCCATATTCTCTTTCTTACCTTTGCCAAGTCGAGAAATATTGGTGATCTGGCAAATGTGTTAAGCAATAAGAGTACATTAATAATTGCTGAAAAAAACGGTCTGATCGAGGAAGGTGCCGCCATAAATTTTATTGTTGTTGGCGATAAACTTAAGTTTGAATTGAGCCAGAAAAACACTGAAAAATATGGTATAAAATACAGTGCGAAGCTAATTGAAATGGCTTTCAAGACTTACTGAACCGGGTCATTCCATATTTCCCATGCTTTTTCGGCCTGTGCGTGCAACATAAACAAGCCGTTTATAGTAACAGTTCCCATTTTGTTACCATTCTTAAGAAATATCGTTTCTTGCGGGTTGTAAATCAGGTCAAATAGAATATGTTTTTTTGTTAGAAATTGATAAGGGATATCTGGGTACGCGTTTACTTTTGGATACATACCCAACGGTGAAGTATTTACAATTAAAAGGTTATCTGAGATAAGTTCCTTGTTTGTTTCATAATAACCGACATGGTTTTCCTCAGAAGGATTTCTCGAAACGTAGGTAACTTCAATGCCAAGTGTGTTCAATACATATGAAACAGCCCTGGATGATCCGCCGGTTCCCAAAACAAGCGCTTTCTTGTGGTATTCTTTGAGATAGGGTGATAATGAATTTTTAAATCCATAGGCATCGGTATTAAAACCCTTTAGCTTTATATTGTTGCCATTACGATATATCTTTATGGTATTCACTGCACCGATATGCAGGGCAGTGGCATCTACCTCGTCAAGAAACCTAATAACAGCCTGCTTGTGTGGAATGGTAACATTCAAACCCTCAAGTTCTTTACTGCTGTTAATTATCTTATAAATACCTTCGATCTGTTCCAAAGGAAAATTCAGATAACTGCATGAAGAGATATGCTCTTTCTCAAATTTCTCGGTGAAATATTTTTGTGAGAAAGAGTGTGAAAGTGGAAAACCAATAAGTCCGTAGAGTTTCATATCAGAAGATTGGTGATTGCTTCACTACTATTCTGTCCGGGCAAGTTTTTCAAGCAACCAGATGATTACAATTCCTAAAACCATGAAACCAATTGCAAGAAATACTTCGGTACTTAAGGTGTCAGGTATAAACCTTTCATATCCCTGAATAATCTGTTCTCCTGAAGCTTTGGCAATAATATT
>JAWOHT010000074.1:0-4272 GCA_046485045.1 Bacteroidales bacterium
CCGGAAGCTGGACAACCTGGACAGAAACGTCAGCAGTAAATGTAAGTTTATCGGCAGGGACAAAACGGATAAGGCTGCAGGCAACAACATCAGGAGGCCTGGCCAATATTGATTATGTTAAAATTACCGGTACCGGTATGTCTCCAGTCGCATGTGTTGGTTTGAAAAGCACCAGGGAGCTTTCAGATGGTGCTTCCGGACTTGATGCCAATTTGTACCCTGTACCTGCACATCATCTTTTGAACATTGAGTTTAGTGAACAACCCGGTGAAACTTTAACTGTCAGCCTGCTTGATCTTTCCGGGAGGCTTATAATGACAGATAAGGTTCATGAAATGAACCATACTCTTGATATGTCGGATTTATCAGCCGGATATTATATTTTAAGAATATCAGGCATAGATGTAAATATTGTAAAAAACATTAGAAAAGAATAAAATCCGGAAACTGTTTTAATGAATGAGGCTGCGTAAAAAGTAATATATGCAGCCTCTTTTATTTCATAACGTTCGCAAAGCAAATTTACAACATGGGGTGAAACCTGCGGGTAGTAACCCCTTTTTATTTCATAATACTTATGAAGTACTCGGGGGTAACCTAAAATCTCAATTATTTAGATTAAAGGAAATAACATAAAAACAATTATTATGTAGTACAAGTCTGGTTCCCATCAATCGATAGTAAAGCGCATCTAACTCCAAACCAAATAGGGCGCTTTCACAGTAAGCGCCTATATTATTCACTAAAAAATAAGAATATTTGCCACAATCTCTATTATTTCAGATAACTATTTTTATCTTTATCCCGTAAGTAAAGGATATGAGATACATTTATTTAATTACCATTATACTAATTCTGAAGGCATTACCTGCTCACACGCAGACTATAACAGATGCTGTAGATTTTAATTACAAAAGAGGCTTTTATACCGATAGTTTTCAACTCATATTAACAACAAGAACATCAGGGGCTATCATCCGCTATACTTTAAACGGCAGCAAACCTTCTCTTGCCAACGGACAGGATTATTCTGTGCCAATAAAAATTAAGAGCAACACATTGGTGAGGGCATACGCACATGCCGGGGGGTTAACAGATTCCAAAATTAAAACCCATACCTACATCTTCCCGGAACAGGTTATCAGACAAAAAAACACTATGCTGCAGGATTATGGCTATGACTATTCTACAGAAAAGACTGGCAAAGTGTTTTGGACCGAAGAAATGGATCCCGGCATCGTAGATGCAGATGAATATAAAGATGATATTTTATCTGGATTAACGGCTATCCCTACATTGTCAATTGTAATGACAAAAGCAGATTTGTGGGGGGAGAACGGCATTCACTGGGGCAATAACCTGGAAAACACCAGCGATGCTTTTGAGCGGGAATGTTCGATTGAGATGATTTATCCGGAGGGGTATAAAGGTAATAAATACAAAAACTGGCAGGAAAATGCAGGGATAAAAATCCAGGGAGGCGGTGGCAGATGGCATAAAGGGACTTATGACCATAAACAATCATTTACTTTGGTTTTTAAAAAAATATACGGTGCGGGGAAGCTGAAAAATGAGATTTTTGCTGATGCCCCGCATGGATCTGAAACAGCGCCCGGCAAATACGACAGAATAATACTTCGGTCAGGGCACAACAAAGGTTGGGGCTCAACCTGGGACAGAGAAAAAACGGTATATACACGCGATCAATTGGGAAGAGATTTGCAGATACTCATGTCGGGCTTTGGGTCGCGTGGCACTTTTGTCCACCTTTACCTTAACGGGAAATACTGGGGATTATACAACCCTTGCGAGCGACCGGATAATAACTATTTGGCCAATCAATTTGGTGGCGAATCGGAAGATTATTTTTACGCAAAAGGGAAAGACAGTAGAGCAAGCGATGATCGTGTTGGCGAGCCGGGACAAAGCAAATCCCGTTTCTTCGAGGCTTGTTCAAAAGATTACAGCAAAATGTCGTTTGATGAAATGCAAAATTGGGTTATGGTTGACCAAAGCATAGCTTGTTTTTTGGTTTACGGGTATTCCAACCCGGGCGATGGCCCGCAGTATTATTACGGGAATAACAACAATCCCAAAGGGCCTGTTGTTTGGACCCCATGGGATATTGAAGATGCATTTGGCGGGGGAAGCAGACGAACAGGGCCTCCCAGTGTGACGAATATGATTGACGACAAGGTAACTGGCGACAATGGTTTTAAGGCTTTCTGGACAAATGTTGATTTCAGGATGCGGTTTAACGATCTGGTATATAAACATTTCTTCAACGATGGTGTTATGACTGATGAGAATGTTATAGCTGCATGGGACAATCTAAACAATTTCATCTATAAACCAATAGTATGTGAATCGGCCAGGTGGGGCGACGAAAGAGGGGTTACTATGGACAGAAACCAGGAGTGGGATGCTGCCAGGCTTGCCGTAAGAAATGACCTGAAGGGCAGGGCAAATGATTTTATTACAAAGCTTAAAACCAGCGGCTATTTTACAACTTTGCCGGCGCCAAAATATTTAAATGCCGAAACCTTAATAAATACAAGTGTAATTAAAACAGCTGCCGACTTTTTACTAACAATTAGCAGAGAGGGGACAACCGGGAATGTTTATTATACCACAGATGGTTCCGATCCCCGCGCATGGGATTTGAAAGGTTCGGTTTCTGCCAGCGCTATAACTGTAAACGGATCATCTGCAATCATCACTATCAATAAATCCACCATAGTCAAAGCCCGTACCAAAAACGGAAGCGATTGGAGCCCTATGCATGAAATCAAAATTCTATCTGGAGAAACAACAAGTCAGGAACTTGTAAAAGCTGATAAAACACAAAAATTACAGTTATACCCCAATCCTGTTTCTGATATACTGTATTTATCAAAAGATAAAGAATATACATTGTATTCATCACTGGGAATACTAGTATTAAATGGAAAAGGTTCTGAAGTAAAAATGAATAACCTGCCCAATGGCCTGTATTTCATAATCATTGACAATGTAACCTATAAGGTTTTGAAAAGGGATTAATTTGACTGGTTGTAAATTGTCCTGATATTATACATTAAGAATATCAGGCTAAAATGTAAAAAATTGTAAATAACATTAGAAAAGAATAAAATCCGGAAACTGTTTTAATGAATGAGGCTGCGTAAAAAGTAATATATGCAGCCTCTTTTATTTTTTAAATTGCCCTGTTTACAACCATTACCCGATGGGTGACAGAAGTATGTTCTCGCATTACGAGTCGTTTTTATCAATTTGTAATTTGCCGATTTTTACCATAGTTCGTCTTAAAATTACCAATATAATTTTAAAACTTTTTGAAACTTTATGCAACCATTTCAAAAGGTCTGAATTTGAAAAACCATTTTTTTGGACAAGATATTTTTAAATAATGTCAGATATTATATGTAATGGATTATATACTACATATTAACCCTTTTATTTATTAACTAAATTATTTTTAACCATGAAAAAAATGATTACAACGTTTAAAATCTCCATGTATTTAATACCGGGGATTTTGTTTTTATTCTGTGCCTCCTGGACGATGGCGCAACCACCAATAGCAGTGCCTGACGGGTATGCTGCTGGTGTAACAGGCGGGGGAAATGCAACACCCGTGCATGTTAGTTCTGCAGCTGCATTTAAATCGGCAGTGAGCGGTACAAGTTCAAAAGTTATTGTTGTACATGGGAACCTTAATGTTGGCGATGTTTCAATTGGCTCTAATACAACACTTGTTGGGGCTGACGTGAATGCCGGACTTTACGGTGGCCGGGTTGCGGTAAATGGTACAAATTACATCATTCAGAACCTCAATTTTGGGCCTGCAGGTGGCGATGCAATGGAAATTTCCGGCGGAACTAGGATATTTGTTACCAAATGTTCTTTTCATGATGCAGGCGACGAACTTTTTTCTATCGTAAGGCAAGCTGATTATGTAACGGTTTCCTGGTGCAAATTTTATTTTAACAATTCACATAGCCATGCATTCGGACATCTTATCGGTAACAGTGACGGTGCGACCGGTGACAGAGGAAAATTGCACGTGACCATGCACCATAACTGGTATGCTCCCGGTGTTGTGGGAAGACAACCCAGGGTAAGATTCGGGTATGTCCATATCTACAATAATTATTATAATAGTGTAGGTAGTGGTTATGCTATCGGAATAGGTTACGAATGCCATATCAGGCTGGAAAACACCCATTTCGACAATATCCCAAGACCGTGGGCTGATTATGGTGGCGTTAG
>JAWOHT010000146.1:0-42631 GCA_046485045.1 Bacteroidales bacterium
AGGTCTTTGTCCTGTACCTGTGAGTCAATTATCTTGTAATCAACACGTTCTTTAATCATATTGGCAATTTCCAGTTTTGAATAGTTCAAGTGGTTTCCTCCCGCGTTGTAAATATTGCCTTTCATTTTGTCAAGATGATCGAGTGTAAACATATAGCACCTGGCCGCATCTTCTACGTGCATAAAGGTACGTTTGGCAAAACTGTCGAAAAGTACCAGTACACCTTCTTTTACAGCCTTGTAGGCAAAATCATTCACCATAAGGTCAATCCTCATCTTTGGACTGAAGCCAAAAATGGTGGCAAATCTCAGCGCTACAGCATTTTCTTTTTCCAGGGTTATTTGCTCGGCCATATGCTTGGTATTGGCATACACACTAAAAGGGGCAATGGGGGTTTCCTCGTTGCATGGCTCCCCTGAACGTCCGTAGAACGATGTGGTAGAAGCATAAATAATAAACTGGCTGCTGCTAAGTTTTCTTAAAATATTTCGCGTGGCCTGTACATTAATGAGGTGTGCAGAATGCGGGTTAGCTGCGCATGCAGGATATCCGCTGATACCGGCCAGGTGAAAGATTACATCATACCTGCCAAGATTGTCAATTTTGTTTCTTATATCGGCTTTTACAATGGTAAGGTTCTTGTTTTTAACGAGGTGCAGCGCTGGTTCGTAACCATACATAAAATTATCGAGCATGGTAACCTTGTAACCTTTTTCCAAAAGTCTGGTTGTTAATACAATTCCTTTATAACCTGCACCGCCTGTGACTAAGATTTTCATTTGTCAGATACTTTTATTATTAATGTTTCAATTAAATGTTTTATTATCTCTTTATTTAATTCGCAATATTAATAATTACCTGATTATTTCAAGATTTTTTTTAGAAAAAGAAATAATTAAGTGTTTTTTGGGTTGAAAATAATTTATAAATTGAGAAATTAGCGAAATAAAAATATATTGATGATAACCATAATTAAATTAAATCCGCAGAATGATAAAATACAGACTATATCAGAACAAAATAAATTAAACCTTATACATTTATGGGAAGCAAAATAAAATATATTGAATTCTATTTACCTGAAGAAGTAATTACAAATTCAAATCTTGAAGAAGAGTTCCATCGCTGGGATTCTGCCAAAATAGAAAAAAAACTTGGTATTGCTAAAAGACATGTTGCTGGTACAGACGAAACTGCACTTGACTTGGCTTATAAGGCTTCAAAACAAATTTTTGAAAACTACAATAAGGATAAGATAGATTTTCTAATTCTTTGTACACAAAGTCCTGATTATTTTCTGCCTACCACCGCATGCATTCTTCAGAAAAAACTTGAGTTAAACAATGGAGTTGGAGCATTTGATTTTAACCTCGGATGCTCGGGATTTGTTTACGGATTAGCAGTTGCAAAGGGGCTGATAAATTCAGGAACTGCCAGAAGTATCCTGCTTGTTATGAGTGAAACTTATTCAAAACATATACATCCGAAGGATCTGGGCAACAGAACAGTATTTGGAGATGCTGCTGCAGCAACCATTATTGAACAGGATGAAAAAGAACATATTTTTAACTTTGAACTTGGGACAGATGGAGGAGGGATGAATAATCTAATAGTACCTAATGGGGCATTAAAGAACCCCAAAAATCCTAACCTCCAAGATGTAACCAATGAAAGTGGTGATATCTCCAACCCAAATTGCCTGTATATGAATGGTCCGGAGATTTTTAATTTTACCATAGAAGCAGTACCAAAAGCTGTTAACAATGTTTTGCTGAAAAATAATGTTACTCTTGATGAAATTGATTATGTTATCTTCCATCAGGCAAATAAATATATAATTGAATTTTTGAGAAAAAAAATAAACATACCGGAAGAAAAATTCTTCTCAGACATGCTTGAAACAGGGAATACCGTTTCTTCCACAATTCCCATTGGAATAAAAAGAGCTCTGGAAAGTAATAAAATAAAGCCAGGTAACAAAGTTCTTTTATGTGGTTTTGGAGTAGGTTATTCCTGGGGAGCTACAATGATAGAAATATAACTTTAAATAATTAAATATAATGAAAAAAGAAGATTTTTATAAAGAACTTTTGGAGTATCTTGAGCTTGATGTAACCAATTTAAATGAAAGCACCAATGTTAAAGCACTTGAAGGGTATGATTCGATGTCAATTTTATCTGTAATTGCATTTTGTGACGAAAAATTTGGAAAAAAATTCACTGCTCAACAATTAAATGCTATCATTACTGTAAAAGATTTAATGAAGTTGATCGGAGAGGTAGAATTTGAAGATTGAAAACACTTTCCAATAAAAATATAGTTATAACAGGGGCATCTTCAGGAATTGGCCGACAAATTGCCGTTGAAGCAAGCAAATGTGGCGCCAACATTATTTTGATTGCCCGTAATAATGACAGGCTTGAGGAAACTTTACGGAAATTAGACATTGGTAATCACCAGGCTTTTTCCTTAGACATAACAAATTATTCAAAATTAGATGCTGTTATTTCAGAATCTGTCCAGAGAATTGGAAAGATTTCATGTTTTGTGCATGCTGCAGGAATTGAGTTAACAATGCCCTTTAGAAATATGAAGCCAGAATATTATGATCAATTATTCAGTGTTAATGTTATTGCCGGACTTGAACTTGCCAGAATTATTTCGAAAAAAAGCTTTATAAATGAAACAGGCGGGAGTTTTGTTTTCATAGGTTCTGTTATGGGTAAGTTTGGCAAGGAGGGTAAAATTGCTTATTGTGCAAGCAAAGCAGCGCTTACAAGTAGCATAAAAGCCATGGCGTTGGAGTTGAGCAGTAAAAAAATAAGGTGCAATGCAATATTGCCCGGAGTTGTCAAAACCAGCCTGGTTGAGAATATGTTTGCTTCACTGCCAGATTCGTCTGTTGAGGAGATTATCAAACAACATCCCCTGGGTTTAGGCCTTCCGGAGGATATAGCCCATATCGCTGTTTTTCTCTTGTCTGATAAGGCACAGTGGATTACCGGAAGTGAGATAATTATTGACGGGGGTTATAGCGCAGGGTAAAAAAAAAGTCCTATATTCTTTAAATAACCTGATATATCCCAATGCACTTTGCTTAGTCGTAAGAAGGGTCGCTGAACTTTATCTTTTCCCTGTCTACATACTCTTTTCTGATGTCAATAAGCCTTATTTTCCAATCTTTAACATTTTTACTGATCACAGAATTTGGTGGTACGATTGCACCTTCGCCAACGGTGGTATTAGGTAGGAGTACAACGTTTGAAGTAACCCACGAATCTTTTTTAAGTACAATTTTACCCTGAGTGACATTTCGCTGGTAATTTGGTATCATAGGGCCACTTGTTCTATAGCCACCAGTAGGACTGTCAGAGGCAGCAATCATAATGCATCCATAACTGATGGCGGCAAAATCTTCCATAATAAATTCTCCTCCTTTAGAAACAATGGTTCCCATGGCAATATGGCAACCAATGCCAATTTTCATCTTATCGGCTCCTATGATCACTTTTTTGTCAATCATTACAAATTCATCAAACTCATATTTATCAATATTTTCAAAAACTACATCTTCTTCAATAATAATATTTCCCTTCCACTTCCTGGCTTTTATGCTATAATAAAGTGCCCTTATGTAATAACCCAAAAATCCATTGAAAGATTTTATAAAAACATAAACAATGTTGGAATAAATCGGGACAGGCAATGTAAGTAAAAGCGCCAGCAACCTTTCAATTATGACCAACGGAAATACAAAAATTTTGAATTTCAATAATCTTGATATAAAACCGAATAATCTTCTTTGAAATTTTGTAATTCCATTTATTTGTGTTATAAAAGAAAAAAACCTATGATCATAAACCAACTTCAAAAACATTTGATGTCAATTGTTAAAAAAATCTTTTATTCTTTCACAAATATACTTAATATTCTTCTCTTTCAGTCCGCAATGTATCGCCAGAGACATCCCCTTTGCATAAGCCTCGTCGGAGCAGGGGAATTCATCTTCTTTGTATTTCAGATAGCTGAAACAGGGCTGCCGGTGAAGCGGATAAAACATCCTGCGGGTTTGTATTCCATTGTTTTCAAGATGGTTTATCAGCTCTTCAAGCTTTGGTACTTTCACATTTACCCTGAAAGGAACAAATGTTGTAAACTCATTCACTTTCACATATTCTATTTCAGCTACAGGTTCGAGGTACTTCTCATAAAGCCTGTGATTTTTGAGTTTTATCTCTTTGATCTTTTCAAATTTTTTAAACTGGGCTACGCCCAGGGCACACTGAAGATCGGTCATGCGAAAATTCATACCCAGTTCTGGATGAATAAAGGTTCCGCTGTTGGGCCGACCCTGGTTTCTCAGCATTTTTAGTTTATTGAAAATCTCTTCGTTATTGGTCAGCACCACAGCGCCCTCGCCTGTGGTAATTGTCTTGTCAGCAAAAAATGATATCATTCCCACATCACCGATCGTACCGGTATGTTTGTTCTTATAAAAAACGCCAAACCCCTGGGCAGCATCTTCAACTACCAGCAGGTTGTGCTTTAGGGCAATCTCCATAATGGGGTCCATATCGCACGACTGCCCGTAAATATGCACCGGCATAATGGCTTTGGTGTTTTTTGTTATGGCTTTTTCAATCTGCGATACATCTATCTGAAGGTCGTCGGTGCGAATATCTACAAATACAGGAGTAGCACCAGTAAAAGCTATCGAAGATGCTGAGGCATTGAACGTAAAATCAGGCACTATAACTTCATCACCCTCTTTCACACCCACAGCAAGCAGAGAGAGAAAGAGGGCCAGCGTGCCGTTGTTGGCCAGTACAGCGTATTTAGCACCTGTAAAAACTTTAATTGATTCTAAAAATTCCTGTGAAAACGGGCCTTCGGTTACCCAACCTGTTTTAATTGCCCTTTTAAGGTTTTTTATCTCTGCCTTATCGAAATAAGGTTGAATCTGAAATATTTTGTATGCCATGATGTTAGGATTTATGTAAAATAGAAATCATTGACGAACCAAAAGGCAGCTTTAATGCCCTACAAAAATTTATGTAACGTATTGACAACGAACACGATAACTTGTTTTGCCAGAATGCTGAGAAGTGGTGTCTCTCTTCAAATATTGATTTATCCATTATGAAATAATAAACTTTCTGAATGCAATAAAACTCATCCGCAACAGTAGCATGGCATGCTTCATAAAACTAAAGAAAGATTGCCCGTAAGCCTTTGACTCACCATACTGTCTGGGCTGATAATGAACCGGAATTTCAGCCACTTTCAGGTTATTCCTAATAGCCCCGAAAATAAGTTCAAAATCGCCAAACGGATCAAAATCGCCAAAATAGTCAATTTGCTGTCTTATTTTTAAATAATTCTTTTTTGAAATTCCTTTGAATCCGCAGAGGGTATCGGTAAAACGCTGTTTAAGCAGCGATGTGAAAAGAATTCCGAAAAACCTGTTCCCGAGAAAGTTAAACAGGGGCATGGCGCTTTTATCCATCTTATAAATAAACCTGCTGCCGTTTACGTATTCTCCGGTATTATTGATATAGGCTTCCCAGAAATGTATGGCCTCCTCTGGGGGGGTTGTAAGGTCAGCTTCGAGCCAGATCACAAAGTCGCCTTTGGCTTCATCATAACCGTACCTAAATGCATCTCCCTGACCTATTCCTTTCTGCTTGAGTATCTTAATGTCTTTTTCAGGATATTTTGCAATCATTTCCTGAATCTTACCCACCGTATTGTCTCTGGAGTGTCCTTCCACAAAAATAATTTCAGTATTCTTACCCATTTTTGGTATTCGCGTAACAAGTCCTTCAATATTTCCTTCTTCATCGCGACAGGTAATTACAACTGAACAAAATTTTTCGGTTGAACCCTCTTTTGGTTTCATAGGTCTGGCAATCACAACGCTATTAAGCGATAATCTTCTGATTACCGGAAGGTTGCCAATTAATTTATTGAGTATATAAGAAACCAGTGGAATATATTTTGGAAAAAACATCAGATATTTTCTTTTAATCACCTGGTATCCTGAAATATACATAAAATTCTCAATATCATCTACTGATAACCAGTTTATTACTTTCTCAGGCATTTTCTGACCAATTTTCTCGCCCAGTTTAATCAACGGATACCAAAGCGGATTATAAAAGTCAATAAATACACGTGTATCGGTGGTCATCCATTTTTGAGCTTTTTCAAGCAATACCTGAATATTTCTGACAGTACCGACAATTCCCGAGATAATTATGTAATCGAATTTTTCGCTGGTTTCAAATTCCTCAGCATCATCACATACAAAATTTATTTTTGGATATTTTTCCCTGGCGAGATGTATCATCTCATCGCTAATATCCAAACCCACCCCGCGTGCGGGCTCAAGCTTGCCTATTAGGTCTCCGGTAGCACAACCAAGTTCAAGTACTGATGCGCCCCTGGGGATAACCATTTGAAAAAATTTAAAGATTGACCTGTGGTAATAACTGTTGCGGTTAAGATATTTCTTTCTCTTTGATGCAAGCTGGTTATAATAGTTCTTAAGCTGACCGGTGTTTGAAACAGACATTGTTATCAAATTATAATAATAAACTGGTTTTGAAGGCCTCAAAATTAATAAAATTATTTAATCGGCTTTAAGTGTTCTTCAATATATCTCAGAGTTGATCAAAATGATTATTTTAGCAAAAAAAAAGAAGCTATACCTATGTCCTCAAAAAAACACCCAAAAATTAAAAACCAGCCTGTGGCCAAACAAAATCAGCACACACGAAAAGCCGATCATGATGCAAGTACCGATCAACCAATGCAGGAGAAAGGGTTCAGGGCATCGGTGGATCGTTTTTTTCAAAAGAGGTTAAACCTGTTTTTTATTCTTTCATTGGTACTGACTGTGATTCTAAGTGTTTACCTTTTTGATGTGAAAGTTCATGAAGGTGGCGATGATTCCAATTATATCCAAATGGCACACCGGTTTATCAACGGAAAAAGTTTCCCTACTTTCCATGGTGAATTCTATTCTATTTTCCTCGCTTTACCTATTCTTTTTTTCGGGGTAAATGTCGTAATTCTAAAAATAATCTCGCTGTTTCTTATGATCGGCCACCTGGTTTTCTTTTTTCTCGCGTTCAAAAACAGGGTAACCTCAACAATGCTTGTGTTTACAATGCTTATAATCTCTGTAAGCGCCAATATTCTGTTTTTTGCAAGCCAGACATACAGCGAAGCATTGTATATGTTTATACAGTCGCTTTCATTTTTTATTGCTTTTAAATTGATAGATAAAATCATTACAAACAAGATTAATTATGTAGATTACTGGCCATTATGGATATCCACAGGTTTGCTAATCTTTCTGCTTTCAATAACAAGAAACATTGGTATGGCAATTCTCCTGGCAATAGGGGCTTATTTTCTTTTCAACAAAAAATTCTATGCAATAATTTACCTTGCTGCAAGTTACCTGATTTTTAATTTTGGTTTCGGATTATATAAGAGATTGGTCTGGAGCATAGACCAATCAACCGTTGCTCAGCAAAGTAGTTTAATCATGCTCAAAGATCCTTATAATGCCGCCAAAGGTGTGGAAGACTTTTCGGGGATGGTTGAACGTTTTCTCGCGAACATCAAGATTTACCTCTCACGTCACTTTTTTGCTTCTATCGGTCTCAGAGATCCCTCTAAAATAGAAACCACCTATCTTCCCTCAATTATTTTAATTGTTATTTTTCTTGTTGCCCTCTATTTCGCATTTAAAAAACATAAACCGATGTTACTCACCGGCCTGTACCTCGGAATTGCAGTAGCAACTACATTTATAACCCTGAACCAGTCGTGGGGACAGCTAAGGATGATTGTTATCTTTATCCCGATGATATTGCTTTTTCTGGCGTTTGGAATTGAAGAGTTATCAAAAATGAAAAATTTCAGGTTTTTATATCCTGTGTTACTGTTACTTTTTATACTCATCTTTTTCAGGTGTCTTGGCCAATCGGTAAAAAAAGCTTCCATCAACCAAAAAGTTCTTTCCAAAAATATCGAAGGCAATATGTATTACGGATTTACGCCAGATTGGATCAACTTTCTGAAATTGAGCGAATGGACGGGAAAAAACCTGCCTAAAGAAGCATTGGTTGCTTCGAGAAAACCTTCTATCTCTTTTATCTATTCAAAAGGAAAAGAATTTTATGGTATATTCAGGATACCCCAGGAGGAGGGCGACATTGTAATTAACCGTATTAAAAGCGCCGGCGGCCATACCTGTGTATTTAATATATCCGACCTGAGTGCAAAGGGCTTACCTGCCATGCCCCAGATACAGGCCCGCCAGTCAATTGACGCCCTTATCGGCCAGTCGAACCTGATATATGGCATCTGTCAGTCAGACGGTACCGAATGCATTGAACTTGGCAATACCCTTAAAGGATACGGTATTCCTGTATACGAAATTGATACACTGCAAAATATGCTGAATAATGCCAATATGCCCACTTACGGCATTGTACCGGATTCACTGCTGAATAACCTGAGAAAGAACAACGTGGAATATGTTATTATGGCAAGCCTGCGCATGAATCCCAACATGAAAACCGAAAACATTGTAAACACCATTCACAGGTACCTTATGTACATCGAGATAAAATATTTCAACCTGTTTACGATTGTTCAGCAATTTGGCAAGGAAGAAGAAGAACCTGCCAAACTGATTAAGATAAACTATGAAGTCCTTAACCGGTAATACAGATTTTATGCCGGCAGACATTAAAACAGCCGTGTTGATTGGTGCAGGAAATGTTGCCTGGCATCTGGGAAAGGCTTTGGCCATCAATAATATAAAAATTGAACAGGTAATTTCCCGAACTGCATCAGCAGCAAAAGAACTTGCAAACCAGCTTAATGCTGTATACATAGCAGAGCCGGGGCAGATAAGGGAAAATGCAGATATTTACATTATTGCTGTTTCTGACGATGCAATCGGGGATGTACTAAAAAAACTTCCGCCAACAAACGGGCTGGTTGTTCACACCTCCGGCACCACTTCTTTGAGTATCTTTGAAGGTTTTTGCCATAATTATGGCGTAATGTACCCCCTTCAAACCTTTACCAGGAACAGGCCGGTGAATTTTTGCGAAATACCTTTGTTTATTGAAGCCAACACCCCCGCGAACCTTGAAAAGATTAAACAATTAGGCGGGATGGTAGCAAAAGAGGTTTATCCTGCCGATTCTGCAACAAGGGCAAAAATGCACCTCGCTGCCGTTTTTGCATGCAATTTTACCAATCGCATGTATGGAATTGCTGAAGAAATTCTGGCATCAGAAAATATTGATTTCAGCATCCTGCATCCCCTCATAAAAGAAACCGCGCTAAAGGCGCTTTCGATGCAACCGGTCGAGGCACAGACAGGGCCTGCTGTAAGGGGAAATGCTCAAATAATAAGGAGGCACCTTGAAATGCTCAACAGCATCCCCGGGTTAAAAAATATTTATGCCATTTTATCAGACAATATTCAAAAAAAATATCATAAAGCGCCATAATTTTACCCAACATTTAAAAAATGATGACCGGAATACGAAATTTCAAAAAAGACCTGGTGCAGATCAAAGCCTTTGCATTCGATGTTGACGGTGTTTTTACCGACGGCTCGGTATTTCTCTTTCCCGAAGGGGAGTTCATGCGCGCCATGAACATAAAAGACGGATATGCCGTGCAATATTGCATCAAACAGGGATACCCTGTAGCTGTAATTACCGGTGGGAATTCTGAAATGGTAAAAAAAAGGTTTATCAACCTTGGGGTTACTGATATTTATCTCAAATCTCACAATAAATATGTTGATTACGAAGATTTCAGGCTTAAGTACCAGCTTGAACACCAAAACATTTTGTTTATGGGCGACGACCTTCCCGATTACGAGATTATGAAGATAGCAGGCGTTCCTGCCTGTCCTGCCGATGCAGCCCAGGAGATTAAAGATATTTCAAAATACATCTCAGATAAAAAAGGCGGCCAGGGGTGTGTACGCGATGTAATTGAACAGGTACTCCGGCTTCACAACAAATGGATGATTGAAGGGGCGCTTTCATGGTAACAAAAATAAAGCATATTGCAGGTTTTTTTAAGCTTATCAGGTTACCAAACCTGATAATGGTTGCCGCAACATTCTACCTCATGAGGTATTGTATTGTCTTCCCCATGTTGAACAATTTCGGCTTTGAGCCCCGGATGGGAAACTTCGATTTTTTCCTTCTTGCCTTTTCCATTATCTCTCTTACAGCAGGAGGATATGTTATCAATGACTATTTCGACCAGAAAACCGACCTTATTAACAGGCCAGGCACGGTAATTGTCGGAAGGCATATTAACAGGCGGTGGGCAATGGCTTTTCACATAATTTTTAACAGCCTTGCAATTCTCATTGGCATCTACCTATCATTAAAATTGAACATTCTCTACCTGAGTTTATTGTTCATTGTCGGCAGCGGGATACTCTGGTTTTACTCAACAACATATAAAAAACAACTGATTATCGGAAACCTGATTGTATCATTCTCTACTGCCATGGTGCCCATGATGGTATTGCTGTTTGAGCTGCCCTTACTGAGCCGTGAATATGGTAACCTTCTCGACGGAATGGGCTTCAACGTATACCATATGGCAGGATGGATCATTGGTTTCGCACTCTTTGCTTTTATTATTTCTTTAATTAGGGAGATAGTGAAAGACACCGAAGATTTTGAAGGCGACCGGGCATACGGTATGCAAACACTCCCCATCGTGGCTGGCATAAAATGGACAAAACTGGTAATTTTCACGCTGATGACAGTGTTTGCCGGCGGACTTATCTATATTTATGTATCACACCTCACCTACCCTGTATGCCTAATATATATTGTTGTATTTCAATTAATACCATTGACACTGACAATGTTTTTGCTCTATCGTGCCAATTCAAAAAAAGCATATCACCACATAAGCCTTATCCTTAAATTTATGATGGCAACAGGAATATTTTTCGCATTTGTTGCAAGACATCTTATCGTTCATCAATATCTGATTTTTTAGCAGGGCCTGAATGAATTATCTGAAAAAAATCAACAGTCGCCGGATAATCCTTGGTTCTCAGTCACCAAGAAGACATATGCTTTTAAAAGGATTAGGAATTAATTTCGAAGTTATGGTGAATGAAAATCAGGATGAAACCTATCCTGCCGGGTTAACAGAATATGAAATTCCTGTGTATCTCGCACGAAAAAAAAGCCAGGCTTTTAAAAAATTACCAGATGAGAATACGATTTTAATCACCGCCGACACCATTGTATGGATTGACAGCGAGGTACTGGGAAAACCAGTTGACCGCGAAGATGCATCGAATATCTTACATAAGCTGTCAGGAAATAAACATGAGGTACTCACAGGGGTATGTATCCGGTCGTCTGAAAATGAGACCGCTTTTTGTGTAAAATCCGATGTTTATTTCAGGCATCTGCTGCCCGAAGAAATAGCATATTATGTTGATAATTACCAACCCTACGACAAAGCTGGCGCTTATGGGGTTCAGGAATGGATAGGATATATCGGCATTGAGAAGATTGACGGGTCATACTTTAATGTTATGGGCTTGCCAACCCAGAGATTGTTTCTGGAATTGCAGAAATTTGTCAATGAATAGCATGTAATTGAGTGTATTTTGAAAATCATCTGTAAAATGAAACGAAAAGGATTTATTGTTTTCATGCTTTTATATTTTATTCAGCACATTGCATGGTCTTACGAAGGGATGTGGATACCCTTGCTGATTGAAAAACACAACATTAAAGACATGCACAAAAACAATTTCAGACTAAGCGCAGAAGCAATATACAGTATAAACCAGGCCTGCCTTACCAATACAGTAGTACTTTTCGGCAGGGGTTGCACCGGTGAAATAATATCGCCCGAAGGGTTGCTTCTAACAAACCATCATTGCGGCTACAGCCGCATTCAATCGCACAGCACGCTCGAAAAAGATTACCTTACCGATGGTTTCTGGGCCTATTCAAAAACAGAAGAGTTACCTAATTCAGGGCTCACTGCCTCTTTTCTCCTGCGTATAGAGGATGTAACATCAAAAATAGCGCTTCCTGAAGACAGCGCCCTTGAGACGCATCAGCGAAACGAGCAACGAAAACTCAGAATAAAAGATCTTATAAAAGAAACCATTGATTGCACCACCTGCAATGCAGAAATCGAACCTTTCTTTTTCGGCAAAGAGTATTATATGTTTGTATACCAAACATATCGAGATGTACGGCTTGTCGGGGCTCCCCCTTCTTCTATCGGAAAGTTCGGCGGCGATACCGACAACTGGATATGGCCCCGCCACACAGGCGATTTCGCTCTTTACAGGGTTTACGCCGATTCAGCCAACAACCCGGCAGATTATTCTCCTGGTAACATCCCTTACAAACCAAAAAATTACCTCAAAATATCAATTAAAGAATTAAATGAAGGCGACTTTACCATGATATTGGGATACCCGGCACGAACATTTCAATATCTTACTTCTCATGAACTGAAAATGCTCACCGGCCTGATTCTTCCGGCAAAAATAAAATTCAGGGATGCAAAGCTTGCAATTATGCGCGGCGCAATGGAAAAGAATGATGCCATAAGGCTGAAATATGCCAGCAACTATGCAGGCACGGCAAATGCCTGGAAAAAATGGATAGGAGTGGTTAAAGGCGCTGAAAGGTTTAATATCATTGAGAAAAAACAGGCTTTTGAAAAGGAATTTGAATCGTGGGCAAACAACAATCTTGTTTACCAGGCAAAGTATTCACACCTTTTTGCAGAATTCCCAAAAATATATACTGAAATAGAACCTTACAGCGTTGCTATTGACTATGGCCAGGAACTTATTTTCGGCAGTGAACTGATAGAGTTTGTTTCATCATTCGTTAAACTGGTAAACCTCCCGGGCTTTTCGAAACCAGAGGAGGTAAATAACATACTCAACGAGTTGAAAAGCCATTCGGTAAACTTTTATAAAAACTACGAAACTTCGGTGGATATTAAGGTATTTTCTACCATGCTCGAAATGTTCTATAAAAATATCGATCCGCGTTTTCATCCCGGTTTTTATAAAACCATTCATAAAAAATACAAAGGAGATTACGATGCATACAGCCGGCAAATATTTAAAAAGTCAATTTTTACAGATAAAGATGCTGTAATGGAGCTGGTTTCGGATTATATCAATACAGATATAAAAAAAATTCTTAAAGACCCTGCTTACGAAATTTTAAACTCCTTTGGCATAAGCTATTCCGGAAAAGTTTATCCGGTATATAATGCACTTGATGATGAACTTAAAGAATTATACCCGGTATATCTTGAGGCAATGATGCTTATGCAGCCCGAAAAAACCTTTTATCCCGATGCCAATTTTACCATGCGAATGACCTACGGCAGTATTGAAGGTTACAGTCCGGCCGACGCAGTTTTATATGATAGTTTTACCACACTTCAAGGTGTTATGGAGAAGGAAGACCCTGACATATACGATTATAAGGTACCAGAAAAGCTTAAACAGCTTTACCACGAGAAAGATTTCGGGAGGTATGGGGTAAATGGCCAAATGCCCCTGTGCTTTGTGGCTTCAAACCATACCTCTGGCGGCAATTCAGGCAGCCCTGTACTAAACGCCGACGGGCAACTGATAGGGATTAATTTCGACCGTAACTGGGAAGGTACCGTAAACGATTACATGTACGATCCTGATATGTGCAGAAATATTGCCCTCGATATACGGTATGCTTTGTTTATAATTGATAAATTTGCAGGCGCACAAAACATTATCAATGAATTAACCATTGTTGAATAGCAACTATGTAGCATGTTTTTGTATTGCCGCTATAAAGTTCCAAAAACCGGAGTCTTCTATCAACTGCTATAAATATTTTTTTGCTGCAGAAAAAATCTCACTTTTTATTCTTAAAATTATTTTTATATTTGTGTTACTTTATTTTAAAACATAACACCATGTCGGTTATCAGATTCGGGGTTTCTCTCGAAATAGAAATACTCGAAAAGCTCGATGAATATATAGTTGATAATAAATTGCCTAACCGGTCACAGGCTATACGGCATCTCGTTGAAAAAAACCAGGTCGAAAAAAAATGGAAATGCAACAAACTGGTTGCAGGAGCCATTGTGATTGTTTATGACCATCATAAATTTGAAATCAATAAAAAGCTAAATGACCTGCAGCATGATTACCATCAATGCATTTTGTCATCGCAGCATATACACCTAAACCATGACATGTGTCTTGAAACCATTGCCGTAAAAGGTAAAGCACAGGAACTTACCGAACTTGCCGACAAAATTATTTCACTCAAAGGTATCTATCATGGCAAACTGGTGATGAGTAAAGCCGAATAATTTTTTTATACTATAGTAACACTAAATAAAAATAAATAACACCTGAAAAATTATTAAAAAATGAAAACCTGGGTGATCCTATCGCTTTTCCTGATAATCATTTTTAATACCGGGCTGTCAGCCCAACAAAGATTAACAGATACCATTGAAATTGGCGAAGTAGTAGTAACCGGCACTAAGGTAGAAGTTGCCCGAAAAAATGTTCCGCTCACAGTTTCTGTAATCTCTCATGAAGATATTGAGCAATCGGGCGAATCGTCGCTACTTCCTGTTATCAGTCAGCAAATACCAGGTCTTTTTGTTACCGAAAGAGGAATGACAGGCTTTGGAGTTTCAAATGGTGCCGCGGGTCAGATAAACATCAGGGGATTGGGAGGAAACCCTACAACCCAGGTGCTGATACTCATTGACGGCCATCCGCAGTTTATGGGAATGATGGGGCACCACCTGCCCGATGCATATGTTTCATCAGATGCCGAAAGAGTAGAGGTTATAAGAGGGCCTGCCTCGATACTCTATGGATCAAATGCATTTGGCGGGGTCATCAACATCATTACCAAAAAACAAAAATACGATGGCATAACACTCAATGCCAAGGCGCTTTATGGTTCGTACGATACCCGAAAACTATCTGTAAGCAGCGGATACCGTAAAAAAAACCTCAGCATTTTTGCGTCGGTCAACCACGACCAGACTGACGGCCATCGTGATACATCAGATTTTAAAATCACAAACGGTTACTTTAAAACAGGGTATAAAATCAATAATTACCTGTCGGCTGTGGCCGATCTCAGTCTTGCTGCTTTTGAATCTGCAGACCCCGGCATTGACACCGTTAGTGTCGCGGGATACAGTATTGACATTATGCGTGGTAAAGCTGCCTTATCTCTTGAGAACAAAAACAATTTTCTTGATGGCGCACTTAAAATGTATTACAATTTCGGCGAGCATGACATCTCAGACGGCTGGCATTCAAACGATGCAATGTTCGGAATAATCTTTTACCAGGGAATAAAGCTATCTGACTATATAACACTCACTACCGGTTACGATTTTATGGAATATGGCGGAAAAGGCAGTCCGGTAACATCGGTACTCCGGGACGAAAACGGCAGGATCATTCCGGGACCGACAGGCCGTCCACAGTTTCAAACTTCTGAATTAAACAATAAATGGGTAAGTACCCGGAACCACGCGTTCTACGTGAATTATCAGCATATGCTGCTGCCTTCATTAATACTTAACGCCGGTGTAAGGTACGAAAAGAACTCAACCTACGAAGACGAAATCATTCCGCAGGCCGGGATGGCATGGAATGCAACTGCAACCGCAACTTTCAAGGGATCGGTTTCAAAAGGCTACCGGCCTCCTTCAATAAGGGAACTTTACCTCTTTCCTCCGGCAAATGATGCGCTTGAGCCGGAAAGAATGATGAATTACGAGGCAAGCTGGATACAGCAATGGAACAATAATAGAATACGTACAGAACTTACTACTTATTTATGCAAGGGAGATAACCGCATAATAATGGTGCCACCTGTTGCCCCCCCACCCCCGATCTACAGAAATACAGGAGATTTCAAAAATATTGGAATTGAGTTTGCCGGATCAGCCAGTCTGACAAAAAATCTTAAAATCCATGCCAATTATTCATATATCCACATGGACACTGCGCTTTCGGGAACACCTGAACATAACCTGTTTGCCGCCGCTACCTTCAACCTGAAAAAGTTTACTTTTAACCTCAACTTACAGCATATTGCAAATCTTTATACAACAGTTGGCAAAGAAACTGTTATTTTTGAAAAAAATTATACGGTTGCAGGCGCCAGAATCAATTATAAGGCTACACGGTTTCTAAACCTGTTTATTAATGCCGACAACCTCTTAAACCAGAAATATTACATTAACTACGGATACCCTATGCCGGGAATAAATTTTTCTGGCGGTATAAGTATTAATATGAATAAAAAGTAGTAACCCGATAACTGAATAAACATTTAGGCATGAAAATAATACAGAAAATGACTCAGATAGAATATAGAATAATGCATTCACACAGAATACTTCCCCTGCTCTTCTTATTACTCTATTTTTCAACCATTTTCGCAAACGAACCTGTTTTTAAGCAGAAGTACATCATTGATACCGACTGTGCTACCGATGATTTTCGTGCAATAAGTTTTTTATTGTCAAGACCCGAAATTGAAATATCGGCATTTATAGCCTCAGATGGTACTTTGGAGGCCTCAGAAGGCGCTTCCCGGTTAAAAAGCCTGCTGAAAAATTGGCAGAAAGGTTACATACCTGTTTTGTGCAATCATTTTAAAACTGATATACATCCGAAATGGAAAGCTTTCAATCAGGGTATTCAATGGGGCAATGCAGTGAACAATGCCCCTTGCGAAGATTTTTCACCTGTCATTGAAAAAATTCTTGATATGGCAACAGAAAAAGAGTACACCTTCATCTGTCTCGGATCGCTCTCATCGGCAGCCGAATTAATGGATAAATACCCCGGTTTTGCAAATAAGGTAAAGAAGATAGTCTGGTACAACAGCTCTGCTTTCCCCCGCGAAGGTTTCAATTACGATTGTAACCCAAGTGCAGCCGACCGGGTGCTCGATGCCGAAAAAACAAGGGTTGATATCATCTCAAACACAGGCAACAGCGAACTTATTTTTGACCAGAAACTACTTGAACCGGCACTAAAATCAGACAACACCCTTGCAACGACTCTCACCGTTTTTCACCAGCAACCTGAGGTGAACGCCAGGCTAAAAGAAAACCATTTTATTTTCATGGATGAACTGGTGTCAGCATATATTCTTTGTCCCGAATTGTTTAACATGAACATTAAACTTCCATATATTTCGATAAGGTATAATACATCATACAACATTGAGGCAATAAGGGAAATGGTTTATGACCTCATTGCCGGCAACTATACTTCCGAACGGAATATTGTATTTAATGCATTCCCCACCAAACGTGAGCTTTACAACTACGATGTGCGCCTGATTATAGACTCTGCCATTGCCAGGCATGGTCATGAAGAGTGGAAAGCATGCGTGATAACCGATGAATTCCATGGACATCTCGGTATTTTTTCTATAGTTGGTGCGAAAATGGGGGTACTTGCCAGGGAATATTTCGATGTAGACCAGGACCATCTTACAGTAACAACCTTTGCAGGTATAACCCCGCCATACAGTTGTCTGAACGATGGCATTCAGGTAAGCACCGGCGCGACACTCGGACAGGGAACCATATCTGTGGCCCCGGATAGTATCACAAGACCTGAAGCGGTATTCAGTCATGATGATAAAAGCATAAAAATCAAGTTGAAAGATGAATACCTGAAAATTATCAACAGGGACATCAGGGAAGGAATTGTAAAATTCGGCCTTGAAGATGAAGGTTACTGGAAACTTGTTCGCCAGGCAGCCTTAAGGTACTGGCTCGAATGGGACAGAAATGCAATATTTGAAATAACAGAGATTTAAATTTTTACACACATTAATAGTTTGAAAATATGAACAATGAAATTCTTCTGTTGTCAATATCGGCTGCGGCCATCGGATTTTTGCATACCCTGGCCGGGCCTGACCATTACCTGCCTTTTATTGTGCTGGCAAAAGCCCGCAAATGGACACTGTTAAAAACAACATGGATTACTTTTATTTGCGGGCTCGGGCATGTCGGCACTTCGGTAATCCTTGGCATTATAGGTGTTTTGCTGGGCATTGGCATGGAACATATCGAAGGGGTAAGGGGCAATCTGGCTGCCTGGGGACTGATTGTCTTCGGCTTGATATATATGATTTGGGGTATCTACCGCTCAACTTCAAACAAGCCGCATAAACATATACACCTGCATAACGAAGGCACTGTGCATGAACACGAACATACACATTCAAGCGACCATAAACACCAGCACAAAAATGAAAAAGTATTTAACTATACCCCTTGGGTGCTCTTTATTATATTTGCACTCGGGCCTTGCGAGCTGCTCATTCCACAGCTTATGGTACCGGCATCGGAAAAAAATTTTACCGGGGTGCTGATCGTAGCCCTGGTTTTTTCGGTATTTACCATTCTTACCATGATCGCGGTGGTACTTCTATCAACATATGTTTTAAAATCATTCTCTTTTGGCAGGCTTGAGAAACACGCCCATACCATAGCCGGCGCTATGATTTTCCTTAGCGGATGTGCAATAGTATTTCTCGGGCTTTGATACAGGGTAAAAAAAATCCCGGCCGAAACCGGGATTAAACACCTAAAACTAATTAAACCCTATCAAACAAAGAACTTACACCTGTATTAATTAACCCTAATACTTTATTTTTTACTATATCAAAGATACTTAAAAAAACCTGCTCATGCGCCATTATACCAAATGATATTCATTATCAAAAACCGATGATATTGCTCACTGCCAGTAAGCGTTTTTTATAACTGCAGCATCAGTTAAATAAAGGGTAAATAAAACTATTTTACCTACAAGCCAAATTCATTTTAACCTAAGATATACCTGAGTTTTTTTATTTATATGTATTTTTACACAAATACCTTAATATTTGTATGAGAGAATCCTTTCTTTTACCACTTATTAAATATTGCGCCCTCATAGCGTCTATATTTAGTTGTGATGAAAATACCACAAAGAAGGGGTTTATTAAATTTATAAAGAAAAATAACCATCATAACCTTCCTGATCTGAAATGGGTTGAACAATCCTTTTCCGAAATATACAAGAGCAATACCCAGGAACTCGCCCTCTTTGAAATATCAGATCCTGACAAATCTTTTTCTTCGCTCCTGCTCGACGAGCTCACCCATACCACCATCCAGACCTTATCGCTTAACGACCGCATTGTATTATTAATGCTGGTTATTGACTTTTTTCATCTATTTATCCCGGCAGCAGAAGAAAAAATCAGGATAATAGAATCAATAGGTTGCAGGTTTGGTTTATCTCGAGAAGAGGTAAGTGATATATGGAGCTTGCTGGCCAATCCTTCCGGATTAGAATTGAAAAAGAATATCATCATCTATAAAGCAGCTTCGGATGAAGCGATTGAAAAGCTTGAAGGAAGCTGGATTGAAAGCAACCTTCCGGATAACTACCGTATTACTAATAAAATAGAAATAGAAAACCTTACCGGGGACATGACCGTTTTGTTTCTTGAACGAAACAAACTATTCGTGGTAGAATGCCCTTACAACAGTGAATTTGAAATTGAAGGCAGCGCTGGAAATGTATGCAGGTTTAAGATACTGGAGCCAGGTACCCTGGTGAAGACCAAGAATAAAACCCTGATAAATTATACAGAAATTAAGAACCGGTATTTTGAAAACCGGTCTTTGGCAACCATAGATCTTATGCTTGAGGATGTTTCTTTTGTCCACCCCCATCGCAGAAAAGGCATTCGCAGCATAACCCTTACCGAGCGATCGGGACAACTCATTGGTATACTTGGCAAAGAAGGTGCCGGAAAAACCACGCTGCTCGAACTACTTGCCGGAAGGATTAATCCGGATACTGGTAAAATTCAGATAAACAATTATAACCTGAAAACCAACAAATATCTTCTAAAAAGTATTATCGGATATGTTCCCGAAGAAGACATGCTGTTTGACGAACTTACGGTTTATGATAACCTTTTGCTAGTTGCGCAGATGTTTTTCGGCAAAATGCAGCATAAAGAACTTACAAAAAAAGTCAACAACCTGCTTGATAAACTCGACTTAATAAAGTTAAGAAACACAGTGGTTGGGTCGGTATATGAAAAAAATCTTCAACCGGGTCAGCGAAGATTACTTAACATTGCCCTTGAACTACTGCGCGAGCCAAAAATTCTTCTGGTTGATAACCCGGTTTACGGTCTTAGTATTAGTGAATCATCGAAAATAATTGAGCTGCTGCACGAATATACTTTCGGCGGAAACCTTGTTATTACCCCCATAAGACAAACCAATCACCTGGCATTTAAAATGTTCGACAAACTGTGGATACTTGATGAAGGCGGATACCTGATATACAGCGATATATGCTATAAAACAGCAGACTATTTTGTTACAAACCTTAAAACCAGAGAGATTGAAGTAGCCTCTGTTGCAAATTCACCTGAAAGCATCCTTCAGCTTATTGAGCACAAGATATCAGATACATCCGATAAAAACGGAGAACGGACAATAAGCCCGCAGGAGTGGCATAACTCCTGGATAAATTATGCCGGCTTGCATCATTTGCGTAAAAATCCTGCAGGTTTTCCGTTGCCTGCCGGTATGGTTAAACTTCCTAATCTCGAGACCCAGTTCAGGATATTCAGTATAAGAAATTTTAAAATCAAGTTCCCTGGAAGGTGGAAAAATTTTTATACGCTTATTGCAGCACCGGTACTCGCCATAGTCCTTGGCTTTATTCTAAGAAACAGCGCCGGTTCAGGATACATTTTTGCGGAAAACCCCAATATCCCGTTTTACTTTTTTGCAAGTTCGGTTATTTGCCTGTTTCTGGGATTAGCAATCAGTTCAAATGAAATTCTTAAAGAACGAAATATCCTGGCAAAAGAAGAATACATGGAGTTTAGCCGGTTTAGTTACATAAATTCAAAAATTACATACCTTTTCATAATTGCCCTGTTTCAGACACTTCTTTTCACATTGGCCGGCAACACCATACTCGGTATCAAAGATATGTTTCTGCAAACATGGGTGGTATTATTCTCTGTCTGTTGCTCCGGCATTGTCCTTGGTTTGGTATTTTCCTCCACCCTTGGCACTCTTAAAGCCATTTATGAAAAAGCCATTCCGGTTACAATATTATTACAACTGCTGCTTGGGGGAGGCCTGATAAATTACGACAACATGAATATCGAGCATTCTCCTTATTCTCCTGTAACCGGCGACCTGATGGTGACAAAATGGGCATATGAGGCACTTATGACAGAGCAGTTTTTGAATAACAAATATGAAAAGGCAATTTATCCGTTTGAAAAAATTGTGAAAACCAATTTATACTATGCCAATACGCTGCTCCCACTTACAGAATCTTTTCATTCAAAGTGCAATCCTGAAAGTACAGCCTCCGACACCCTGAGCACCAATCTTACATTGATCAAAAACAATCTCAGCCTGTTGGATGACGAAACCGGTATTTTTCCTTTTGAATACCTTGACAAACTAAACCCCGATGAATATAACAACCTCATAGCCTCAGAAACAAAAGATTACATTACCTATCTTAAGCTTCACTTCAACGAGAACTACCTGTCATCACTGCTTTTAAAAAACAATTTTATTGCTCATTTAAAAGATTCCATCGGAATTGAGGATTTTGAAAATACTAAAAACACCTATTACAACAGCGCAGTAGCAAACATGGTACAAATGTTGGTTTCACCTGAAAAATACAAAATAGTTAACAACCGGGTCTATCAGATTTCATGCCCGATATATCAGAAACCCTTATCAGACTGGGGAAGGGCATTAATGTTTGTCCCTGAGAAAAAGATCAGGGGAGAGGTTATGGATACCCTCTGGTTTAACATTACAATTATCTGGCTAATTTCTTTTATGTTTTATATACTGCTACTTATTTATCAGCCCTCGGTTTTTGATATCCGCAAGTATAACATTCAATTTTAGGACATTTCTGCTTTTTTCAAGCACCAGACTAAAGAAATTGTGGTGAGACAAACGCCGGGATAAACAGCTTTAAAATAATAAAGGTCTTTCAATAAACGATACAAAAACAATGACCTGCAGCATAACCGCAGGTCATTGACACTTAACTAAAATTCTAATTAGCTACTATTACTATCTTAATAATTTCTTCTCTTTTTAAATATTCACTTTCAAAGTATTGAACCCGTCTTCATTCCTTAAATAATTATGATCAATTCTTGACCTTGTATATTCAAGCTTGAGCCGGCTGAATTTTTCTTTCAGATGGTCCGATAATTTTCCCGACCATTTCTTGTGCATTCTTAACAGGTTAAAATCATCTACCGAACGCACTACGCTGTTAACAACCCTTACTGTTTCCATAACCCATTTATTTTTTGTTGACGATATTTTATACGAAAAATTAAAATAATGTTTCTTATTTTGCCTGAAATTTCCGTTAATACCGCTGTTTATTTGACAACACTTGCAAAATAAGTGATTTGTTGATTTTTCTAATTGTTCATAACCTTATACTTATTAACAATAATCGGCCCGATTTGTTGAGTTATTATAATTTTTCTCTAAAAAAATTACATTTGTACTTTATTTAACAAATTAACAATATGCCGTACAGGAAAATTCAGGATGATCTCTTGCATAGGCTGGACAAAGTACAGCGGAAAAAAACAGACTACGAAATCGTTTATAAAAATGAAGAAGTGTGTTTAGAAAACGAGTTTTGCTTCTTCATAAAACCCGAAATAACACTACTTTCTGAAAACATCAGGTACCATGAAATCTTTGGGTTGATTTTAGATAAAATCAACAGGTATGATTTCCGTATCCACGACATCACGATATTATCGGCAGACTACCTTTCACGTTACGATATTATTGCACAGCATTACGGGGTAATAAACAGGTTATCTAAGAACCCGCTTGTTTATTTGTCTGAAGAAGCCGGCAAAAAGTTCAAAGAACTAACCGGTATCTCCATTAAAGAGGCAAATATTCAGGGAAGCCTTGAATTTCTTGAGAAAAATTCATCTATAGATGCCGAGGCCCTCAACCTGATGTGCCAGGGCAGCAAAATTGAAAAACTTGCAGGAGGCACCTATGTAAACCGGTTCGATTTTAACGGAAAAGAGGTTTTTATTATCAACGGGTTTCATCCCAAACAATTAAGATATTTTACTGCCACAGGCAGGTCTATTATCACTTTTAGGTTAAGTTCAAATACATCGTGGAAAACAGCCCGCAACAATTTCATTGGCAAAACCAATCCGGCAGAAGCCACAAAAGGCAGTATCAGAAATGAATTGTTGGTAAACAGTGAGAAATTCGGCCTTGAAACCGTTTCTTCAAGTTTTAACGGCGTACACCTGTCCGCCGGTCCTGTTGAAGGACTAGTGGAACTTATCCGTTATAATTCTGACTTTTCGGGGAATGATATAAAAACATATAAAGATTTCACATTCGGAGTAAGGCTTAGCAAAATTTTCTCTGAAAAAAGCATATCGCAGATCTTATCAAATGCCCTGACCGTTTACCATGAAAAAACCGTACCTGTATTTGACCTTACAGAAGAGATGGATAGCAGCGAAGCGTTGATCCTGCTCAAAGAGGTGTTTAAAGTCACCTAATAAGGAACCAGTTCAAACGGTATTTCCACGTATTCTTTGAACTCTTCGCCGAGATCCTGCATGTCCTCATCATCGAGTTCATAATACCAGATTACATTCACTTTGCCCCCGTTTTCATGAATATATTCGAGCCTAAGAAGGATATCCTGCACAAGTTTGGAGGTAGCAGTGTTGAAATAGATATATTTAAAAACGAGTTCCGTCTTTTCGTTGGGCATCATTTTATATTCATCGAGCCAATCAATCACAGGCTGATAAAATGTTACCACATCTTCGGGAAGCGAACGCCCCGAAATTTCAAAAATTTCACTATCAGGATCAAATACTACCCGAGGTGTATCGTTGGTGGCTTTTATATCCAGAATTTCCATAAATTTTTGAATTGATGTAAAAGTGCAATAAAATTACCAAAACATCTCTATAAACCAAAAATATTTAACGAAATCTTAACAATGATCGTTTTAGCAGAAAGATAATTAGTATTTTTGCTGCCAAAGAGAAGCTATGGGTAGCCTCGGCAAAGGTGAAACTGAAAGCCCTCTGATGGGCAATAGCAAAAGCCTTTAATAAACAGAAACCCTCTACAGAATAAGAAAAGAATGTAGTATCAGATATCCGGAACACGATGATGAATAAAAGAAGATTTTTTTTACTCCCAGGTTTAATTTTCATTACCTGTTTTGTTGGTTTTTCACAAGTAAAAGACAATGAGCTTTGGTCGGGTGCAACCTTTAAACTCGATATTAACAAAGACCTTCGCGTAGATGTGGAGGAACAGGCCAGGTTCAACAACAACATTTCTCAAATAAAGGTTTTAATAACTGAAGCCGGAGTGCTTTACGACCTTAACAAACGCTTCAGGGTTAAAGGAAGCCTCAGGTATTCATACCTTCCGGGTTCGCATAATAAATACCGTTATACTGCAGACCTTATTTATGAATGGTCTAAAAAAGGCTTTCCGCTGGCTTTAAAATACCGGTTTCGCTTTCAACAATCATTCGAAGAGCATACCAGAGAATCTGAAAGCTATTTCAGGAACAGGATTTCTATGGATTATAATATGACCAAATTTGTTGACCCGTATGTTTCTTTTGAACCATATTTCAAACTTAATGGTTTCAACGAATTTACCAATTACAGGTTTGCCATCGGGCTTGACTGGGATATTTATAAAGATTTAAGCCTTGAAACCTTTTATATGATCGAGAACGGTTTTGGGGAACCGAACCCCAAACTCAGCAGGATTTTAGGGCTGGGATTGTCTTACAGAATGAAGCTGTAGGTGTTAGGCCTTAGGTGTTAGGTATTTAGGTGACATGGCGCCAATTAATCTATTGTTCAACTGTGACTTTTTTTTATCTAAATTTAAAACCTATTGTTTTTTTTCACGTTAAAAAGAATGATAATCGCTTAAAACTCTACAGGAATGAAAAAAATATTTTTTACAATAATAATTGCAGCCGCAATGCTTGCAGGTTGCGAATGGCTTGAGAATAACCTGCCCGAAGGTTTAACAGACGGTGAAATCATAGAGGGACTGAAAACCGCGCTGAATGTAGGAACAGACTCGTCTGCCACCAAACTATCGATGAATAATGGATATTACGGTAATGCACTGGTTAAAATTCCATTGCCTGATGAAGCATTAAAAGTACAGGGGGAAATAAATGCAATTCTTAAACTGGCCCCGTCGCTTGGTTCGTATCTTAACCTCAACACGCATTTTGAGAATGTGGTAAAATCTATAAACCGTGCAGCAGAAGAGGCTTCGAAAGAGGCAGCGCCAATATTTAAAAGCGCCATTAATGATCTGAGTATAACACAGGGATTGCAAATACTTCAGGGAGAGGTTCCGGGAGGAAAAAAACAAACCTCCGCATTTGATTCAACAGCTGCAACCAATTACCTTAAACTGAAAACTTACAGTCCGTTAACCGGACTTTATGCACCTAAAATAGACAATAACCTAAACAAGAACCTCGGGCTGGGTTTTTCTGCAAACCAGGCATGGTCAACACTGCGCACAACTTACAATAATGCAGTAAGCACCATTAAGGGAAATCTTATAACAAACGCTGCACTATCACTTACCGGGTATGACCTTGACCCTCTTCAGACAGAGAGTATCGGTGTGTTTGCCACAGAAAAGGCGCTTAACGGATTATTCCTGAAAGTTGGTGAAGAAGAGGTTAAAATTCGCAGGGATCCATGGAAATGGGTTACAACCGCCGTAGGTGATATACTGACAAAAGTATTTGGCTCGTAATAAAAAGAATTAAAAGACCTCTGGTTTACAAAGGTTCATTCTCAAGTTGTCAATGGCTGTCAACAAAGTACCAAAGGTAATTGCATCGTCACCAACAATTTTTACAGGACTTCCAAAGACTATTGTTTCAGTACCTATACTTTTTGTATGACTACCAAAGATTTATATCTTGCTGCCAGCGACATTTTTATGATCGCCAAAGACATCTGCAACATTGCCAAAGCACATTGCAACTCTGCCAATGAGAATTTCATCAGCACCAAAAACTACTGCAAGAGTGATGAAGTATATTGCATCAGTGCCAAAGCATATTGAATGAACTCCAAAGCATTTTATATAAGTGCCCTGAATTACAGACTTACAAATTTTGCAGGAATGGAGCCTATACCTTGTAACCTTTAAAGCTGAGTTTTGAAATCTGTCTGTAGCGGGGATCGCCTGCGCCAAAAGCCGACTTTACATATGCCTTAACAGCCATTGCTGTATCCACAAGACCGCTGCCTTTGCTGTACAACAAACCATTGCGCGCCATGCGGCTGTTATTGAGACTTGTTGTGGCCTCAACCACGGCGGCATTTTTAGTTTTCAGGTCGCTTAAAAACGCTTCGAGCCCCTGCGAACTAAGCTCTGCTTCGTTTGGGGTATATTGCGGAACAGACACTGCAAGTTTGATAAGTTTGTCGAAATTGTCGAGCCGGTTATCGAAACTGGTTTGCGATGCCGATACCTGTTTTGTTTCTTTACCTTCGGCAGCCAGTGCTTTTTTCTCTTCTTCGGTATGCAGCGCAGAAGACCTGCGGCCACGTATTTTGCGAAGCAATGAGGAAGCATTGTCAAGCGTAAGGTCATTTACACCCGAAGACTTGAGTGCATTTACAATACGTGAGGCAATATCCGACATCTTGTTAAAGGCGACCCTGCGGGCAGCTATGGCGTTTTTTTGCCCGGGAATGGCTGCATTGACAGCATTCACAGAATTTTCGGCATTTTCGAGAAGTGTATTCAGAGAACTGATGGTGAGCGATGCGTTGCCCGGATTGTAAGCCTCGCCATAACCCGAACATGAGGAAATAAGTTTACCCAGATTGGCCACATTCTTCGCGTGGCCCGATTCATAATTACTTGCCATAAGTTTAAGAGTTTGGTTGGTGAAATTTTTTTAATTATAAGACCATGAAATTAACTGCCTTGGTTCAACCGTGCCAGTAATTGCAGGGATATTTATCCTGAACATGTTTTATGAGGATAATTACATGGTATTAAAGGAAATTTGTAAAGAATGTTTGCCTGCAGGGATGAAAGATTAGTACTAACCCTGACAGGGTTAAAAACATTATGATACCACTTATGAATAACTACCGGACAAGAAAATCCAGCATCTCTTTTCTGCGCAACGAAACACAGGCTTCGTAGCCGTTGGTAAGTTTCAACATGTACGGGTTGCCTTTGGTGTAACCATGAATATGCATCAGGTTGACTAAGTAAGACTGGTGTACCTGCCTGAAACCAAAATCGTGAAGCAATTCACTTATTTTTTTGAGCGTGGCGCAAACAGTAACCTTGCAGTTGTGACAAGTTGTGTAAATGTAACTGTAATTGCGGTCGGAATTTACATAGATGATGTCGGTAAGCGTGATGAGCACAGAACTGCTCTTTGACGGAACATGCAGTTTACATACTCTGCCGACGGGTGTCTGAATTTTTAACACTCTCATGGTATAAGTCTCTGAAATTAAATATTACACTTAAAACGAATTATTGTACCTGCAATTTAAAATGTACCGGCATTTGATGCAAGAGGGGATGGGGGAAAGTTATGAACAGAGGTTGATGTTTGGTTAAGAAAATAATGGATGCAATTTTGAAATAAAAAACTATATTGATAAAAATATTACTTTTAATTAAATAATCCGTATTAGAATTTTTATACTGGAAAGATAATAAAAGTTAAAGAAACTAATAATGGCAAATCTGACAAAACAACTTTAACAGAATGAAAGGGTTTATGTACATCCTGGAGTGTTCTGATGGCAGTTATTATACCGGCAGCACTATTGACCTGGAACTGCGCCTGCAACAGCACCAGAATGGTGAAGGGGCAAATCATACCAAAAAGCGGTTGCCTGTAAAATTGGTTTATTATGAGGAATATTCAAGAATAGATGAAGCCTTTTATCGTGAAAAACAGGTACAGGGCTGGAGCAGAAAAAAGAAAGAAGCTTTGATAAACGGGAGGCCGGAATTATTGCCCCGGTTGGCTATGGCATACAGAGACTTAACTGGTGAAAGTCGGGAAAACTGAGCCAAGGGTGGTTTCGGGAGCCTCAACCACCGTTTCGGGAGCCTCAACCACCGTTTCGGGAGCCTCAACCACCAGGGAAAGTCGGTGCCTGAGGCTCTTCTTTCGGTGCCTGAGGCTCCCGAAGGCACCGGTAGAGCATGCTTTCATATCGTTAGACATTTGATTGAGTAATGCAATAATGAATGTGGATAAGTCCTTTTGATGCAAAAAAAGATGCTTCATCCCGATTCATTGAGCTTCTGCATGACTAAGGCCACACCAGTTTTAATAAACAAAAAAAGACCACTAACAGTGGCCTTTAATTTACCTTGTGATTCCGGGGCGATTCGAACGCCCGACCCACAGCTTAGAAGTCGTAACCAGCATGTTTATTGATATTTTTACACCTTTGTACATTAATATATAATATACTGTTTTTCAGGTATAAATGTACAAATAATATTTGTATTTAGTTATATTTATTTACATATATTTTATATATTTGTTTGCAAATGGTTTGTACATTCAAAATTTGCAAACAATATGATTGAAAAAATTAAACCACTGTATATTTTTAGCCACGGTGAAATTACCGGGGCGGTTATACTTGACACACGTCGGGAGAAAAACAGGAGTCAGGAGAAAAAAGAAAATCTATATCCTATCCGATACCGTGTAATTTTTCAAAGGAAAGCAAGTTATTATAAATCGGGTTACGATGCTTCGCTGGATGAATGGATTAACCTGCCCAATTCGAAAAAAGGTGAATCAAAGGAAAAACGTAAACTTTTAAAATCCGGATTCGATATCATTGAAAACCATGTTAAAGAAATAAAAGACGTTTTTTCATTTGATGCTTTAAACCGTCGCCTGGGACGTGGTAAAATGGAGCTTGTTTCAAGTGCTTTTGATGCCAGAATAAATGAGTTGAATAAGTCCGGGCAGGTTGGCACTGCATCCATATACAACAGTGCTAAACTACTCCTGATGGAATATAAAAGGGATCTGAAATTCGCTAATGTTACGGCAAAATTTCTGGAAAATTTGGAACATTTCGCCACAGTTGGCAGAAAAACAACAATAAGATATGCAACCCTTGGCATGTATTTACGATGTTTCCGCGCTTTATACAATGCCGCCATACGCGACGGAGTTGTGACAGCTGCCAGTTATCCGTTTCAAAAAATCCCCAATGATGGAAAATATAAAATAAAACTTGGTTCAGGTACTAAAATTGCATTAACCATTGAGCAGCTTTCCAGTTTTATTGAATATCAGACACCCTTCAAAGGAATGCAACGAAGCAAAGATTTATTTCTGCTTTCTTTTTTCCTGGGAGGGATAAATATTAAGGACTTATTATTATTGAAATGGGAGGATATTAAAGGGACTGAACTGATTTACGACCGTTCAAAAACAGCTAAAACGACAGGCGACCCCGATGCAGTCAAAATCAGAATTCCCTTAACATCCGATGCGACCAATTTAATAAACAAGCATTGCAATACTGACAGAAGCCCAAAAGCCCGTATTTTACCATTTATGCCGATTGATGCCTCCCCGGTTGATGTTCGGAGGATCACTTTGAATGTAGTGCGAAATCTTAACCGGGACCTTTATAAGATTGCTAAAGAATTAAATATTTTTGGCTTAAGTTCATACGTGGCAAGGCATTCCATTGCCACACTAATGAAAAATTCAGGTGTATCTGAATCATTCATTAAAGAGATGCTGGGACATGCCAATATTAAAACCACACAGAACTATTTAAAGTCATTCGAGCAAGCCCAAAGATGGGAAACATTTGAACAGACAATTAATAAGTTGAAAATAAAAAAAGATGAGTGATAATAGTTGGAATATCGACGAAAAATCTGTCCGTTTCTCAAAATTAATTCATGCTATTGAAGAAGAAACCGGAAAAAAAGATGAAACCCATTACTGGAATAGCTTGAACTTTTATTTGAATGAAATAATTGACGGTTACCAGGCTGATAATGTTTTAAAATCAAAAATTGAAGTGAGGGTTTGCCAGAGAATCTGTAAAGACTATCCCGCTATTGATAGTATTGAACTTAGATTTATAATGATATACGTTAAGACAAACTATCATCAATTGTTTTTAGACTTTGAAAAGCAAAAGAGCCTTGCGAATGATATCCTGAGTGCAAAAAAATTAATGAATGATCCTAAAATAAGAGGGGTAAAAATTGCAGGTTCCAGAACCCGGTTTTATACTTTCCTCGATCCTGAATTATTGCAAATTATCAAATCTGAGATTATCAAACGGGCAGAATCATTGGAAGCCCAATTAGTAAATGAATTTATAACCGATAAAGGCAAAGTAAGGCCAAAAAATTATTTTTTAAAGCACATGACAAAAGATATTCATAAAACCTTAATGAAGCGTTATAACTTAAAAACCGATCAGGCCGCCTGTGCTATACTTGAAATTTACTCATGCTATGAAATAAAATTAAACACAATAATAGGAACTCGTGAGCAAATTGCTGAAAAAGCAATACATACAAATTATCCTAATTATAAAGCATACCTCCTCTCTTTTCGTGATTCATTCCTGAAATAAAAAGTAACGTTTTTTTACTAACGTTTCGTTTTTTTTACGTTATTGTTTTGATTGCGTGATAATTAAATTGATTCTAATTTTATAAAAATTTTAATCAATCAATTATGACTACGATCTACCAATTAAATTCACAGGAACTGCATACAGTCGTGCGGAATTGTTTATTGGAAACCATTGAGGAGCTGAAAACTATCCCTTCACCTCAAATACCTTCCGACCGTATAGATATTTACGAAGCTATTGAACTGACAGGATTGCAGCGGCATGCCATTTATCAGAAAACCTCAAAAAAATTGATGCCTCATTCGCGTTTTGGCAAGCGCCTTGTGTTTTCGCGCAAAGAACTTACCGAGTGGTTGGAGGCGACCACAATTAAAAAAATATCTGCGAACGACGTTATGAATGCACATTTAATGAATGTTGTTGGCCGGCGGGTATAAAAAAACCCGGTCGCAAGCCGGGTAATATTTTGAACAAACAAACGAAATAAAGATGCACGAAGATAATAAAAATTTTGAAATTTCGCTCAACAGTTTGGCAGAATCCGCAGAGGTCAAACAACCGTTAAACCCGGAAAACCTTTTAATTAAAATCACCGATGAAATTCAAGAGCCATTTCCGCTTTTTGCCGTCTTATTTAAAATCATTGGATCACCCGGAAATTTAATCTGTGTTAAGGCTAAACAAAAAGCAGGAAAGACATATTTAATCTGTGTTTTTTTCGCTGCATACTACGCAGGCGAATATTTAGCTTTGACAGCAAAAAAAACACCCGATAAAAAATTCTATTGGCTGGATTCTGAGCAAAGTAAATCACAGGTTTTTAAAGTATTAAAGCGGGGTTTTCAAATGGCCGGCCTTTTACCATTTACGCATAAAGATTTTGGAATCTATTACCTCTCAGAACTCACAATTCAGGAACGTTGGGAAATACTCGAACAGCTTGCAGCCCGTGAGGATTGCGAAGTTTTGGCGGTTGACGTTATGACAGACTTCGTTAATGATCCAAACGACCTTCGTGAAACTAAAACAGCTGCAGACCGTTTGCAGGCTATCGCGAAAAAATACAACATCGTTATTATTGCTACAATTCACGAAAACAAAGACAACAACCATGCAACCGGACACCTTGGATCGGCATTAATGAAAAAAGGAGAGACTGTTTTGACTTTAGAAAAACGCAATGAAGTTTTTACCGTTTCCAGTCCTTACGCCAGGCACGGGGATATAGAACCGTTCTCATTTGTGATTGATGAAAATGGTTTACCTGTTGAATCCGATTTACCTATTATGATGACCAAAAGCGCTATGTTAAATGAAAATATTAAAAATCGTTTAAATAAAATACTTGCTCTCAAAAGGTTAAGGCATACAGATTTGATGGAATTATACATTGACAACTTTGGGGTAAGTGAAAAGACAGCCAAAAGTCACATTTCCCGGGCGCTTGAAATGGATTTAATCTTTTGCGAAGAAAAACATTATCAATTAAAAAACACCCAAAATGAGGACTGAAAGAAAACCTCAAAAAAAGGGTAAGGGTAATAGGTACCTCCTATATATAGGAGGTTACCCTAATTACCCCTTCACTTTACCCCTATTACCCTTCATGTTACCCCTTCTGAAAGTGTTGATAGACAAGCAACGTGGCAATACTGAAAATTCAGGTTACCCTAATTACCCTAAACAAATTACCCCTGTAAAAAAATCATGTTACCCTAAATCATATAACATTCAGTAAATATGAACGTTAACAACAAAATATCACTCTTTCGCAACTATCGGACACCGGTCCCGGGAGGCAAAATTTCCGTATTCGATTTTTGTGCTGCAATTATTAAGGGCGAATTTCAAGATCAGGTTGCAAAAATCAGAAATGAAAAAAATAAACAGGAACGCGACCAGCTTAAATCACTTTTGCCAGCCGGTACAATTTCCGGGCTATTCAGTTATCGTGCGAATGACCGTTTAATAAAACACAGTGGTTTTATCTGCCTGGACTTTGACAGCAAAGGCAATCCAGACGTTAGTGACTGGCCAGCTTTACGCGACACGATCGGCGGTTATCCCGAAGTGTATTTCTGTGCGTTATCTGTAAGCGGACGCGGTTGTTTTGCTATTATACCGCTCGCATATCCTGAACGCCACAAGGTGCACTTTCAGGCACTAAAAAAAGACTTCGCTTCATTGGGATTAGTGATTGATAATTGTGGGGACGTGGCCAGACTTCGGGGCGTTTCTTCCGATCCTGATGCAACCTTCAATCGGGATGCACAGGAATATCGCAGGGTTTATATACCAAAGCCACAGCCACACCAACAGCAAACCTCATCCAGTACAACCTTTGAGAAATTAAAAAAATGGGTAGATAGCCGGAATAGTTTCGCACATGGTAACAGAAATAATTATGTAATGGACTTCGCCGGCGCCTGCCACAGGTTAGGTGTTTCACAATCCAATACGGAACGCGAACTCCTCAGGTATGCCTGTCAGGATTTCTCTGAGAAAGAAATATTAAGGACAATTCGAAGTATTTACAAAAAAAAATGGAGGGTTTAATTATGCCACTTTGGGATTTTTTTCGAATCAATATGCCTTATGGTGTTATAAAAACACCTAAAGGATGGACTACATTCAATCGGGAATATCAACCCTTAGGCCGTCTTGAAAGGGGACTGAAACAGCCTCATTTTTTGTATTCAGATGATGAGGTTTTTTCAGATTACCGGATTGAATACAAGGGATTAACAGAAAAAATTATTCTGTCAATTGTTGATGATAAGCATTCATTCAAACGCGATAAGACCGGAGTCATAACTGAATTTTTCTTTTATAATGATGCAACGAACCCCGAAAACCAAAGCACGGCTGAGAAAAGGGATTTTTATTATGAAAGATATTTTGAAAAAATTAAACGATTGGGGAAACTTAAAAGGGTTTATAGATGATTCCTTATTTAAACCGATTCAAAATAACAACATTAGAAGAATAAACTAAAATAGTTTTAAATAGAATGGCAAACACAACAGGTAAAAAATTCGGAGGCAGGCAGGTAGGCACACCAAACAAGGCAACTACTGAGATTAAAGAACTTGTTTTACAGTTCATTCAAAAGAACGTGAACGAATTGCAAGTTCATTATGATAGCCTGGACGCTGAGAAAAAGTTATTGTTTTTTGAAAGGTTATTAAAATTTGTTTTACCAACCAATCAAAAGACAAATTTAAATATTGCAGCGCTTTCCGATGCTGAGTTAACAAGGTTATGCGATGAACTATTATCAAAAATGAATGATGATGAAAACGATTAGTGAAAAAAAGGAATTTCTTGCAGCGATACTCAAGGGTGACAAAGCTACGGTCAGGAAATTTATAAAGGGCGATCCGGAAGTGTTTTGGCTTGAGAATAAAATCTATTCTCAATTTATTCAGGGAGTTTGGCGGGAAACCGAAAAAAGGCCGGAGCCTGATGATATCTTAATTTGTTACAATACACCCGAACCGGTTGAGAGCAAAGTTATAGTAGCGACAAGCAAGCGTGTTGCGGATGCGCTTCACGGCATGGCAAATGAATAAACAAATTAAATTTATACAAAATGAAAAATGTTCAAACATTGACTTTCCGAAAGTTCAAAATTAATGATTCCCTGGGGCAGTTCCATAAGTTCAAAGAGCCTTATGAAATTGAAGTTAAGGCAGTAAAACCACATGCAAACCAGTCACTCATGCAAGTTAAAGCATGTATTTTACAGGACGTGTTAGGCAATGAACTTGATTTTCAGCGAGTTCCTGTCCCTGAGAACATCCAAATTGGTGATAAAGCTACCATTGACGGCAAACCGTGTGAAGGCAGTTACATTCTTGGTGATGGAAGTGAATGGCAGTTCGTGGCCGGTGTGCTGAAAAAAATCATTCCACCCTCAGAGCCGACGGCTGGAAGTATTATGAGCAAGATTGTTAACCTGAAAAAATACTTTGAAACAATAAAAACAGAATTTCAATGAACGCACTAAAGAAAATGACACACAACAACCAGTTGAGCTGGTTGGTCCCGGAGCCGGAAAAGGCGAAGCCCGAAAAATGGGAAAAGCCTGAGATTATGAGAATTGAGAAGCTTGAAATTCGAGGAGTGAAGCGAAGGAAAAAGAAATAGAAGTCCAAATTTTAATACAATAAGAAAATGAAAAAGTTAATTTATTCAAATGACGTGGCCATTACGGCACACACAAAACAAGTTCATTCACTTTGCAGCAATCTAAATGCAGCGATTGATAGTCTTCACCAATGCCAGCCTTTTGTCAGAATTGAAAGCGGAGATCAGGCCTTTGAGTATGTCAGTGATCCGATTGCTCATTATGATAACATTATCATAACAGAAACCAAAACGAAGCGGATTCCCGGATTAAAGATTGACGTTTCAATCATCTGCCAGATGTATGGGTTAAACAGGCAGTCATTTGTCAATAGCGTAAAAAGTATCAGGCTGGCCCCGGCGCAAAAACATTTATTTAGCTGGCAGGACGGTAAGTTTGAAGTGAACCAGGGAGCTTTGACTGAAGACTGTGACCAATTTTGCACCTATGCCGAAACGCTGGACCAACTTGAAATACTTCAATTATGGGAAAGCATGAGGGATATTTTAAACCAGCATATTGACCGGGAATTTATTTCAGGTGTGTTTGCCGGTCAACAGATCGCTCAGAGTACAGGCCTTCGTTTTGAAAAAGGGCGTTTTGAATTGGATGGTAAAAAACTGGCATACCTTATAAAAAATGGAAAAGCTGAAAGAATTATTTGTTAAGTTCTACTCTCTTTGTTTTGTCTCCCCCGGTCAACGAGTTTGGCTGGGGGTTTTTATTAACTTACTGATTACCAACAAGAGTTAAACCCTATAAAAAAGGGAGTTAATTAACTCCCTCTTTTTTAAAACCATTCACAAACCGGTTGATAATTCCTATCTCCCCCGACTTTAAACCGTTTGCCTTTGCGATACTCCCCGTACCCGTCCGGGATAATAACCTGCTTATCAAATTTAACCACTACAAAGGTTTTACCATTGGTTTGCTCATATTGATTGATCGTATACCCCGGCATTCCTTTGTATCGTGGCCACGTATCAGATGACGGCCACGAACCCCAATTCTGTTTATTGAGGCCTTCCAGAAAAGCGCTGAAATCAGAGTATTCTTGTTTAAAAAATGAAAACATACTTAGCCCTCCTCAATTTCGTTGCCAAAATACTTTTCAATTATTTCGTTGGCATCCTTAACGTCTCCCTGGTAACGTTCAATCCAGTTATAAGCTTCAGACGCAGTCAGCAGAATGATATCAGAGCTGCCCCAGGTTGAATTCCCATTGCTTTCTGAATACTTTGTCATTGCACCCCCGGAGCCATGCAGGAACCATTGACCTTTTTCGGTTAAATACAGGTCTTCGGTTAAATGCCGAAAATCATTACTTGCGAGGCCATTCCAATACTCAGCCACCAGTGTGGCTGTTTCAGTGTTGTAAGACTTTTTTTCGATTACTTTTTTCATTGGTTATAATTTTTGGTTAATAAAAAACCGGAACTACTCAAAGGCAATCCGGTGAATGTTTTGAAAATTAAGAAATGAGAGGGTGCAAGGAATGGACTTGTTTGCAAATGGTTTGCAAATAAAAAACCACTTACAAATAAAAATCATGTAAGTGGTTAAATATTTGGTGATTCCGGGGCGATTCGAACGCCCGACCCACAGCTTAGAAGGCTGTTGCTCTGTCCAACTGAGCTACGGAACCGGTTACCTGTTGTTGAAGTATAAGTTTCGTTAATCTGCGGCAAAATTAAGAAAAAATGTATAAGATTAAAACGAATCTGCAATAAATAGCAGGGTATTTAATCCCACCCTGGCTTAAGTCTGTAAATTAAGCGTATTAGCAAAAAGAGATTTAAAAATTCAGTTGTAAAATAAAAGCCACAGGCCCTAAATAATGAAAATAAATCTTCATTAGTCTGTACCGCACAATTCAAAGGCTACGCCGGTAAAACCGCCATTGGTAGTTTTGTTGGAAAATATTATGTGCCTCAGCTCGTGATCATCCACATGCTGAACAAAGCTGTAACCATCGTCTCCCATGTCTGCCTCGAGAATAGTTTTGAGCTCGGGGTACATCTTGTAGAAATCTTTGCCAGTGAGTTCATCTTCTTTGAGCTTCAAATAATTCAAACCTTTGCACCTAAAGAAGATAATATTCCCTTTATTGTCTATGCTGTAATGAAGTATGGGCATGTTGGAGGTAAGGTTACGTAAAATATTATTATTTACTTCAAGTCTGAACTCACAATTTTTCATATTGGTTATGTCCCAGGTAAATACCAGGCTGCCTTTAATTGTGCCGTCAGCATCGCGTAAAGGAACCCTGGTGGTGGAGCCCCAGGTTACTCTTCCGTCTTTGAACTGAATTAGTTCTTCCTTATTTTCAACAGAAACACCTGAACGAATCATTTGTTTTTCGGTATCAATGGCTTTTTGTCCATGTGAAGCGCCAAAAATGTCGAAATCGGTTTTGCCCAATACCTCATCCTGTGAACCAATGCCCAATGCTTTGACCTTGGCCTGGTTTATCCTTATGTAGCGACTGTCTGCATCTTTATATGTAACACGGGCAGGTATGCTGTCCATTAACCTGTTGAACATAAGTTTTTCCCACTCAAGTATCCCTGTCTTTTCTATAAGATTCTCATTGTTTTTCTTTAGCTGCTCCATCAGTATCTTTTGCTGTTCTCGTTGTTGAGCATCCTTTATATTACTCTCCTCTTTCACCCTTGCAATTTCTTCTTGTGTGGCCTTTAGTTCTTCGAGGTTTTGTCTCATTTCCTCCTCCTGCGCGGCTAGTTCTTCAGCCCGTTCGTTCGATTCCTCAAGCAATAGTTTGGTCTTCACATTCAATCTTACAGCATTAAGCGTGATAGTTGTGCTTTCGGCAACTTTTTCAACAAATTCTATCTCATGCGGTTTGAATTCATTAAAAGATGCTATTTCAAAAACCCCGGTAATCACCTCGTTGTAGATCATAGGCACAATCAGCAGGCCCCTGGGGCTGGCATCTCCCAGTCCGCTGGTAATAGAGATATAGTCTTCGGGTATTTCTTTAAGATATATGGTCTGGCGCTCCTGCACTGCCTGGCCTGTAAGACCTTCGCCAATTTTTATCTGTTTTTTGAGAAATTTCTGCTGATCCCATGCAATGCTTGCCGTGAGGTTCAATACCTGTTCATCACCCTCATCGCCTTCAAGCAGGAAGATACTCCCCTGGTTGGCATTCAGGTAAGCCACCATATTTCTTATAATGCTGTAGGCAAACTTTGCAATATTGTCGTTTTCGTGTCGCAGCAGGTCATTGAATTTTGCAATTCCCTGGGTTGTCCAGTTGCGCATTTCATCTTCAATTTTCCTTTTTTCCTCTTCCTTCCTGGAATGCACGAGACTGTCTTTAAGCTTATTCAACGAGCTGGCAAATAAATCATTGTCGCCCTGCGGTTCAAACAAGACATCCATGTTACCCTTCGACATTTCAAATGCAAAGTCAGAAGCGTTTTTAATTCTGACAGAAAAATCGTCTACCTGCGAAATCACTGCCCCAAGTTCATCGTGCGTATCAACCTCTTTATAAACAGTTTCCTGTCCGAGTATGGCCGAATGCATATTGATTTTTATCGTATTCAGCTTTAAAGAAACCTTGTTGGTAAATTTGTTGGTAAAAAATAAAACTACAAGGGTAAGAGCCGCCAAAACCATTAATCCCCAAAACAATAGTCTATTTGTTAAGCTAAAAGCATCGGCCTTTGCTTTTTGAACAACCATATACCAGTTGCCAAAACGTAACTGCAAAGGTGTAATTACGGCAAAAACCTTACTGCCTGCAGCATCTCTGAAAAGGCGGGCATCATCATAACCAAGCCGTGCTTTTTCAAATATACGGTGGTCAAAGTCAATAAGCTTTACGGTGCTATTCAAGCTGTCAACCTGCACAACGGTCTTTTTACTGTGTCTGCTTTTACTAATGTTTTTAAGAAAATCATCCTCAAAATATTTCATCCTTAAATCGTTAGACCTATAGGTATAATCATCCCCCACCAGATAAATATTGCCACCTGTCTCGATAAAACGATTCATATGCTTGTTGGCAGCACCTGCAAGAATATTGTCAAGACTGGCCGAGCTAAAGCGGAAAGCTACAATAGCATTTTGGAGTGTTCCGGTAGTGAATGTGATAGCAGCAAAAGAAGCCGGATGAAACCTTGCAGGAAGGTATAATTCAAATTCGGAATATTCCGGCTTACCCACACCCTTGTTTGACAATGACTTCTGGCAAGCCAGCGCGAGGTTGGTGCTTTTGTAAGGGCCGGAATAAATATTCGTACCAAAATCAATGTCTTTCTGGTAGGTGTATAAAATGTCACCGCTTGTACCATCAATAAGCAGGATATCCGACACTCCCAATGCCGAAACCATCTCCCTGAAAAAGGAATGATACTGCTGATGGGCCACAGTGTAGCTGCTTCTATCACCTGCACTTATCATCTTATGCTTAAACCCTAAGGGCGCACCGTTATTGGCAATATAGAGAAACTGCAGAATTGAGGATTTGTTATCCAAAGGTGTTAGCCCGCTCTGGTTGACATTTCCCATACCTATGTTCTGCATAGATGGTAAAACTTCATTCACATAGTATTCTTTCAACATCTCCGACATTGAAGACAACCCTTGGTATTCGGGCAACTCGTATGAATCTGACTCAAGCACGCCAAATGCAGTAAATAATTGATCGTATGCTTCAGCAAGCCTGGGGTCGCGGGTGGCCATTATAAGCTGGTTTTCAAACTGATGAAAATACTGTGCTAACTGGTGTGACTTGAACTGGCTGATGGCTTTAAGGTCTGAAAAAGTCTCACGTGACTGATAACCCCTGAGGATAAAAAAAGCAGTCAACAGAATTAAAAGTGCAAGGCCGGATGCAGAAGCCAGAATAGCAATCGTTAATTTGTTTTTAAGACTGAAAAACCATTTTGATACCCTTACCCGGGCATTTCCGGGTTCCTGGCCTGGAACCGGTATCGCCCCGCTTTTCTCTGTATTAACAGTATTCTCCATAAAATAACAACTTTGGATGAAGTTTTATGTTTAATTTCAAGCCAATGTAATGACTATGATAAAAATAGCAAAAATCAACACAATTCATGCAATTTGAGCCAATTTAATAAAAATAAATGAGAATATTTAACGGGAACACAAAACTGCCGGTAAGTAAACGAAGACCTTTTTACAGCGCTCTATTTCTTTCTGGTTTCTTTGCCCGGTTGTTGTTTTTCTTTAGACTCTGCTAACATAGACTTATCGGCAGTTTCAACTTTCTGGTCTACTTTCTTCTCCGGGGGCGAACCTTTCAGAAAATCGGGCAGTTCCATACCAGCCTGTCTGAACAGGTCCTGCAAAGGAGGAATTGCACTCATCATGCTGGAAAAAAAGTTGGCTGTTGAAGAACCTTTACCATCTTTGCCCCCTGTGTCCCATACTGTGACTTTATCAATTTTAAGATTCTTAATTGCTTCAACCTGCGTTTTCACCAGCTCAGGTAACTTGTCCACGATCATCATCATAACTGCTTTTTGAGGATCATCTGCAGCTGCTTTAACCAGTTTTTCAAAACCATTGGCCTGCATACTCAGTATTTCATACAAACCCTTTCCCTGGGCCTCCATTTTCATGAAAATGGCATCTGCATCGCCCTTGGCATGTCTACGGGTCTGTTCGGCAATGGCTTCGGCAGCTATTTCTATTTTTTCCTTGTCTATCTGCGTTGGTATAATAATGTCTGCTATCTGGGTTGCTTTCTCCTTCTCAGAACGACTCATTTCAGCTTCTCTTTCGGCTGCATAGGCTTCTTCAAGGGCTTTGGCCTGACTTACTTTTTCAGCTGCCACAGCTTTTCTTTCAGCTTCGGCTTCTTTTTCTCTTCTTGTTGCATTGGAATTGGCAATCTGAATCAAAGCATCGTTTTCGCCTTCAACAGCAGTTGCATTGGCCGAAGACACCTGTATCCTCTGGTCTTTCATTGCATTTGCCTCGCCAATAGAACCATCCCTGTTTTTCTCAGCCACGCTTTTCTTTGCATCGTTGATAGCTTTAGCGGCAGCTTCTTTACCAAGAGCTTCTATATACCCTGACTCATCATTAATATCGGTAACATTAACATTTATCAGTTTCAGACCAACTTTTTTCAATTCGGCCTCAACATTCCGCGAAACTGCGTCAAGAAAGAGGTCACGGTTGCTGTTGATCTCTTCGATATCCATTGTGGCGACAACCAAACGCAACTGACCGAAGATAATGTCTTTAGCGAGGTTGCTGATATCCTGTTGTGCCAGGCCCAGCAATCGCTCAGCGGCATTACTCATTACACCGGGTTCGGTTGTAATACCAACTGTAAAAATAGAGGGCACATCTACCCTTATGTTTTGTTTACTAAGAGCGCTTTTCAGGTTGATTTCGATAGAAATGGGTGTAAGGTCAAGAAACTCATAATCCTGTATTACCGGCCATATGAAAGCTGCACCCCCATGAATACATCTTGACGATCGTGATTCAGCCTCAAGTCCTTTGCCAACTTTACCGTAAATTACAAGTATGCGATCAGAAGGACAGCGTTTATAACGCCTGAGAAAAGTAACGATTAGAATAAAGACAAAAAGAATTGCCAGCGTTACGACCAAAACTAAATATTGTTCCATAATCGGTTAGATTAATAGGTTTGATTTTATTGTTTTTTTACAAGCAGAACTTCGTTATTTACTGTGTTAATTACCTCAATAACTGCACCTGTTTTAATATCTTCCAGGTCGTCGGTAATGGCGTCGAGGGTTTGAAATCCCTGCACATTTAACTGCACCTTTCCCATTCCGCTTCTTTTAGATGGAATACGAAGGTAGACCGTACCGATTTTACCAATGGCATTTGAAAGGTTTAGGGTGCTGTCTTCTGTAAGTTTACCTAAATAATACATTAGCGAAGCCATAATAACCATCATCAAAATACCGGCTATGGCTGAAATAAAAACCGTAGCCCCGATGGTTTTACCACCATGTAGCATGGCAATACCTGTCCAGCCAAAAATAGCAAAAAAACCAACCAGGTTCTTAATGCTGATAAACTGAAAACCGATACCCTGATCGTGATCAAAAGAAACATCATGATCGGATGCATCGGCAATATGGTCTACATCTCCAACGACAAATGTTAAGATCAACTGCACAAGGAAAAGTACTGTAGAAGGGACTGCAATAAGCCAGTAGATTTTTTCGGCATTGCCCATCGCGCCCCACCAGGATTCCATTGATAAAAGTTCCATTTGATAAGATTTAAGGGTATAAATATATTTAATTTTTCATCCAGATGAAATAATTACTTAAAAAAAGAGATTATGAAGATTTTTCAGATTTACAAAATCAAAGTCTTAAAAAACAAGAGTTTCTTAATGACACTACATAATACCTACATATACTGTGTGTAATGCAGCCCAAATTAGATTATTACCTGATAAAAAAATAAAAACAATAAAAATGCCTTAATAAAAAATCGTCAATCTCCTGAGAAATGTCTGCTGGTGGTATTTTGCATCACCTTATATTGCCACCTGCCTGATGGACAGACTAATTAAAAACATGCAACTCGTCATTCAAAATCAATTTTTAGTCAAAATGTATTCTT